>CALYAR010000046.1 GCA_944393585.1 uncultured Clostridia bacterium | reverse complement strand
AACCGAACCAAATTGTGCCTGCGGGCGCAGGTTCTTATGTAAAAGCAAGCCCCACCCTGGTGCAAATTGAAATCAAAACCCGTCCATACCGGTTTTGGTATGGACGGGCTTGTGAAAAAAGGGTATTTGTTAGTCTAATGTCAATGCAATTCCCAGGGCCTTTGCCTCTTCCTTATCAAAGGAATTAATATATTCTGTCTTTTCATCGGCAATAAATCCATATTCTTCCTGCCAATCCGCGATCGCCTGATCGTAGTCCGCTTCGCTCATCTTTCCCATGATGTAATTACATACAAGCGTAGACATCTCAATCTGACTTTCCGGGAATTTCCGATTCACTTCATCCGATGCGACATAGCCAGGGATACGGATTGGACTGATTGGAATTTCGGCAGCAATCTTATCAATGGTTTGAGTGGATTCAATTTGGGCAGCAGCATATTCTTCATCCAGCTCTTTGGCCACTGCTTCGTCATATGGTCTGCTGGAGGGATAGCCCCAAATGGTAAGAAACATTCTCTGCCATTTGAATACATCAGGGTCATTGGCATCTAAACGGCTTACTTCCGGAATGGGAACCTTTTCCTCGCCTTCCATCGTGTAAGAGTATCCTTCCAGCCCCCAGACGCACAGATCACGGAATTCTTCCGAGGCCATTACCTCCAATACGTCAAAAGCACGGTCCGGATTTTTGCAGCTGGCGGCAATGTACATGCTGTGGCCGGCATAGCTGACAGGAGTTGAACCATAGGCGACTTCCGGATAGCGGACGACCTCAGGAAATTCGGTAAGCGGATCGGCCATTCTCCAAATCTGATCATTTCCTTCGGGATAGTCGTCGTAAACGGTTTGTGTTAATAGAACTTGGTTGGCCTCGTTGGCTTCTGCAACCACATTTTTCGTCTTTTTGTTGTCGTACCAGTTTTCGGTAGTGGCAAACTCAGGATCCAAAACGCCTTTTTCGTACAGGTCTCTCATCACATTGGTTGCCGCTTTGTGCTCGGGTGTGATGAATTCACTTTCAAATCTTTGGTTGTCATAATCCCAAAGCAGGTCCCCGCCCCATGCAGGCAGGCCGAATAATTTATAGATCACGAGTCCGCCGTAGGAAAGACAGTACCCGTTTTTGCGGAGGCAATTAGAAAGAACCAGGGCATCCGGCATTTCTTCTTTAATTTTTTCAAACAGTGCGATCCATTCCGGAGTAGTTTTCGGCCATTCCCCGTTGTTGTATTTGGAAACCAGATCCCAGCGGGCAATCAGCCACTCGCCGCGGGGAAGTCCGACATATCTCATCGGAATGCAGTAATATGTATCGGTAGTCGGCTCCTTTGCCCATTCCATCAGGTCTTGTGTGATGACGTTTTTAACATTTCTGCTGTTTTCATAGTATTCTCCCAGCGGCAGAAAAGCCCCGTCCCGCGCAGCCTGCGGTGCAGTAGAAGAAAAAGCGGTTCCAATACAATGGACGATGTCCAGAAGATCATTTGCAGAAATCCGAAGCTGTAATTTTTGGTCGTAATCGGCATAGGGAGGCTGATCAATCGTCAGGTCGACATTTGCCCATTCTTCCAGAGAGTTGACCCATGCATTATCATTTAAGTCAACTCCTTCCGGAACTTCGAGTCCGGCGCCGCATAAAATCATAGAAAGTTTTACTTTTTCCTTTCCCGCATTGAGTTCCTGTTCTGCATTGCCGGAGGAAGCGGGGGAAGGAGAGGAGCCGGCGTTTTGGGCCTCTTCACTGCAGCCGGAGAATATACCGAGAGCCAGGCATAACGTCAATATGATGACAAATCCTTTTTTTAAATGTTGCATATTTGTCCTCCTTAAATTTTATTTATATAACTTTCTAAAATGTTCGGCGCACACGCCCAATTTAGAAAGAATATATCACCGGTCATTCAGTACAATTCAATAAAGGAATGCTTCTGTGAAAGAAACTGTAAGTAAAACTAAGACCCGATTTTTTAGTAAAATGATATGGGAAAGAGTCCGCTATGGAGGAAGTTTCAACATCGGGAATATTCTAGCCGGATAGGCCCAAAAGCTTTTATATTTTTACCCGCTTCAAAAAAATTTTGCTTGCAGCAGAAATGAGCCGATTGCAAAAAATATAAAAAACCGCTCCCGAATCAGATTTATATTGTGAAATCCAAAGCCTTTTTCCATGAAAATAAAATTTTAGCAGTGCTTTTGATATCGTTTGGGTGAAAAAAGCTTTGAATAATATGCACGCAAATGGACATACAACAAAAAATACAACTCATATCCTTCCCTAAATTCCTGCGTCTGCAGGTAAATCGGATTTACTCTTTTTCAGATTCTTCTCCATGCTCACTCTGAAGACACAGGACGGGAAGATATTTAGAAAAGTAGATAAAAAATATGGCTATTTTACAGCTTTTACTGCATATTCCTGAAGCAGTGCCGCGTATATGCGGTACTGATCCAACGATACATCAGGCGGGGTTTGATGGTCAACACTGGGAATATATCTGCCGCTTTTCATGGCGGGAAGAATCCGTTCAAATTCCGAACGCATTGCCGCTTCGCCAAGATGCATGATCGTTTTATCAAAACCGCCGATCATAATCCATTCCGGGTAATGGGACCGGATGCGGTTCACATCCACTCCTGCCTGCCGTTCAAGCGGCAGGATACCTTCAATCCCCACCTGCTGGAACCAGGGAATCAAGGGCTCGACATCACCGTCTGAATCAATCAGTACCCGAACGCCGTAAGACTGTAAAAGAGGAAGAAGCTGCTCATAATAGGGCTGCATGAACTCTAAAAACAGTTCTTCGGAAATCATGGAGCCGTGGTTATACGACATATCTTCTGCAAATGTCATAAATTCTGGATGCAGCGAAGGCAAAAGCTTCTCAAGGCAGCGAAGATAATATGCCGTTACATCCCGGTTGATCCGATGGATCAATTCCGGCTGGTCATAAAAAGCATACAGATGGTTTTCAATTCCAAGCAGTTTGCGCGGGAACCAGAAAAAACCTTCCAGCGTGATCCAGACTGCATAGTCGCCTTTTTCATGTCCATCTTTCCATTGCAGTGCCCGTTCCAGAGTCGAATCAATTAACTCATCCGTATACAGGACCTCGAGCAGAGCTTCATAATCCGATTCATTGCGGATGATTCCTGCTCCGTGCGAAACTGGCTTGGGGCAATTTTTGTTCTGGTTTTGAATCCAGATTTGACGAAGAGGGTCCAGGCCCAAATACTTCTCCAGTTCGTCCGGTTCCGTTAGAACGGGAAGTCCTTCCCCTCTCCAGCGGTCGATGGTAAGATTCCACCAGGTTGCTATCTCAATGATGGGAAGACGGTCGACTTGCTCGCCAGCCAACGCTGCGGCAATCCGCTCACGGTTTGTCATCCTGCAATTCCTCCTTGTATGATCTGTAAGGATAGTATATAATAAAGACCGCAGGAAAGATACCGGTGGATTTGTGTGTTTTTAGGGGTGATTTTGTTTGAGCTATATGTTAGACATGTCCAGTAATTTTTTTATCTCCACCCAGACAGTTCCTCTTCCGTGCGAAGCTCATTCGCACAATTTTTTAGAGCTGGCATATATTCGGGAAGGCTGGGCACAGCATACTGTCAATGGAAAAAGCTGCAGAATAAAAAAAGGCGACTTTGTATTATTGGATTTTGACGAGGTTCACAGCTATGATGTGGTCAGTTCCAATCTGGTGGTAACAAACTGCCTTTTTCTTCCTTCTTTAATCGATTCTTCGCTCAGCCACTGCCGGAAGTTTCAGATGCTGCTCGATAGCTGTATGATGGGAATTGGATATACCTATCCTCAAATTATGGAGCACGAGAAAGTTTTTCGCGACAGCAATGGCGCTATTTTAACCATTATAGAACGAATTGAATCGGAATTTTACAGGCAGGAAATCGGCTATTATGCTTTGATACGAGTGCTGTTAATTGATTTGATGATACAAACCATTCGAAAAATTGAAATCGATATATCCTATAAACCGGGAGTGGAAATATCATGGATTTTAGAAGAAATCCGGCGGAATCCCGCGGCCGAGCATTCTCTGACGCAGTATGCCGCACGCTTTCAAATGCGTCCGGAAGCATTAAGCCGTCTTTTTCAGAAGCAGGTAGGAGAAAGCTATTCATCTTACCTGCGCCGGCGGAGAATGGAATTGGCCTGTCAGCTGCTTTTGGAAACGGATATTCCAATTTCTGAGCTTTCGGAACGATGCGGCTATTACGACGGCAAGTCGTTTCGGGAAGCATTCCGAAAAACGAATGGTTTATCGCCCAGGGAATATCGGAAGCGGGGAAAACCGGATTTGTTTACACAGCATTATTTATTATAAGAATCCATTCCGAATCGTGAACGGGAAAAATAGGTTCGGGCGTTCAGCGGCCATAACCGGCTTTTGGAAAAATTATAAGCAGGGACAACATGATGTGCAGCCCTAAGTGAACAAGCCCAGTAAAAACGGACAAAGAAAAAATCCCTCCCATTGCAGAATAAAAGAAAGCAGCATGGGTGGAATTTTTATGTCAAGGAGTTACAGAGAGACTGCAATGTCCGGAAAAGGAATGTTAAAACTGAAAGGATCCAGCTCAAAAAAGAAATAGCTGAACGATTGGGATTATTTTTGGAACAAGCAAAAGGCTGCACCAGATGATTGCGGTAATCTCCGTTAGCAGAAGAACGTTTAGCGGAACCGGAAGGTTTGTCGGCAGACATTTTAGGAAGCTGCAACTGTTCCATCAATCGGTACACTTGTGCAACGCTGATATTTATACTATAATCAGGCTCAAGGACATAGGTGACCTAATAAGCGCCCAAGCGTTTATGATAATCCGCACAAATATGAAGAATCAGGGAAAAACTTGTTGGTTTTCCTTGATATGGGGAGCAGGTTCAGAGGAGAAGTGCTTGTTTTGACCCTGAGAATACCGCACAGAGTTTTGATGTTATGCCGGAAACGGAGTAGTTTACGACCAGAATCTAATCTCTGTTTGAGCGGGACAAAAAGAGGACAATTGTTTTTTTAGATAAGATTTTCCTCTTCGAATTGAGCGTTGTGTTTTTGAAGTTCTTTCATCTATCTATCGGTATGACGGAACGTTCTTTATTTTATTTCGTCTAAAAATTCGTCATCCGGAAGTTCAAAAGTAATCCTGCCGAGTTTTCCGCCGCGCACTTCATTGAGCAAAACTGCTGCTCCGCGCTCATAGTCTGCTTCGCCTCCGGAAACAATCATCCCGCGCTTTTTACAGATCAGCTCCAGAATTTCATAGCCCTTCCGTTGCTGAATCTCTTCCAATTCCAGCCGGTACCGCTGGCAGATTTGGGCTGGATAACGATCGCGCAAAAAATCCAGCAGGGAAAACGCCACTTCTTCCTGATCCAGGATCTCATCACGAATGGCACCGGTATAGGCTAAGTGCAGGGCGATGGTCTGGTTTTTAAATTTCGGCACGAGGATTCCCGGCGTATCCAAAAGCTCCAAATCCGAAGTAATCTTAATCCACTGCTTGCCCACGGTAACACCCGGCCGGTCTCCCACTTTCGCCGCCGCGCGTTTGGACAGGCGGTTAATCAAAGAGCTTTTGCCTACGTTGGGAATACCCACTGCCATCACGCGGATGTTCTTTTGGATTCCCTTTTGCTTTTGACGCGCAATCTGCTCTTTTAAAATTTCCCGAATCTTGGGGACTACTTTAGGAACGCCCTCCCCGCTTTCTGAATTGAGGCAAAGGCAGGAAATTCCCTGCTGCGCAAAATAATCCATCCATTTTTGCGTTGCTTGCGGATCGGCCAGGTCACTTTTATTGAGCAGAAACAGGCGCGGCTTATTTTGAAGCAGTTCCTCAAAATCCGTATTCATACCGGAAAGAGGAATACGCGCATCCAACAGCTCTGCTACCAGATCCACCGCTTTGAGATTGTCCGAGATCAAACGTCTGGTTTTGGCCATATGGCCGGGATACCATTGTATTTCCATAACTGCCTCCTGCCGCCTACTGAATGGTACCGAAAGAAGAGAAAGGCAGAATGCGGAAAACAGCTTTCCCGGCAACCGCCTCAAGCGGTACAAATCCCAATTCGTCTGAACGGCTGTCTAAGCTCTTTGGCCGGTTATCCCCCATAACAAAGATATATCCCTCCGGCACAGTTACCGGTACTTCAAGCTGATTCGGAAGGACCGCAATCCCTTCGTCCAGATAGGGTTCTTCCAGCAATTCTCCGTTCACATAGACCTGATTGTCCCGGATATCAATTTCATCACCCGGCAAACCAATCACACGCTTGATATAGGGGTAGTTCTTATATTCCTCCGGCGGAAACAGTTCAAACCACAGCGCTTCCAGGCCGCTCATTCCCTCCTCTTCTTTTCTCCGCTCCAGCTCCGCTTCCCGGTCCTTATAGTTGGAGTCCAAAACGATAATGTCCTGCCGCTTCGGTTCATAGCCCAGCTTCCACAATATAATTTTATCTTCATTCTGAAGCGTGCTTTCCATTGAGTGGCCGTCCACGCGCACAATATCAAATACAAAGAACTTGATAATCAGGGTGACTGCAACGGCAACCAGAATGGCAAAAACCCACTCGAGAATTTCCCTTTTCACACTGGGGACTTTCTTTCCATTCCCTGCACGATCCGGCAATGCGCCGTCATTTGAAATCGTTATTTCATCCTTGTTTGGTGTTTCTTCCATTCCAGCCCATCCTTTCCCATCCGGATTTCTGTTTAAACAAAAAGGGACTTTTCGTCCCTTTTTTCGCTATCATGCGATCAATCAATCTTCTCTTTTACCTTTGCAGCTTTTCCAACCCGATCACGCAGATAGTAAAGCTTGGAACGTCTGACACGTCCGCTTCTTACTACTTCAATCTTCGAAATCGAAGGGGAGTTGACAGGAAACGTCTTTTCTACGCCAACGCCGTAAGAAACTCTGCGAACCGTAAAGGTTTCGGCAATGCCGCCGTGCTTTTTCGAAATAATTGTGCCTTCAAACATCTGAATCCGGGACTTGGAACCTTCTGTAATGTTGATATACACTTTTACCGTATCACCGATCTTCAGTTCCGGCAAATCTGTTCTGATTTGCGATGCAGTTAACTCTTTGATGATATCCATTTTTTCCATCCTTTCCTTTCAGCGTTCTTGTCCAGAGCAGACTTTCGTTCCATCGCCGCGAACCGAAGTTCATGCAAATTCCTCTGATACAGCGGACCGCTTTTAACCTCGTTATTATATCATACCTGTTTTTACAATGCAAGAGGTATTTCCAATTTATTTTCTGCGGCGCTGTAGGTTTACAATACATATGTTACAACTGAATAATTAAAAAGACGGAAATACATTTTCTGTGTTATAGTTTTAGCGACCAAACCAAACCATACAAGAAAGGATGTATTTCCGCATGGCCAGTATAA
>CALYAR010000045.1 GCA_944393585.1 uncultured Clostridia bacterium | reverse complement strand
GCATTAGGGATTGCCGATACTTCATATCTTGTGTTATACTGGTCATGAAGGATACTGTCTCCTTTCGGTATATTGATGTGTTCTAACTTAATTATACCTCATGAGACGCTATCCTTCATTCTTTTTTTCATCTGTCCAATATGTATTGTACTCCTACATTTTCGGAAAGCGCGGTTAAGAAAGCCGGTTGAAAAGCTAACAATGATTTGATATAATACAAAAAAGTACGAGAGTGACCATTAACTATGTTTATCCGAGGAGAAATTATGAAAAAGAAATATCAGCTTACTGTATGGATTTTTATTCTGCTATTGTGCTTTTCAGTGTTTCCGAAAAATGTTTCGGCACAGACGGCTTCCAAATCATTTCGAGGAGTTTGGGTGTCGACGGTTTATAATTTAGACTATCCCTCCAGGCAAACAGTTTCAGAGCAAACTTTGAAAGAAGAAGCGGACCGAATTTTGGATGGATGCGTGGAGATGGGTATGACGGCAGTATTCTTGCAGGTACGTCCAAGCGCCGACGCATTTTATCCCTCCTCTGTTTATCCGTGGAGCCGTTATTTAACTGGTTCTCAGACGCAGGAACCGGAAAATGATTTCGATCCTTTGGATTACTGGGTTTCAGAAGCCCACAAAAGAGGATTGGAACTGCATGCCTGGATCAATCCTTATCGGATTACTTGTTCACAAGAGGGCGAATGGGAAAGCTTATCGGAGAGCTCGCCGGCAAAACTGCATCCGGAGTGGGTCGTTCGATATACAGACGGCAATTATTATTTCGATCCGGCCATTCCGGAAGTTCGGCAAATGGTGGTCGATGGGGCTTTGGAAATTGTACGAAATTATGATGTAGATGGAATTCATCTGGATGACTATTTTTATCCCGGCACAGATTTTGGTGATTCGGCTTCCTATGAGAAGTATGGAAGCGAATTTGACAACATCGGGGATTTTCGGAGAAATAATGTTGACTTGCTCGTAAAACAGCTGGATCAAGTTCTTCACGAGGAGCGGTCGGATCTTTCGTTTGGGATCAGTCCGTCCGGTATCTGGGCAAACCAAAGCAGTTTGCCGGAGGGATCGGCTACAAGCGGCCGCGAATCCTATTTTCAATCGTATGCCGATACACGCAAATGGGTGAAGGAGGGATGGATCGATTACATTTGTCCGCAAATTTATTGGTACATTGGATATTCCGTCGCCGACTATGAAACTTTGGTTTATTGGTGGGCGGACGTAACCGCTGGGACCGATTGTGCCTTGTATGTCGGAATGGCCGATTACAAAGCGAATGCGCAAGATCCCTCAGATCCCTGGTATGGAACGAGCGCCATTCGGGATCAGCTGGAACTGAACGAACAGCTGGATGAAGTGGCCGGGGAAGTTCATTATCGTTATGGAGATATCGCTTCGAGTCCGGAGCTTTTGGAATTATACCAAGAATACTATCGAGGCATTATGCCGGAAGAACCCGGGGAGGAGCCGGAAACACCAGAAGAATCCAGAAAGGTTTTTCTGGATAAAACCCTGCATCAGGCTTATATGCAGGGAAGCGGTGGAAATTTTATGCCGGAAAAGAATCTCTCCAGAGCAGAAGCTGCGGCAATTTTTGCCCGGCTTACCGTGTCGGAAGACGGGACACTGCTGTTTCTGGAAAACAGTCCGTACCAGTCGAGCTTTCCGGATGTCAAAGCAGGAACGTGGTATCAAAATGCAGTCGGTTTTGTGGAACAATGCGGTATCATTTCCGGTTTTCCGGACGGGACGTTCCGTCCGGATCAGGAGATAACGCGGGCAGAATTTGTTTCAATCCTGACCCGTTATGATACGATAACTGCTTCTTCGTCCAATCCCTATCCGGATGTTCCCTCTTCCCATTGGGCATCCGGCGCGATCGCATACGCAAAGGAAAATGGGCTGGTTGCAGGAATGCCGGATGGAAATTTTTATCCGGATCAGCCCATTACACGTGCGGAAGCAGTACGGATTCTCAATGCGGCAACGGGACGGACAGCGGATTCGGTTGACATAGAGGAATACCATACTCTCTTCCGGGACGTATCACCGGAGCACTGGGCTTTTGCAGACATCATAGCGTCTGCAATCGATTTTAAGTAAAAGGAAGGCATGGAATCATAACAAAGGGGTAGGCTAAAATTTGAGCACACATGAAAAAAATCAATTTATTGCGGGGCTGCGGGATGGATTCCCCATTATGCTGGGATATCTCCCCGTATCCTTTACATATGGAAGCTTTGCCGCAGCAGGCGGTTTGTCGATCGGAATTACAACTGCAATCTCTTTGACAAACATTACATCATCCGGTCAGTTTGCCGCAACCAATCTTATTTTGACAGGCGGATCGGTTGTTGAAATTATTTTTGTCACACTTATTATAAACATCCGTTATCTTTTAATGGGGTTGTCTCTTTCTCAAAAACTTGAGCCGGAAATACCGCTTTGGAAAAAAGCGATCTTTGCTTACGGCATTACCGATGAGACTTTTGCCGTGTCCTCCATGCGGAAAGAGCCCGTTACGTTCTCCTACATGAGCGGTTTAATTCTTTTGCCCATCTTTGGATGGACGTTCGGGACATTTTTGGGTGCTGTCGCGGCGGGACTGCTGCCGGAGGATTTGAAATCCGCTCTTAACATTGCGCTGTACGCAATGTTTATCTGTTTGATTATTCCGCCGGCAAAACACCACCGAATGGTTTTGCTGGTAGTAGTAATTTCAGCGGCGCTCAGCTGCCTGTTTTATTATGTTCCCGTTTTCCAATTCCTTTCTCAGGGGTGGGCAGTAATTGTTACAGCCGTGCTGGGCGCAGCAATCGGAGCGGCAGTGACATGTGTAAAAAAGGAGGAGACCGGACAGTGAAATTACTGCTATCGATGGGGGCTATGATGGCAATCACCTATTTGATTCGCTTTTTGCCGTTTGCCCTTCTAAAACGCCCGGTGAATAACCGGTTTATCCGCGCATTTCTATATTATATCCCCTACTCGGTTCTGACTGCTATGACATTTCCGGCAATCTTTTATTCTACCGGGCATACAGCCGCTTCCCTTGCCGGCTGCCTTGTGGCAGGAATCTTGGCTCTATGGGAACGCTCTTTGATCGTTGTAGCGATTTGCGCGGTTGCTGCTGCGTTTTTGGTTATTATCATTTTCTAAACGAAAGGAATCATGATGAAGATTCTACTCAATTATTTCCTACAGATCCTTCTGCCGGCAATCGCCGCAATTCCAGTCTTTTGCTTAGTTCGGTGGATTGTTTGGAAAAAACGAAAAAGAACTTATCTCTTTAACCGGTGTCATGAAGCTGTATTTCTGTTATGGGTTATGTTTTTGTGCGCCCTTGCATCTGTTACCATAATCCCAAAACTGGAATGGACTTCCGATGGTCTGCGGATCGATGACTGGGGAAACGGAACGATCAATGTGATTCCTTTTGTCGTGTTTTATGACATTTGGATGGAGTATTTTGAGCGGAACAATATCAGTTACTTTTTTATCAATTTTGTAGGCAATATCATTTTATTTCTTCCAATCGGTTTCTGCCTCCCCCTGCTGTGGGAAAAAATGCCGATGAAAAAGGTGCTTCTCATCGGATTCAGCTGTTCTCTTTTGATCGAGCTCTGTCAAATGCCGGTAGCCCGCGGAACTGATATCGACGATTTGTGGCTCAATACGCTGGGAACAGCGGCTGGATTTGGCCTCTATCGCTTGACGGCGCACCGGCGTCCGAATTTTGTGAAACGGTTTCTGCTAAAAAAGTGCAAGCATTAATACAAGGCGCATTTTTGGACCGTAAGTGTCCAGATGAAATTGTCACCAACGATAAAAAATCTTAAAAGCTCTCATGTAAAGATCGAAATGGGACGGCAAAGTGCTAAAAGTCTTATAAAAAGAACAACAGCGGTCCTTCAGGTTTTTAAACTCCTCAAAGGCCGCCGTTTTTTTGTATTATTTATGGACAATTCACGGCTGCTGTTTCCGTTTAGACCGAACATATTCTTCCAGCTCACCATCGCTCATCACGGTTTCGCGTCCATCCGCATACTGCTGATCAACCCATTGTTTCATTTCCAGAACAAGGGGATCGTTCTTCGCCACCTGTTTATCCTTGGGAAGCCGGAAATATTGGTTGATCCAATAGGCAATTCCCGCTAAACCAGAACTGTTACTGACCGCGACTGCCGGCGGGCGATTTAACAGCTTTGTGGAATTGAAAATGTTATAAATTTCTTCATCTTTTAAAAGACCGTCTGCATGAATGCCCGCTTTGGTGACATTGAAATTTTTTCCCACAAACGGAGTCATAGGGGGGATCTCATAGCCGATTTCATGTTCATAATATTCCGCAATTTCCGTAATGACGGTGGGATCCATTCCATCAAACGTCCCCCGGTAAGAGGCATATTCCATTACCATAGCTTCCAGCGGAACATTTCCGGTCCTCTCCCCGATTCCAAGCAAGGAACAGTTGACAGCCGAAGCCCCATACAGCCAAGCAGCTGTAGCATTGGCAACTCCATGATAAAAATCATTATGGCCATGCCATTCAATGAGTTCCGAGGGAACCTTTGAATGATGCTGCAAACCGTAGATAATCCCGGGAACGCTTCGGGGCAGCGCAACCCCACTGTGCGGCACGCCGTAGCCAAGGGTATCGCAGGCCCGAATTTTAATTGGAATCCCAGATTGTTCGGACAGCTTCATCAGTTCGTTGACAAACGGTATGACGAAACCATAAAAATCAGCACGTGTAATATCCTCAAAATGACAGCGTGGTCTGAGTCCAGACTCCATCATATCCTGGATGACGGACAAATAATGATTCAAAGCCTCGCGCCGTGTCATGTTCAGCTTTTTAAAAATATGATAGTCGGAACAGCTTACCAAAACGCCGGATTCTTTGATCCCGATGTCCTTGACCAGCTGATAGTCTTCTTTTTTCGCCCGAATCCAAGTCGTCACTTCCGGAAATTGATAGCCTAATTCCATACAGCGGTATAATGCCTCTTGATCCTTTTTGCTGTATACAAAAAATTCAGTTTGTCGAATTATGCCGTTCGGTCCTCCCAGTCGATGGAGAAGCTGATAAAGGTCAAATATCTGGTTTACCGTATAAGGAGGCCTGGATTCCTGTCCGTCGCGAAAGGTTGTATCGGTAATCCAAATCTCCTTTGGCATACACACCGGCACCTTTCGATTGTTAAACGGTATTTTCGGCACTTCATCATAACAGAAGATGTCTGCAAATAAGTTCGGCTGCTCTACATCCTGCAATGAATAATTATATGGGTCCAATTCCAGCAGATTGCTTTTGTCGTTTATTCGAATCATTTTTCATACCTCCCATATTCCATTCTATCCAAAATGAAATATGGAGTCTCATGATATTTCACTTTTTCTTTGATCGAAATCATTTTTTCATAAAAACAGCGCCTATTTCCAAATAGGCGCTGCTTAAAATGAATCAAACTCAAATTAAGAATTCAATTCTTTGATGCATTGCGGACAGATATTTTTCCCTTTGAATACGAAAACATCTTTCGCATTTCCGCAAAATACACATGCCGGTTCATACTTCTTCAAAATAATCGTATCACCGTCAACATAGATTTCCATCGAGTCTTTTTCCGAGATTCCCATTGTTCTGCGGAGCTCAATCGGAATTACGACTCTTCCCAAATCATCAACTTGCCGTACAATTCCTGTCGATTTCATTTTTCTACATCCTCCCATAAAAAAATTACACAGTTCTTGCAAAAAATACCTTTTTACATGCTAATTCTATCACTATTTACGATATGAGTCAACAAAAAAGTATTTTTTTTACAATTTATTCACAAAATTTATAAAATTCTCCACTATTTTAAAAAATATTAATTTCTTGTTGGTTTGATATTTTATAAAAATTATGTAACAAAAATATAGACAAAAACCAAATATAATGATAAAATGAAACTTGATTTTGATCGTTTCAAACAAAACAAGTAAGGAGATATCATTATGAAAAAGGCAGTTATGTATGGAGCCGGTAATATCGGCAGAGGATTCATCGGTCAGCTGTTTTACGAATCTGGCTTTTGGACTTCCTTTGTCGATGTCAACATGGACATTATCAACAAATTGAATTCCGACGGAGGTTATCCTGTCAAGCTCGTGTCCAATCAGGGGACACAGGAAATTGCTGTAGCCAACGTCAGCGGCGTCAATGGCACTGATATTGAGGCTGTAGCAGCAGCGATAGCCCAGGCAGATGTAATGGCAACGGCCGTAGGAGTCAATATTCTGCCCAGAATTGTAGGACCCCTGGTAGCTGGATTCCGCAAACGGTGGTCTGAAGGTAATCTGACCCCGCTCAATATCATTATATGTGAAAATATGATCGATGCGAATCGATATTTGGAAAAAATGGTCAAAGAAGAATTAACAGACGAGGAAAAAAACCTGTTTGATCAAACGATTGGTCTGGTTGAGGCATCCATTGGCCGGATGGTGCCGGCAGTATCCCCCGAAATGCAAAACGGCAATATTTTAACTGCTTGTGCAGAACCCTTCAAAGAGCTGCCTGTCGACCGGGATGCAATCAAAGGAGATATGCCGGAAATTGTGGGGATGATCCCTTCTTCCCCATTTGAATATCATATTCAAAAGAAGCTGTTCTTACATAATTTAGGCCATGCTGCAACAGCGTATTTGGGCTATTTAAAGGGCTATACTTATATTTATGAAGCAATCGCAGATCCGGATATTTATGCCAATGTAAAAGCGGCTATGACGGAATCGGCTCAGGCACTGTCGGCAGAGCATGGAATTGCTTTATCTGAAATTGAGAGCAGCCGCGATAATTTGTTAGATCGTTTTACTAATGTTATGTTAAAAGATACGATCGAACGCGTAGGAAAAGATCCCATCCGCAAGCTTTCTCCCAATGACCGCCTGATCGGGGCCGTAAACCTTTGCAAAAAGCATGGGATCGAAGCAAAGCATATCTTAACCGCGGCGGCGGCCGCCTTCCTGTTTGCGCCGCCGGCCGATGAAAGCGCACAGAAAATACAGGATTATATCAAAGAGAAAGGCATCCTTGCTGCGATAGAAGAATACTGCAAACTGAGTGCCGAAAGTTCGCTCTCAAAGCAAATCGTGAGCGATTATAACGAGCTGCTTGCAGAAACGAATTGATTAAATCTCCCGGATTATTGCTCCTGTGTGCCGAATGTTGGGGTTATTTTTGTTACACCATTTCGTTAACCCTGCAAATTTGCAGTGAAAAATAATTGAATAATCATAGAACCAGAAGGCGCGAAATTCAAAATATACTTTTTGCCGTTTCGTGCCTTCTGAATTATTTTCGGCAAAAAGGTCTTATTTTGTTCCATGCGTGTTTTGCTTTTTTGGTTCGGCCCTCTATCTTACGGTTCAATACTTAGGAAATACGTGAAAGGAATTAGAAATTGCTGCTGTGTCTTTCGAATATTATCCGCAAATCTCTTTTTCCTTCTCTACCGATTTAATCTCTGCTGCTAATTCCGTTACAATGATTTAATTCGTCCTATCCTTCTACCCCTCCCTCTTACTGCCGTTGCTTCCGATTTGGCATTTGAGACGGCCCTGCTTGGGTCATAAGCAGGAATGTCTCTCCTACAAACTCTCCCTTTCTTCCCTCTCTCCTCCATTGAATCTTCCCCCATTTTATGATATAATAGATTTAATTAACTGGATGAGAAAACTGCTCCTTATCGTTCAATGATCCAAGCAAATAATGACTTGGACGAAGTATACTTCAGCGGTTTCCAGTCACCTAAGAAGGTGATGTGCGAAACGGCTGTTTCCAAGAAAGAGCAGATTCCAAACCGGATATCCAGAGCTGGGAGATAAACAAATGATAAAAGATATCATCGCCGCCAATGAAAAGACAGCACCCAACAGCCGGGAAATGGCTGTTTTACGGGAAAATTTCCCTTCCTGTTTTCGAAAAGACGGCAGTTTTGATTTAGAGCGGTTTCGGGAATGTTTGAGTAAAAATATAACCGTCACAAATGAAGGATACGAGTTGAAATTTTTAGGCAAGAATTATGCCCGTCTGCTTGCCTCTCTGGATACTACCACTGTAATCATACCGGATGAAGATCATAATGCAAAACCGGAAAACAAAAAAAGCGAAAACATCTACATCAGCGGGGATAACTTGGATGCACTCAAACACCTTCTGAAATCCTATACCGGTGAGGTCAAGTGCATCTATATTGATCCGCCCTATAATACCGGATCGGATAGCTTTGTATATCACGATCACTTTCATTTTACCATAGAGGAACTCTCGGAAAAATTAAGCGTCAGCGAAGCAGAGGCAAAACGGATCCTGGATTTCACCAAACGGGATTCTGCCTCTCATTCTGCCTGGCTGATGTTTCTATATCCGCGTTTGCTGCTCGCTAAAGACTTGCTGAAAAAAGACGGTGTGATCTTTATCTCGATTGACGACAACGAGCAGGCAAATTTAAAGCTCCTGTGCGATGATATATTCGGAGAAGAAAATTTTGAGGGCCATATCCACTGGAGACGGCGGAGCAATCAGCCAAACGACAGAACCAAATTAATCGGTCTGGTGGCTGAACACATTCTGGTATACTCCAAAGACAGCCAGTTTTTAAAAGAAAAAGGGGTTGGAAAATTGGCGCTGACAGGAGAATTTTCCAATCCAGACAATGATCCCCGCGGTCCCTGGGCCTCTAAACCGTGGAAATCAGGCTCTGATCAGTCGGGAACCCGGTATACCATTACCACTCCCACCGGTGTAATGTTAGACGAAGAATGGATGGGAGACGAACATACCTATCGAAAACTCTTATCGGACAATCGAATTGTATTCCCCCGCGGCGGCGATGGAATGCCGCGAAAAAAATATTTTCAGTTTGAGCGGGAGCAAGAGGGACAATGCGCCTGCAATTGGTGGCCCAGCGAGATATTTGGGAACAATCAGTTGGCCAGCGCCGAGCTGTCGGAGCTGTTTGGATTTAAAAACGCTTTCAGCAATCCAAAGCCTACAAAATTAATTGACGCAATTATTGGACTGGCAAACGTCAAGAACGATGATATCGTGCTCGACTTTTTTGCCGGTTCTGCAACAACTGCCGAATCTACACTTCGCTATGGTCTCGATTGCAGCTGCCATTTCATTCTGGTTCAGCTGCCGGAGGATATCGACGCCTTGATCGAATCGGCTTCCAAAAGCGAGAAAGAAAAGTGGCTTCCCATTGTTGAGCTGTTAGATAAACACAACAGGCCTCATACCTTGGATCAAATCGGAATGGAGCGGATCATCCGCGCTTCACAAAAAATCCGGGAAGAGAATCCGCAAACCGGTGCCGATTTGGGATTCCGCCACTATATCTTGTCGGAGCCGTCAAGCGGTACGCTGGACAGGCTGGAGAGTTTTTCCATAGAGGACAGCGCCATATCCGGTAACAGCTCTGTCTTAGAGGAATTCGGAACATCAGCCGTTTTAACGACATGGCTGGTTCGGGACGGATATGGGTTTACTGCTTCGGCTGAGGAAATGAATTTTGCCGGATATCGGGCCTATTGGATGAAAAAACATTTGTATTTGACTGATCCGGAACTATCCGACAAGGCGATCGAAGCGATCATAACAAGATATGAAACGGACGCATGCTTCAATCCGGAAAATGTTGTGCTGTTTGGCTACAGTTTTACCTGGACACAGCTGGAAGCTTTGCAAATCAATTTGAAGCGGCTAAAAGATACAGAGAAAAATCTGCGCATTAACTTTGATATTCGATATTAATGGAGAAGATGACCATGGAAATACTCTTGCAGCAAAACCTCCCTCATCAGCAAAAGGCCGTAGACGCAATTTGTGCGGCCTTGGAAGGCGTTCAGATTTCTGCGCCAAAACTATATTTTGAAAACCCCAGAATATCTTTGACCGATCCAAGGCTACCCGTTAACATTCACCGGATTCAGGCTCCCCTTCCTTTGTCCTATCAGAGCAATGCTCCCATTGGAAATTGTCTGAATCTGGATATTAAAATGGAAACCGGCACTGGAAAAACCTACGTATATACCAAAACTATTTTTGAACTGAACCGGCGCTTTGGAATGAACAAATTTATCATTGTCACCCCTTCTCTTGCCATTAAAGCGGGAACGGCGCAGTTTCTTCAAGATGAATACGTCCGCCGGCATTTTTCAGATGGCTGCGGCTATGGAACGGAGCTGGAAGTCAATGTCCTGGAACCGCCGAAAAACAAGAAAAAGGGACGGGCATATTTTCCAGGCGCCGTAAGCAACTTTGTAAAGGGCTCCTGTCAAAACACCAGAAAAATCCATGTCCTGCTGTTTAATATGCAGCTTTTGACCAGTGCAAAACTACTTACCCGGGATGACTACGGGTATGGGATCGAAGGGTTTTACCGCCCTTTAGACGCACTCAGAGCTACTTATCCCATCGTCATCATCGACGAGCCTCATCGCTTCTCCCGCGAGCAAAAGGCATTCAAGGCAATTATGGAAGAAATCCGTCCGCAGTGCCTGATCCGCTTCGGCGCTACTTTTCCCGAGATAACCAATGGCCGGGGGAAAAACAAAGTAACAGTAAAAGATTATCAGAATTTACTCTACGACCTCAACGCCTGTGAATCCTTTAACCAGGGCTTGATTAAGGGAGTGGCAAAAGAGCATTTTGAGCCGGTCTCAAAGCGTGAGGAAAAGATCAAAATCATGTCCATCGCCAGCAAAGACTCCGTTACCCTGCAGTATAAAAAACGCGATGAAGCAACAAAATTATACAAACTGAAAACAGGGGATTCCTTATCGATGATCAGCAAGGCCTTGGAAGGAATTTCTGTTTATGCCATTGCTTCCTCTACTGTGGAATTTTCCAACGGCGTAGTCAAAACCACAGGAGAGGAACTGGATGTTGACATCTATATGACGTCCTATCAGGAGCAAATGCTGCGTCTTGCGTTGGATCGTCATTTTGAGACAGAGCGGGAAAATTTCTGCAATCGGATGTTTAAAATAAAGACGCTGGCACTGTTTTTTATTGAAGATATTACCTCTTACCGTGCTGATGAAAATGGGAAGCTGCCATACCTGCGCATGAAATTTGAACAGCTGCTCAAAGAACGAATTGAATTGGTTTTGGCTTCGCTCAATGAACATGAGGTGGAATACCGCGCTTATCTGGAAGCGAGCCTGGCTGATCTTTCGGCCTGCCATGCCGGATATTTTTCTCAGGATAACAGCGATTCCGATGAAAATATTGCCAAAGAAGTCGACATTATTCTGCACGGCAAAAAGAAACTGCTCTCATTTCGCAACGAGGATGGGAGCTATTATACGCTTCGCTTTCTGTTTTCCAAGTGGACGCTGAAAGAAGGATGGGACAATCCAAACGTCTTTACCATTGCAAAACTCCGATCCAGCGGAAGCGAAAACAGCAAACTGCAGGAAGTTGGACGCGGCCTGCGTTTGCCCGTGGATGAAAACGGAAACCGCGTTTCCAATGAGGAATTTCAGCTTAATTACATTGTCGACTTTACTGAAGCTGATTTTGCCAAACGCCTGGTCGAACAAATCAACGGAGAGGTCCCGCTGGCTTCTGCAATCAGCGAAGAACGCCTGATCCAGGTTGCAGCTCAAATGGGTTTGACTTCGGACGAATTATTTGATCTTCTGTATGATAAGCACTATATTGACCGGCATATGAACATTAAGCCGGAAAGCCGGGATTTATTTTTTGCAGAATATCCAGGATTTGCTGCAGGAATTTCTGCCGGCAAGGTGCGTGACCGCAACCGGAACAAGCCAAAGCCGATTCGAATCCGCAAAGGAGTGTACGAAGAAATCCGTCCTCTTTGGGAGAGTCTAAATCAGCGTTATCTGCTGTATTATGCCACAGACATAAATGAAGAATTAGAGTCGGTTGTATTATCGCTGTTTGAGAACTCTAAAATCTTTACCGATGTCGTAATGAGCAGTACGCGGGACATTGTGACAAATGACGGAGATCAAATGGCAGTCACCCGTGGAACCGGTGTGCAGTACACAATCATGAGGCCGATTGCGTACAATGTATTTCTCAAGCGGATTATGCGTATTACCAATC
Source organism: uncultured Clostridia bacterium (assembly GCA_944393585.1). GTDB lineage: Bacteria > Bacillota > Clostridia > CALYAR01 > CALYAR01 > CALYAR01. The sequence goes on along the minus strand of CALYAR010000045.1, from coordinate 33,295 downwards.
TGCCGATTACAATATTGCATCAGGCCCTGTGTGCATATGCGAAAAAACACGGTAATGTGGATGCGCGGTATTTCAACGAAAACTCTGTCAGCGCTTTCTGTGCAGCGTTTCAGGCCTGGAAAACCCGTGCGCTGCTATCCCGCATTCGCTATGTAAAAAGCAGCGCAATTACCAAAGCTACCGCGCTTACCTATTCGGACGGTACGCCTCGTCCCGAAATTTCACAGGGGCGGATTGGAACAAAATTAATGCCCGGCACGCCGAGCGAAAAGTACCTATACGATTCCTATACCTATGACTCTCCGCTGGAGCAGAACAATCTCACCGCAGATATTAAAGAGGTCGTCGTATATGGAAAGATCCCGCGGGGCAGCATTGCAATCCCCACAACTACCGGGGAAATGTACAGCCCCGATTTTATGTACGTTGTCAAAAAAGCCTCCAGCGAAATGGTAGTGAACCTTGTCGTCGAGACGAAAGACGTCGAAAACAAGGGAGAGCTTCAAGGCACGGAAGCTGCTAAAATAGAATGCGCCCGCCTCTTTTTTGAAACCCTTGCGCAGGATGGTTATACCATTTCTTTTGAGGAGCAGATCAACAATAAACAAATAAAGCAAATCATCCAGGAAGTCTTAGAGCAAAAACGGAACCCGCCGGAACGTTGATTCCAGCGGGTTTTCATGTGTAAAGGTGAGATAAAAAGAAGCTTCTGCCATTTTTTAAAGGGACTTGAACTCTCACAGAGCCTTTCTTAAACATTTGGAACAATTATTGTTGTGAGTGATTTTTTCTGCGCCTCTGTCGGAAGTTTTAGTTTTCCGTTATTTACAAGCTCCTTCATACAATGAAGAATAAACCAACCGTCGGAAAAGAAGGTGTATTGCAATCCGTATTTCTGCATTTTGTGAAGATGCTTCGGCGTTTCATCAAGCACTGCTTTCACAAAAGGTTCTTCCAGTGTCTCAAATTCATGCCAATATTTTTCTTTAATGTGGTCACCGATCGCAATGAGCTCATTTTTAATGTCAGTATTTTCAAGCCATACAGCTTGAGAAACGGATTTATACCATCTCTTATTGCCATCGATGTTCATTCTTGTTCTCATGATTCCCGTTTCCTCAAGAAAGGCATAACTTTCATCACTTACCGAACCATCTAACTTTGATAAAATAGATAGAATACGATTTGCTTTTGAAATATAGCTGTCATCAACCCGTCTGTCTGACCATTCGGAGTCGATCTGCCATAAAATATAATCCTCGTTCCTATTCCAGCAGGGGCCACTCCACTGTTTCATACTATCAAAATACATAGGCTTTTTAACGCCGGAGCTGATAACAGAAGCATAACATATATTCTGTCCTCCATCCGGGCGGACAGTTGCCGCCTCCTCAAAGGAAATGCTTTTTTCCATCAGACTCTCCCCGCTGAGTGCGGCAATATACGGCACGAGTGACCAAAGGATAAAATTGTCATCTGCTCTTGGGGATTCGGTCAGCGAAATCGGTTGATCTGTCTGTCCGCAAATAATGCGTTCATCCTTTAAAATCCCGCTGTTAGTCAACTCTTGCATTAATTCATTTGCAAAGAGCTTTGCTGCTTGCTGATACATTTCATCATGCAGCGAAATCAGTTCATTTGTTGGATCATCAAGCAAAATATTGCAGCGATATTTGCCTTTGTTCTCGGTGAGAAATCCATATTCGGAAAGATACTCTGCTTCGCTTTCTACATATACAGGGGAAACGCCAAGGCAGTCGGCAATTTCGTTGATCGTTTTATCCTCTTTCCAAACAGCATAGACAATATTTTGCGATAAAGCACTTCGGAAGAAGTTATGGTTTGCGCCCTTTGTTCCCGGAGAGCCATTGGTTCCGCACAGTTCAAATTTGATTGGATTGAATTTGAGTTCACCTGTCTGTCTCATAGTATCCATACCTCTCTTCAAATCTTTTTTTGCTTCAAACAAATGCCACTTGACTGTGCCGAGAGGAATATCGAGTTCTTCTGCGATTACTTCTTGCTTTTTATTTTCAAAATAGTAGGCAATCACAATGCGACGTTGCATTTTGGATAAATAGGCTATCTCACGGTGCAAACGGTCGATCGATTCATTTACAACGCTTTCTGCAGACGTGTCATCTTGGGACGGCAATAACTCCGCAAGTTCATCAATCGGAACACCGAGCGTCGTTTTTGTCCTGTCACGATAGTAATTGGCCAAAACGTTGTGTGCTATCGTCCAAATGAATTTTTTAGGCGAATCCAAATCATCCCTAACAAGCATCGTACGGAACGCACGTAAGACAATATCCTGTGTCAGATCCTCTGCATCCTGCAAATTAGCGCATCGTTTCAGTGCAAAACCGTATATGGGTTTCAAGTATTCAGTTGTGATTCTCTCGGCATGTTCACGTTTCATCTGTTTGATCTCCTTGAAAGTTTTCACCTATATAGACACCGGAATAGAAGAAAGGTTGGAAATTTTAATTTAATTTTTTCTTTTTGCTATAATGCTATAAATTGTTAGATTAAACTATGGGAAGCTTTAATAAAAAAGATATCCTGAAACAGGAAGCAATCCATAAAAAGGCATTGATCAAGGTGATCAATGCCTTTTTAGCCTATATACGCTGCATTTTATATTCCGGCACGGACATCATCGAATTCCTTCTGAATTTTCTCTGAAGGCGGCGCCGTCAGCAAGGAAACCACCACAATACACAAAACAGAGAACAAAAATGCAGGCAAAAGTTCATAAATATCCCATGCTCCACCGAGCGGCCGGATAAGTAGTTTCCAGATAAATACCATTCCGCCCCCGCCGATCATACCAGCAACAGCACCAGCACGGTTGATACGTTTCCAGAACAGACTCAGGAGCATCAACGGCCCGAAGGTTGCACCGAAACCTGCCCACGCAAAGCTGACAATAGTAAAGATCACACTGTTTTCATCCAAGGCAATGATAATGGCAATTACTGTAATAGCAAGAAGCGTAATACGAGAAATCCATAAAACCTGTTTATCTGTCGCTTTCCGATGCAGAAGACCCTGGTAAATATTTTTAGAAAATGCAGAAGCCGCAATGAGCAGATACGAGTCGGATGAACTGATTGTCGCTGCGAGAATACCGGCCATGACAAGTCCAGCCAGCAGCGGGGGCAGCAATTTTGTAGAAAGCAGGATAAAAATATTTTCCGCCGAGGATGCAGTCGTTAGTGCATCAGGATATAATGTGCGTCCCATAACGCCAATAAACACGGCTACCGTCAAGGAGATCACAACCCAGACAGTTGCTATACGGCGGGAGCTCTTCAGTTCATGCTCGGTGCGTATGGCCATAAACCGGAGAAGGACCTGTGGCATACCAAAATATCCAAGCCCCCATGCCAGAGCAGAAACAATGTTCAGAAAGCTGTAGCTTCCGGCGTCTCCAAATTGCGGAACATTGTTTAGCACCTGTTGCACTCCATCCACGGTAACTGGTGTGGCGATTCCGAAAAACTCAAAGAATCCCGGAATGGATTTGGCATTTTCGATTACAGCTTCCATTCCGCCTGCCGCTGCTGTGCCGGTTATAACAATTATAACAAGTGCGACAATCATAACGATCGCCTGCATGAAGTCTGAAATGCTTTCCGCAAGAAAGCCCCCGATGATCGTGTAAACAAGCACAAAGATGGCCCCCACAATCATCATTGGAACATAGTTTAAGCCGAACAAGGTGGAAAACAATTTGCCGCAGGTTACAAGGCAACTGGCCGCATATACTGTAAAAAATATAAGTATAAAAAGAGCAGAAATTGTCATCACAATTTTATTCTTTTCGTGGAAACGATTTGAAAAAAATTCAGGCAATGTAATGGCGTTGCCCGCCTTTTCGCTGTATCGGCGCAGCCTTTTTGAGGTGATAAGCCAGTTAATGTATGTTCCCGCTGCAAGGCCAATAGCAGTCCATGCCGCATCCGCAATTCCACACCAATATGCGACACCCGGAAGGCCCATAAGCAGCCACCCCGACATATCCGAAGCTTCCGCACTCATAGCGGTAACCCAAGGGCCCAAGGTACGTCCACCAAGGAAATAGGCTTCAGAACTTTTGTTTGCCTTCTTTGCAAACATCACACCAATTCCGATTACCACAACCATATAAATGGCCATTGTAATCATAATTTGAACTGAATCTCCCATACTCTCCTCCAATCCCCGACTAAAAAATCAGGTTTGTTCATTTTATATTAATATATTATATTGTATTACCATTAATAAATCAAGAAAATACTCATGAAAATACATACTATGGCAAAATAAATCATCTTTTTAGAAGCCGCACGCCTTACAAAACTAGTTTCTATTAACAAAACGTGGGGGCTAAAATAAAAAATACTTATCTATGGAAAGAAGAAGCGGCGGGATGTGCACGCCGGTGCGTTTAAAAAAGCCTCCGCAAGAGATATGATGATTGCTGTGACGTAGTACGGATTTCCCATAGGCGCATAAAAAACCGAGTACCCATATGGATACTCGGACGGGTACGGGTATTCTTACAGGACTTGCCCGCAAACGCAGCAGCGGCAGGGGATTTTGCCTGCGCCGAAGGCGCAATATCGTGAAAAGTTGGCAGCGATTGTGAGCCGTTGCGAGTGCGGTTACAAACGAGCAGGCGATGCGAGCGTGACTTTTCACGAAAGAAGAGGAGCGGCGGCGCGGGCGACTGATTTTTTGTGCAAGCACAAAAAATCGGAGCAAGCAAAGCCTACTCCGACGTTGGTCGAGATGACAGGATTTGAACCTGCGGCCTCTGCGTCCCGAACGCAGCGCTCTACCAAACTGAGCCACATCTCGTCACTTATCAGCACTTTTAGAATTATACTATAAGTTTATCACTTTGTCAATTTTTTTTTTAAAATTTCGACTATTTTTTGCAATGAGAGTATATCGCTTTGATGTTCTATTTTTATCATGCCTCTCCTGTGAAAAATCGACACGCTCTGGGATTTAAACGGCCAAAAATAATTGGGCGTCGGCGGCAAGGCAGCAAAAAGCGAAACATGTGATCCATGTTTCGCTTTTTCTACTCTATATAATATCCGAATTATAATGCCTGGATCATTGCTTCAACCGCCGCAAACGCATCTCCGAGCTTGCTCACGTCATTTCCTCCAGCCTGTGCAGAGGCCGGTTTTCCGCCGCCGCCGCCCCCGGTAATCTTTGCGGCTTCCTTGACCAGATTCCCCGCGTGAATTCCGCGTTTCACTGCATCCTCCGTGGCCATAGAAACAAATGTGATTTTTGCATTATTTACACCTGCCAGCAAAATATAAGCACAGCCCAGTTTTTCCTTCAGCTGATCTCCCAGCGTACGCAAAACATTGACATCCGCTCCGTCGAGGCGCTTTGCTACGAAACGAATTCCATTGATATCTTTTGCCTCTGCGACAAGATCGGAAACAGAATTGCGGGCAAGCTTTTGATTCAGCGTTTCAATCTGCTTTTGTGCTGTTTTTAACTCTTCCATGACCGCTGCTGCGCGCTGGTCAATTTCACCCACATTGGACTTGAGTGCCGCAGCCGTTTTGTGAATTCGTTCTTCCTGTTCATAAATATAATCCATAACACCCAAACCAGTGACCGCCTCAATCCGGCGTACACCGGAAGATACACTGCTTTCCGAAACGATTTTAACCAAACCGATCTGTGCCGTGTTCTTTACATGACATCCGCCGCACAGCTCAAAGCTGTACTCACCCATTTTAACTGTGCGTACTACTTGACTGTATTTTTCTCCAAACAATGCCATAGCACCGTTTTTCTTGGCTTCCTCAATATCCATGCTGCGAATGACGACTGGAAGACCCGCCAATACCATTTGATTGACTTCCTGTTCTACTTTTCTTAAATCATCTGCACTCACGGCTTCAAAATGCGTGAAGTCAAACCGAAGCCGATCAGCACTGACATAGGATCCGGACTGATACACATGGTCGCCCAGGCAGTTGCGAAGCGCTTTTTGAATCAAATGCGTCGCAGAATGATTGCGTTCGATCGCTGCACGATATTGCTGATCGATCGTAAACTTGGCAGTATCCCCCTGCTTGATTTCTCCGGAAACGACTTTGCCAACATGCAAAAACCGGTCACCCTGCTTTTTACAATCCAAAACCAGGACTTTAGCTGCCTCCGTCTCAATTACACCCGTATCGCCGACTTGCCCGCCCATTTCAGCATAAAAAACAGTCTTATCGGTTATAATTGTGACTTCCTGCCCGCAGGAAGCTTCTGTCACTTGTCTTCCGTCCTCAATCAAGGCCCGAATCTGACTTTCGCAGCCATCTTTATCATAACCGATGAATTCCGTTCTCAGTTCTTTGGGAAGCGCAGCATATACCTCTTCTCCCCATGCTTCTTTTGTGTTGTCATCACGGGAAGCGCGCGAGGTTTCCTTTTGTTTTTTCATTTGCTCAGCGAATCCGTCTTCGTCTATCGAAATTCCTTTTTCTTCCGCAACTTCCCGCGTTAAATCAATCGGAAATCCAAACGTATCGTACAGCTTGAATACCATTGCACCGCTGAGTTCTTTTTTCTCCTGCTGCTCTGCCTGTGCAAGATAATCATTGAGCAATTCCAGTCCCTGATTGATGGTCCGGTCAAAATTTTCTTCCTCGATGCGGATTACCTTCATAATATAATCCTGCTTTTCTACCAGTTCCGGATATGCGTTTTTGGATTCTTCTATCACAGTCTGTGCTACTTCACATAAAAACGGGCCCTCGATATTTAGAAGCTTGCCATGCCGCGCTGCACGCCGCAAAAGCCGCCGCAGTACATAACCCCGTCCCTCATTGGACGGAAGCACTCCATCGCTTACTAAAAATACCGTGCCGCGGATATGATCCGTGATAACCCGAAGCGATACGTCCTTTTGATACTCTTTTCCATATTCAACCTTCGCGATTTCGCATACTTTCGCCATAACGTTCTTGATGGTATCCACTTCGAACAGGTTTCCAACCCCCTGCATGACACAGGCAAGCCGCTCTAATCCCATTCCCGTATCGATATTCGGCTTGGGCAGCCGTTCATACTTTCCGTCGGCAGTCTTATTAAACTGGGTAAATACTAAATTCCAAACCTCCATATAGCGGTCGCAGTCACATCCGACTGCACAATCGGGTTTCCCGCAGCCATAGCTTTCCCCGCGGTCATAATGGATTTCTGAACACGGGCCGCAGGGACCGGTTCCATGTTCCCAGAAGTTATCTTCCTTTCCCATACGAATGATTCGCTCAGCCGGAATATGAACTTCTTTTGTCCAAATCTCATATGCCTCGTCATCGTCTTCATAAATCGTAATCCATAGTTTGTCCGCCGGAATTTCCAAAACTTTGGTCAAAAACTCCCATGCCCATGCCGTGGCCTCATGCTTAAAATAGTCCCCAAACGAAAAATTCCCCAGCATTTCGAAAAATGTAGCATGTCGTGCCGTTTTTCCAACATTATCAATATCCGGTGTTCTGGCACACTTCTGACAGGTCGTAACACGGCTGCAAGGCGGAACCTCCTGTCCCATAAAATATGGTTTCAATGGGGTCATACCCGCATTAATCAGCAGAATGCTGTTATCATTGATTGGAACAAGCGGAAAGCTGGGAAGGCGGAGATGTCCTTTACTTTCAAAAAAACGCAAATAGCTTTCGCGAATTTCATTTAAACCCATAAATTTCATATTAATTTACCTCCTTTGTACTGCAAATATATGAATAACATTATAGAGAAATCGATTTTATCTGTCAATCATTTCAGCCTGGAATCCCCATTTTGTCCACAAAATCATAAAGTTCAGAAATAAAAACAAAAACCGGGATTTTTCATATGGATTTCAACCGGCACTCTTTTCTGTACATACTCACTACAAATGGTACCGGCGGTCAATTAGGCCAATTTTTCCAAATCCACTTTACCATGTCGTTTACTGCAAAGTTTCATTTCAAAAACCGAAGGATATTCCGATCATTTCATTCCATATTATCATGTATGATGTCGGAAAATTTGGCTCCAATGAGCCCGGCTAATTCCTCTGCACGAATCTGCACCTGAACACCGATCTTCCCCGCACTGACCAGGATGTCCTTCCCACAGGCAGACGAGTCAATCGTCGTTGTAAATTGCTTTTTCATTCCAATGGGCGAACAGCCGCCGCGGATATACCCGGTCAGAGAAAGAAGTTCGGCCACCTGAACCATATGGACGGATTTTTCTTTGACTGCCGCCGCGCCCTTTTTCAAGTCCAATTCGTCTCCCACGCCAAGCACAAACACATAGTGTTCGCCGCTGGCGCCTGATGTTACCAGCGTTTTATATACGATAGAAGGATCTACTGACAATTTTTCAGCAACACTGATTCCATCAATCTTTCCATCTTTTGCATCATAAGAATAACACTGATAGGGTATTTTGGCTCCGTCTAAAATGCGCATTACATTTGTCTTTGGTATTTTTTTCATTTTTGTTTTTCCTCCGTTCCCTTAAAACCCTGCGGCATATACAACAAATCCAGCGATCATCGATAATACGACAACAACGGAACCGTATACTGCCAAAAATCTGGGCTTAAAAGCACGTGTCAGCAATACTACCTCCGGAACCGAAATCACCATTGCCGCTGTCACAAAAGTCAATGTCACGCTTGCCGAGATATCTTTCAAAATTAAAATGAGCGGCATGATCGTAAACATATCGGAATGAATGGGCGCGCCGATCAAACCAGCTAAAACAACCGACAACGCATTGTTCTCATCAATCGCTCCCGCAATCGCATCCAATGGGACAAAGGCCGTTACTGCTGAGGACAGCGCAACCCCGATCAAAATATAAATCCATGTGTCCCGAAAAACGTGCACGACTTCATGAAGCGACTCCGCGATACGGCCTTTCAGCGAATGCTCCTCGAAATGAATATGATCATGCCCGCAGCTGCATGCTCCATGATGATGGTGCTGATGTGCTTTTTCCTCTTTTGAACCATAAGATAGAACATATTTCCGGTTGTTCAGACCGAACACCGATAGAATAACACATACAATCAAAATCACTGCAATCGAGATTCCGATATACCAGGCTGTATAAGCCGGACCTGCGATGGTGTAGAACGAAATCAGCGCCGTCAGATTCATCAGCGAAGCCGCCGTCAGAAAACAGATACAAATTACCGTCGGTACTCCCATGCTTAAAAGCCCTATTACAACTGGAACAATAGTACAGCTGCAAAAAGGCGACAGCATTCCCATTCCCGCTGCAAGCAAAAAGCCCCAGACACTTTTCAGCTTCGCCAAACGACGCTCCAGCTTTTCGAAATCCAAGAAGGTCCTCAAAAACGAGACCGCAAACATCACAACAAATAAAATGAAAAAAATTTGGATCGTGTCCACTGCAAAATGCACAATGCACTCCGTCCACTCATGACTAAGCCCCATATTTTCCAGTAATTCGTGCAAACCCTCACTGATAAAGCCCGTATGCTCATGATTTCCCATTTTTCGACGCCTCCATTAGAAGTTCCCAAACCAACTTTATTTTTCCGCGCCGAAGAGAACAACCTCTGAACGCACGGCAACCAGCAAAAACCAGTTTGCTTCCATATTTATTGCATTATCTTCTATAACTCCCTGCAACGGTTTTTATTATACCACATTCTCAGCCAAATAGCACGAGATTTGGAAATTTTTTATTATAAATCAAGTTTACGAAGCAAACGAAGCAGAGTAACAAAAAATATACCCTAAACCCTTTGTACGCAGACGTGCGCACAGTTTTAACTTTTCTTTTTTGCTCATTTCCGGTTTAGAAAGAATTCAATTATGCCGGTTCCGATTTCCGTTTGCGGAGATATGAATGCCATTTGATTTCATAGATACATAAAACCGCCTGCCTACGATTCATACTAATGAGGATGAAGCATGCAAAAGGAGGTTTTTTATGTTTCAAACACTCAAACGGTTTCAAACGATTTTTTTATGGGGATATCGAATCTTTGGCATTGTATATACCATACAAAAGGGTATTTTGCTGTTGAAACGCTTTCATTTCAGCATCCAAACTACCAAAAAAGTTGCCGGACTTCTCCGCCGCATTTCTTAATTTCGGCTCCGCTGCTGTGATTCGATTTCGGATCAATCCAAATGAGGTCACAGTACAGCGGAGTCCTTCGATTTCTTTCTCAAAAAGAATTCGTTGAAAAAGCGAAGCATTTGCTTTATACTATCACTATACAGCATAGAAGAGAGGAGAATGGACGTGGCTTATCAGGAAAAACTGATGCAAAAAGCAATTTATGAGGCACAGCTTGCATTGACAGAGGGAGAAATTCCAGTTGGCTGTATTATTGCCAAAGCCGGCAAGATAGTTGCATCAGGCCACAACCTTCGGGAAGCCAGACAAAACGCACTCCTCCATGCCGAAATCGTCGCAATCGACCAAGCATGTCGGGCACTTGGTACCTGGAGACTGTCGGAATGTGACCTCTATGTCACGCTGGAACCTTGTCCCATGTGTGCAGGAGCTATTGTGCAGGCGCGGATCAGAACACTCTATTTTGGGGCATATGATCCGGATGGCGGAGCTTTCTGCCAGGGAATGTTTGAAATTGTGGAAAAACAAACGGCAGTTTTCGGCGGGATCCGGGAAAAAGAATGCCAACAGCTTATGTCAGAATTTTTTCAAGCAGTCCGGAAGGATAGAAATTATTGACATTAGAAACTTGTTCACAAATTCCATTCACTGTGATATAATATAGAATTAATCTGGGTTGTGATGGTTAAGCTGGTTAGAAAGGAAGCAAATCGATGTCGGAAAACGAATGCAATGTAGGGATTTCCTGCGAATTTATTGAAAAATACATGCCGGAGGCAAATCCTTATTTTATTAAAGTATATCTCTATGCACTCTCGCTTGCAGACCGGAATGGAATCGCAGAAATCAGTCTAGCGGAAACCGCGCAGACGCTACATATGCTGGCAACTGATGTATTGCTGGCAATCGAATATTGGAATACGCAGGGAATTTTAGAATCTTCGTGCCATTCCCAGGACAGCCTTCTTTATACGCTTCGTTTCCGAATTGAATCCAAAGAGCCGGAACAAGATGCAGTGGTGGGAAAACCAGCAGTAAAAAAGAAACGGGCGGACAAGGAAATCAAAGACATGTTCCGGCTTGCTCAAACGATTTTGGGCCGGCCGCTTTCGCCATCGGATGCCAAAACGCTCTATTCCTTCTACGACTGGCTCGGCCTGCCGGTCAATGTGATTTTAATGCTTTTGGAATATTGCGTGTCCATATCAGACACGAAAATGAGTTTTATTGAAAAGACCGCCATCAGCTGGCATGAGATGGGCTTAACGACTGTTGCGGCGGCAGAAGCGTATATCATGGAGCTGGGAAAAAAAGAAGCGTATTTTGAAGAGCTCAAGCGGCTTTTGGGAATTGAAAAAACGCTGACGCAAAATGAAAAAAAGTATTTTTCTATCTGGCTGACCCAATATCATTCATCGCCGGAACTGGTTGCTCTTGCCGGCGAATACTGCGCCGCGCAGATCGGGCGTATACAGCTTCCCTATATGAATGCCATTTTGAAATCCTGGTGTGAAAAAGGGATTACCTCTCCGGACGAGGCCCGCCGCGGTAATGAAAGCTTCCGCCAAAGCCGTGCGGAAGAATCTGCTTATGCAAAAAGGCCGTATCCAAAATTTCAGGTTTATGGCGGCAGCGATTATGACTACGAAGAAATTTCCAAAATTGCCGCACAAAAGCTAAACAGCTATGTCACCAAAAAGGAAGTGTAACCAATGGCATTTGACAGCAACATCTACCGGGAGGTTATGAATGAATACGAACAGCTTCGGCAGCGGGAACAGGCAGAGCTGGACAGCCGCCGCGAGGAAGTTTATTCTGCGCTTCCGCGGATACGCGATATAGACAGTGAACTGCGTGAAATCGGCTATTCCCTGTCGCTCAAGGTAATCTCTGAGCCGGACCGTGCGGAAGAAGTGTTAGAACAGCTCAAACGGCAGGTTCTCTCCCTCAATCAGGAAAAAGCCGCTCTGCTGCGTGAACATCAGTATCCGGACGATGTTTTAAAGCTGCATTACGAATGCCCGCAGTGCCGCGACACTGGTTACATTGAAAACCGGCAATGTATTTGCCTCAAGCAGAAGCTTATTGCAAAGTCGTATCATCTTTCCAATCTGGAACGTCTGTTTGAAACGCAGAATTTTGAAAGCTTTGATTTTTCCTATTACTCCAAAACCCCGAATCCAGTAGACCGTACCTCTCCCTATGAGCGGATCCGGTCCATTTATGCTGTGTGCAGGGAATTTGTGGAAAACTTTGGGGAAAAATTTGAAAATTTACTGTTTTATGGGCCTCCCGGCATTGGAAAAACCTTTTTATCCAGCTGTATTGCCAAGGAAATACTCGACTCCGGACGCACGGTGATCTACGAGTCTTCGTTCGACCTCTGTTCGCTCTATGAGGATTACAAATTCATGCGGATTCCGGCGGAAAATGCAAAAGCCCGGATTGACCGCATGTATGACGTCGACCTGTTGATTATCGACGATTTGGGGACGGAAATTATCTCCCGTACGACTACGGCATTTTTGTTTAATTTAATCGATACACGTTTGCGCGGAGGGAAAAGTCTCATTATTTCGACCAATCAGACGGTGCAGGAGCTGAATAAAATTTATTCGCAGCGTCTTTCGTCGCGGATTTTTGAATATTTCACACAGCTGGAATTTCTGGGAACCGACATTCGCCTGCAAAAAATGCTGGGTGATCAGGCACAAAGCTGAAGTTTGATCTATCTGCTGAAATGTTCTGGTGCCATCAGGTGACGATGAAAAAGATAACTGCTCCTTGCGAATTAGGGTAAGGAGCAGTTTTTATTTTAACTGCTAAATCTTAAATAGAACTATTATATTTTTCTTTCCATATACAAAAGAAAAGCGGATTGACTCCCTTTCCCCCCCTGTGCTATGATAGAAATATACGAAATCTGTAATGTGAATCAGCTAAAACCAATAGAATAACCGAAGGAGGATTGACTTTGAAATACATTGCCGCACTGGACCAAGGGACTACCAGCTCCCGCTGTATCCTATTTGACCGCGACCACAACATCGCTGCAATATCCCAAAAGGAATTTGCTCAATTCTACCCCAAGGAAGGATATGTGGAGCAATCCGCCATTGATATCTATGTCTCTCAGTATGCCGCCTTGTTCGAAGCAGTGGAAAAATCCGGCGTCGATCCAAGGGAGATTGCCGGAATTGGAATTACAAACCAACGGGAGACCACAATCGTATGGGAACGCGCAACCGGAAAACCCATTTACAATGCCATTGTTTGGCAGTGCCGCCGGACCGCACCATTTTGCGCTGAAATATCAGAACAAAACCCAGAATTTGCCGAATACATTCGGGAGAACACAGGTTTGATCGTAGACGCTTACTTTTCTGCAACTAAGATCAAATGGATATTAGACCATGTCGAGGGAGCACGCGAGGCCGCACAGAGGGGCGAGCTTCTTTTTGGAACGGTAGACTCCTGGCTTGTTTGGAAATTAACGGGCGGGCGTGTCCATGTGACCGATTACACCAATGCTTCCAGAACGATGATGTTCAATATCCATACCCTCCGCTGGGACGAACGGATTCTAAAAGAACTCGACATTCCCGCATGTATGCTGCCAGAGGTTCGCAACAGCTCCGAAATCTACGGCTATACCAACATTCACGGGGTAGAAATTCCCATCTGCGGCATTGCAGGCGATCAGCAGGCCGCATTATTCGGCCAGACCTGCTTTCACCGCGGCGAAGTGAAAAATACATACGGCACCGGCTGTTTTATGCTGATGAACACCGGAGATCAGCCCTGCCGCAGTGCCCACGGATTATTGACTACCATCGCAAGCGGGATTGACGGCAAAATCCATTATGCGCTCGAGGGCAGCGTTTTTATCGGCGGCGCGCTGCTGCAGTGGCTTCGCGATGAAATGATGTTTTTTAAAGAATCACCAGACGCTGACTATTTCGGCGGACGTGTCAGCGACTGCGGCGGCGTCTACATTGTTCCGGCATTTACGGGATTGGGAGCGCCGCATTGGGATTCGGATGCACGCGGTGCCATTTTTGGCCTTACCCGGGGCACCAGCAAGAACCATATCATACGCGCCAGTCTTGAAGCAATTGCATTCCAGTGCAAGGATGTGCTTGACGCAATGAAGCTTGACACAGGCCTGGAAATCCCGGAACTCAAGGTAGACGGCGGCGCCAGCGTAAGCGATATCATCATGCAGTTCGAAGCCGATATCATGGACACGGCCATTATCCGGCCGATGATCCGCGAGACCACGGCACTGGGCGCCGCCTATTTTGCGGGTCTGGCCGCCGGATTTTGGAAGGATGAAGCGGACATCAAACGCCACTGGACACTCGATACGGTTTACCGCCCCAAAATGGAAGCGTCTTTGCGGGAAGAAAAACTCCGACGCTGGAATGCGGCCGTTGCCTGCACCCGAATGTGGAAATAGCTTTTTGAAAAGGAGTTTGCTGCTTCAATTTATTCTCTTTCGTAATGATGTAAGGGGTATTTTCAATTGGCAAACGGACTGTGCCGATGGCTATTTTTTACAAAATATGCCCTCGGCTTCCAAAAGGATACAATTTAACAAACATTTTAAGAAAAAATCATATATTTTTTTCGTTTTTTTTTGTATACTAAATTAGTAAGTGTACTTGAAAAACTTTTGAAAAGAGGAAGTTTTATGAATTATGGAATCATTGATATGGGCTCTAATACCATTCGTCTGTGTATTTATCATTATGAGGATGGTACGCTCAAGCGCATTATTGACCGCAAAGAAATGGCAGAACTTGCAAGCTATATCAAAAATGGAAGACTATCGCAGACTGGGATACAGGTGGCATGCACGGCACTGCTGAATTTTCTGGAAATTATATCAAATTTTTCGCTGGATGGGCTGTATGTTTTTGCGACGGCTTCGCTGCGGAATATTACCAACACGGAAACCGTTGTCCGGATCATCCGGGAACAGACCGGATTTCAGGTTGAAGTTCTCTCTGGTGAAGAAGAAGCGAGGCTGGACTTTATTGGGGTATTTCATGAAGCAGACGTTAAGGACGGCGTCATGGTTGACATTGGCGGCGGAAGTACTGAGATCGTAATCTATGAGAACGCTAAAATTGTAAAAGCGGCCTGCATTCCGATTGGTTCGCTGAACCTTTATTCTCAGTATGTGAAACGTTTGATTCCCAATGCGGAAGAACGGGAAAAGATTAAAAAACGGATCGAGGAGGAAATTTCGAATATTGACGATCTGCCTTCTCCCAAACTGCCGGTTCTCTGCGGAGTTGGAGGTACACTTCGTGCGGCCTTAAAGCTCAACAACCGTCTGTTTGACGAACCCACGGTCAACCGGGAAATGGACACGGACCATATTCGGAAAATCCTCAAACGCATTGCTAAAGATGAAATTGGAATGGCAAAGACGATTGTCAAAATTGTACCGGAGCGGATCCATACCATTACAACCGGACTTTTAATCTTAAATGCCGTGATTAACCGTTTTGGATCCGAAGAGGTCTATGTCAGCGGACACGGCGTGCGCGAGGGATATATTTATGGAAAGGTGTTAAAGGAACATGATGGAGCACTACAGCTTTGATAACAGTTTTACACAGAATCGGGAGCTATCGTGGCTGAAATTCAACGAACGCGTCTTGGAAGAGGCGGCAGATCCCCAGGTTCCCTTATATGAACGTTTAAAATTTGCGGCAATTTTTACGAGCAATTTGGATGAATTTTTTATGGTTCGGGTTGGCAGTCTAACGGATCTTGCTTTAATGCCGGAACCGCCGATCGATAATAAATCCGGAATGGATCCCCTGCAGCAGCTCCACACGATTTTTCAGGCTGTCCGCCCTTTGTATGAAAAACGGGATCAAGTTTTTTCTGCGATTGAACAGGAGCTTCGCGCAAATGAAATTGAAAATCTGGAGATCAGCGAGCTGACCGAAGAGGAGTATGAATACGTACAGGATTATTTCAATGATATTATCCTCCCCGTCTTGTCTCCTCAAATTATTGACCGCCACCACCCTTTTCCCCATTTGACCAACAAAGCTCTCTACGTGGCCGCATTTTTGAAGGGAGAAAACAATGAGGATATCTTCGGTATGATTCCCATTCCCCCCTCTCTACCCAAGATAATCCATTTACGCGGGCCGAAAATCCGCTATATACTGCTGGAAAAAGTCGTAGAGGAATTTTCACAAAACGTCTTTACCATCTATCAAATTCAGACGAAATCGGTTTTATCCGTCACGCGAAATGCCGATATCAGTCCCAATGACGAAGGATATGACGATTACCTCTATTATATGAAAAAAATCCTCAAAAAGCGGGCGCGTTTAGCGCCAGTTCGTTTGGAAATGAAAAACGGACCAAAAGTGGCTGAACATCTTGCCGGCTATCTATGCGACAAATTGGGACTGGAAGCAGAACAGGTCTATCTATGCAATTCCCCACTGGTGATGAGCTATGTCTATTCGCTGGTGGATCAGTTTTCCCAGGCGCAAAAGCGAATTTTATGCTATCCGCCGTTTCAGCCAACGCCTGAAACAAGGTATAAAAAGGATGAGAGCATCATCAAGTTTATCTCAAAGCACGATTGCCTTTTGAGCTATCCTTACCAGTCCATGGACCTCTTTCTCCGCTTAGTCAAAGAGGCGGCCTATGATCCATCTGTCATGTCGATTAAAATCACAATTTATCGGCTGGCGAATAAATCCAGACTGGTCGAGTACTTAAATGCCGCTGCAGAACGCGGGAAAGAGGTAACGGTCCTGATTGAGCTTCGGGCCCGTTTTGATGAGGAAAACAATATTAACTGGGCCGAAATGCTTGAAGAAGCCGGCTGTACGGTAATCTATGGATTGGACGGTTTTAAAGTGCATTCCAAAATCTGTTTGATTACGCGCAAGGAAAAAAATAAGATCAGTTATATTACACAAATCGGCACTGGAAACTACAATGAAAAAACGGCCCAGCTTTATACGGACTATAGCCTTATGACGGCTCACAATGGAATTGGACGCGACGCCGCGGCTTTTTTCAATAATATGGCAATCTCCAATCTAGAGGGAGAATACAAGGAACTTTTGGTTGCTCCAGCTGGATTGAAAAAAGGAATCCTGTCTCTGATTGAACAGGAGATAGTAAAAGCGACTTATGGGGCGGAGGCATACATTTTTATGAAGCTCAACTCCCTGTCCGACCGTGAAGTAATCGATCATCTGGCGCTTGCATCACAAGCAGGGGTTAAGATTGAGCTGATCGTCCGGGGAATTTGCTGCCTGCTTCCCGGAATTCCGGGAAAAACCGACAACATTACCGTCCGAAGCATCGTAGGGCGCTTCCTGGAACACTCGCGGGTATACTGCTTTGGAACCGGCGACTCTATGCGCATGTATATCTCATCGGCAGATATGATGACACGCAATACCAACCGGCGCGTCGAAATTGCGTGCCCCGTCTATGACCCTGCAATCCGCCACCGTATTTTGCATATGATGCAAATCATGAAAAGCGACAACACCAAAGCACGCATTCTGGAGCAGGATGGAACCTACCGAAAGCCTTCTGATATGGGAGAATTCATCAACTGCCAGGAATACTTTATTCAGGAGGCGGAAGGGACAGAAGGCGATTTCGCAGCTATCAACGAAGTCAAAAACAGGGTTTTATCTCTGGTGCAAAAAACACTGAAAAAGCAAAAATAGGAACGAAGAGAGATTCCAAACAGATGGAATCTCTCTTTTACTGTATAAGAAAACCACTCGCAGGGCGAGCGCTTCAAAAAAAGCTTATGCCGATGAGGCAGAAAAAAACTCCTTTTGTTGCAGAATAGGCATACACTCTGGCACCTGTAAGGAACAACAAAAGGAGGAAAACAGATGACAATGGGAAACTTCTAAAAAGCTCATTTACGAGCGGCAAGTAACAAACTTTTTGCGGCTGCCAGATCGTACCAACATGACCTGACACGTGGCGCTGATTATATGGGGCTTTGCCCACATATGAAATACCCCCGGCTCCGCCGGGGGATCATTATTCAGTTCGAATTGTTTGGTTTTTGGCGATTGGTTTAAAAAGCATGGCCTGATTTCCCATCTTCCAAATTGCAGATTGTTAAAAGAACCCTATTAAAAAGCATTGACAAAACAACGAGAATCCATGCAAACAGGCTGCGCCACAGTATGGCGCAGCCTGTTCGAATCATATGTTATGCCAGAAGCCGAAGCTTTTCCAAATATCCTTTGATATTCGACAGGTTTCCATAAGCTTCAAACTGATCGCCGTGTACCACGACCAAAGTCGGCGCCTGCCGGATGCCGTATGCGCTGACCAGATCGGCGTTTTCCTCCGCATCAATCACTTCATAGGAAACGTGCGCATTGTTTAACAGTTCGTAAGCCAGTTTGCAGTTCGGACAGGTTTTGGTGGTAAACAACAACAGCTTTTCCCCTTCAGCAACAGGATTTTCCCTTCCGCTGCAGGCGCAGCTCTCTTTCCGCTCTTTTTTCAATTTGGAAGTTCCAATGTTATACACTTTCCGCTCTTTAAATTCCTGCAGTTTTCCATCGTTCCAGT
Organism: uncultured Clostridia bacterium; assembly: GCA_944393585.1. GTDB lineage: Bacteria > Bacillota > Clostridia > CALYAR01 > CALYAR01 > CALYAR01. The sequence goes on along the minus strand of CALYAR010000045.1, from coordinate 14,563 downwards.
TCTGAACCGGACGGTAATATCCGGTAATCCGGCTGTAAACCTCCGTCTTTTCACCGCATTCGGGGCAGACATATTGTTCGCCTGCCAAATAGCCATGGTGTTTACAGATGGAATACGTCGGCGAAAGCGTGTAGTAAGGAAGCGTATAATTCTCCGCGATCTTTCGAACCAGGTTGGCCGCCGCTTTCCAATCCGGAAGCTTTTCTCCCAAAAATGCGTGGAACACTGTTCCGGAAGTATAAAGCGTCTGCAATTCATCCTGAACGTCCAGCGCGTCAAAAATATCTTCCGTATAACCAACCGGCAGGTGAGAGCTGTTGGTATAGTAGGGTGTTCCCCCCTCTTCCGAGGCTGTAATAATATCCGGGTACCGCGCTACATCATGCTTTGCCAGCCGGTATGAGGTGGATTCCGCCGGGGTCGCTTCCAGATTGTAGAGATCCCCATATTCCTCCTGATAATCCGACAGCCGCTCCCGCATATGGTTTAAAACGTCCTTGGCAAACTTCTGCGTTTTTTCGTGCGTTAAATCTGCACGGAGCCATTTCGCATTGAGTCCGGCCTCATTCATTCCAACCAATCCAATGGTCGAAAAGTGATTATCAAACGTCCCCAGATAACGCTTCGTGTATGGATACAACCCTTCATTGAGAAGCTTTGTTATAACCGTGCGCTTGATTTTCAGCGACCGCGCCGAAATGTCCATCATCCGGTCAAGACGGCGGTAAAAATCTGCTTCATCCTCCGCCAGGTAGGCAATCCGCGGGAGATTGATCGTGACAACGCCGACCGATCCCGTACTTTCCCCGCTTCCAAAGAAGCCGCCGGACTTTTTGCGCAGTTCCCGCAGATCCAGCCGCAGACGGCAGCACATGCTCCGGATATCGCTCGGTTCCATATCACTGTTGATATAGTTCGAGAAATAGGGGGTGCCGTATTTGCTCGTCATCTCAAACAGGAGTTTGTTGTTTTCTGTTTCCGACCAGTCAAAATCTTTGGTAATGGAATAGGTCGGGATGGGGTATTGGAAACCGCGCCCGTTCGCATCGCCCTCGATCATAATTTCAATGAAGGCTTTGTTGACCATATCCATTTCTTTTTTGCAGTCTTTATACTTAAAGTCCATTTCCTTGCCGCCGACAATGGCGTTTAACTCTGCCAGATCGTTCGGAACAGTCCAGTCCAGAGTAATGTTGGAAAACGGAGCCTGCGTTCCCCAGCGGCTTGGCGTATTGACGCCGAAAATAAAGGATTCAATACACTTTTTCACTTCATAGTAAGAAAGATTATCCACCTTTACAAAGGGAGCTAAGTATGTATCAAAGGAAGAGAAGGCCTGCGCTCCTGCCCATTCGTTCTGCATGATTCCCAAAAAGTTTACCATCTGGTTGCACAGCGTTGCCAAATGGCTGGCGGGTTTTGAGGTGATTTTTCCGGGAACGCCGCCGAGTCCTTCCTGAATAAGCTGCTTGAGCGACCATCCCGCACAGTAGCCGGTCAGCATGGACAGGTCGTGAAGATGGATGTCCGCATTCCGATGTGCATTTGCAATTTCGTCGTCATAAACCTCGGACAGCCAGTAGTTTGCCGTGATTGCGCCGCTGTTGCTTAAAATCAGGCCGCCGACGGAATAAGTCACGGTGGAGTTTTCCTTGACGCGCCAGTCCGTTACTTTCACATAGCTGTCCACCAATTCCTTATAGTCCAAAATTGTGGCCTTCATATTGCGGATTTTTTCCCGCTGCCGGCGGTACAAAATATATGCTTTTGCAACGTCTGCATAGCCTGCCTGAATTAAGACCGATTCCACGCTGTCCTGGATATCCTCTACTGCGATCACGCCATCTTTGATCTTTGGTTCAAAATCAGACGTTACTTTCAATGCCAGCAAATCGATAATGCTGGGATGATACTGCTTTTCCTGTGCTTCAAATGCCTTTGTAATCGCGGCGCTGATTTTTGCGATGTTGAATTCTGCACGGGCTCCGTCCCGCTTTACTACCTCATACATGCCAAACCCCTCATTTCTATGTATTTTTATATTGTAATAAAAAATTGTTATCCAAGATGCCACTTGCTTTGCTGTGAACCTATTATACAATGCCGTGGCTTGTTTGTCAATATATTGTGCAGAATTTTAAACAGTACACTATATATAGTTATATCCCCCGGATTTCCGTTTGCGGAACGTCCTTCTTTAAAAGGGCTGCAAAGCGCTCTAATTCGCTCTTTTCATATCCGGAAAGGCCGCTTTTGATGGTATTTCCCGAATCAAGAAAGGCCTGCAAAAAGTATTGCTCTGCGCCGCGGATCCATTCTCCGATTGAAATAAAATCTTTTTCATCATGAAACTGCCGGACTACCGTTGTCCGAAATTCATAGCGAACCGCTCCGCTCAGCAAAAAAGCGACACTGTCCTGCACCGGGGCTATATCAAATTGATCCATTCCAATGGTTTCGGCATAACGCTCAGGAGAATTTTTGATATCCATGGCTACATAATCAATGAGATTTTCCTGCACCAGCTCCCGAAGCCGGTCGGGAAAACTGCCGTTCGTATCCAGCTTGACGAAGTAGCCAAGTCCCTTGATCTCCCGCAGAAGGGAGAGTAAATCGGGCTGCAGCAACGGTTCTCCCCCGCTGATGCACACGCCGTCGAGCACTGCTTTGCGTTTTTTCAAAAAAGCGAGCAGATCGCCTGCCCCGATTTGTTCCAAGGGCTGTCCGGGCAGGACCAGTTCAGCGTTGTGACAAAAAGGACAGCGGAAATTACAGCCGCCCGTAAAAACCGTACAGGCGACCTTACCGGGATAGTCCAAGAGAGTAAGTTTCTGTAAACCGCAAAGCTTCAATTCTTAATTCCCCTTTTTCTAAAATTACCGCAATATGCGATTGTCTTGTGGTACCGCTCTGTAATAAACAAACGTACGGTCTCTATTATAGCGTTCCTCATCCGTACCGTCAAACAGAATCAGGCCGCAATTCTCTCAAAAATATGTTATTCTATCCTCCGCAAGTGTAAATTCGGCGGCGGACAGGTTCTTTTAAAAGTCAATTCGAATGAGCAGAAACCGGACGCGCTTAAAATGCGTAAAATGAAACGGAGCAATGACGGAAAACAGCAGCCGCCGTAAAAAACAAATAATTGGTCGAGCCAGGTTTTCAGCTGTAAATGGCAAATTATGTAACAATTCATCCAAGCAGGCATAGTATGTAACAGAGGTTACACCAAACCGTAACTTTAAAGGAGGTTATATTTTATGCCTGATCGCGCAGTAAGAACCACTCAGGGATTTACCAATGACGAATGCGCATGCAATAATACAAACGAAGTCATCAGCGAAAACAGCTTAAACGGCATCAAAGAAGCTGTCGGCATACATACGGATAAGGTCTATGACCAATGCCGGGACAAAGACTGTCTGGAAGACGTAAGAGTTTACTTTACCCCAAGCGGCCAGGAGCTCATCAACTGTGCTATCAACGTCAAGGTCAGGAAAGCGGAAATTATCTGGGTCTTTACCGACATTGAACCGCTGGCCTTTAACCGGGGCTATTACAGCGTAGACCTGAAATTCTTCTTCCGTCTCACCTTTGACGTCTACAGCGGGCTGTCCTGTCCAACAAAAGTCGAAGGGCTTGCAACCTTTGACAAGCGCGTTGTGCTCTTCGGCTCGGAAGGGAACTGCAAGGTATTCTCTTCCAACTATACCTGCAATGATTTTAACTCCCAGGATTGGGAAAAGACCAATCTTCCCAGGGCCATTGTAGAGATAACGGCCCGCAAAGTGGAATTTTTTTATTCCAAATAATAATCAACCTATCTATAAAATTGCTATTACAGCCAGTCCAATGCCATTCTGCTTCTAATATGGAAAAACGCCGGCCCGAAGGGCGGCGTCTACTCCGAATCAAATACAACATACCGTTTTCCGTTTTCTTCTATCATATGCTTTCGCACACGAAAAACCTGCTCCAGCGCATCCGCAGAAAGGCACTCCTCCGCCGTCCCCTGAAAGCGTACGCAGCCGTCCTCCAATAGAACGATATTATCCGCATAGCGAAGCGCAAGGGACAAATCGTGCATGACGACCAACAGCGTTTTTTTCTTTTCCTTTTTGAGATACGTCAAAAGCTTCATCAGCTTTCCCTGGTATTCAATATCCATATACGTCGTCGGCTCATCCAATACGATCAGGCGGGTGTTTTGAGCCAATATCATGGCCAGGTACGCCTTCTGCCGCTCCCCTCCCGACAGATTGCATACCAGGTTCTGTTCCATGCTGGTGATTTCCGTCAATTCCATGGCCTGCGCAACCAATTCTTCATCCAGCTCAGACATCCTCTTTCCCCAGCCGAGATAGGGACTGCGGCCGAAGCGCACCAGCTCGCCCACCGTTACCGAAGGCGCAGGGAGCAGCTGCGGCAATATGGAAACCGCCCGTGCGCGTTCTACCGGCGTCATCTCCTTGAGATCGCGGTCCTGCAACCGGATCTGCCCGGTATAGTCCGCAATCTGCTGATTGATACACGAAACCAAAGTTGACTTTCCGCAGCCGTTTTTGCCCAGTACTGCGGTCATTTTATGCGGTGAAACGGAAAAGGATATGTCCTTTAATACCTTTTTTCCATGATAGCCCGCCGAAACTCTGTTTACCTCCAGCATCATAATTCCGTCCTCCTTTTCAGCAAAAGCACAAAGAAAAACGGTGCGCCGATGAGCGACAGAATAATCCCCACCGGAAGCTCCGTAGGTGCAAACAGCACCCTCCCCAAAAGATCAGACAGCACCACAAGCACTGCTCCGCCCAGTGCGGAAACAGGGATCAGCCAGCGCACGTTCCCGCCTACAATCCGGCGGGCAATATGGGGCACAATCAGGCCCACAAATCCCAAAAGGCCCGCAAACGATACAACCCCCGCCGCGGATGCGCTGGCCAGAATCAGGCATGCCATGCGCAGGCGCTTGACGCGTACTCCCAGCGAAGATGCCATGCTGTCGCCTACGCACAGCAGATTAATCTTTCCGGAAAGCGCCTGCGCCGCACCCAGGCAAAGCAGAATAATGACCGCAGGCAGCCAGATCCGGTCCAAACTGACGCCGGACAGGCCGCCCACCGAAAAATAGCGGTAGGAGGTAAACACGTCCGGAAACAGCAGAGACAAAAAGGAAATTCCGGCATTTAAGACGGCGTTGCACGCCATGCCCGCCAAAATAACCGTTATTTTGGACGAACTGATACGGTGGGAGACCGTAATGATGAAAAGAGCCGTCAAAAATGCACCGGCAAAGGCGGCAAAGGGCAGAGCCGAGTAAGCGGCGGGAAAAAAGCAGGACAGCAAAATGACCAAAAACCCTGCTCCGGCATTGATCCCAATGATATTCGGGCTTGTCAGAGAATTATTGGTCACGGCCTGGAGCAAAACGCCTGACACGGACAGGCCGATCCCGCAAAAGACGCCTCCCACTACGCGGGGCAGGCGGACAGTCCGCAGGATGATCCCTTCCGTCTCAAAGCCCTCTTTTCCCCAGAGCCCTCCCCAGATTTGCGGCAGATTCAGCGGGGCGCTGCCCAGGCTTAACCCGGCAATTACTACCCCCGCAAGCAGAAGCGCCAGCAAAACCAGCAGCGCTCCCCTGCGGAAACGATAGGGACTGGAATCAGATGGCTGCCATTTCGACATATTACTCCCCTGCCTTTTCCGGATAAAGTAAATCGGCTAAATACTGATAGGCCTCTCCCCAGCGTGCATTGGGTTTAAAATGAAACAAATCCTTCGGCAAATAACAATAGTTTTTCTCTTTTACTGCGGTAAGGTCTTTCCATCCGTCTTCCTGAAACAGATCTTCCATGTACGCTTTCGCCGCGTCTTCCTTCCCCATTGTGGTAATAAAGATGTAGTCGGGATCGGAAATTAAAACCTCTTCAAAGCTGAGCCCGTCGAGGAGCACCGGCGCGTTTTCGGCAATGTTGTAGGTTCCAAGCTCCTTTAACATCACGCAGACAAAATTATCTTCCGCCGTCTTTGCCTTCGTGGAACTAAACTGAGAACCGGCGCGGACAAAAAGGATTTGCTTCTGCTCTGCCGCCGCTGTTTTTTGTTCCAGACCGGAGAGCAGGGTTTCAATGTCTTCCTCCACATCCAGTCCATAGGTTTGATAGGCCTGCGCATTTTCCGTAATGTCCGTACAAATCTTCAGCATATGAAGATAATCTTCAAAGGACTCCACACGGAATTGAGCCGCCGGAATGCCGGCATCGTTTAAAAGCTTTGCCGTCTCGGCCTGCGCCTGAATATCGGCGGAGCAGATGACCAGGTCCGGCTCATACGATACAAGCAGTTCCTGATTGATGGTTTTTCCGGCCCCATCGTCGACCAGCAGAACCCCTTCTTCCGCAAAGCCGCGTTCTACGCTTTCGCCGACCGTAATGCTGACGTCTCCGCCTGCCGTGCGCCAGATATCGGCAAAAGAGGAAAAGAGCACCGCCACTTTTTCCGGTTTTTCCTGCAATGTGATCTGCGTGCCGGCATCGTCGGTAAAGGTATAAAACGCCTGCGCCTGCTGGGAAGCGGAAGGCGGCTGCTCTGTGCCGCCCGGTGCACAGGCGGCAAACAGAAACAGACAGAAAACGATGAGGGGATATACAAGTTTTTTCTTATGATTCAAAGCTGAATTCCTTTCTTACTGCGTTTTAGCAGGTTGCCCCGCCTTTTACATGTTTCTGCGCAGCGAGATTTTCCTCTTTCCGCTCCAGAAGCGCATCATCCAGAAGCTGGGCCTGAACCTCCTCAAACCCGATTCTGGCAATGGTATCGGCAAAGCGTTCGCCGGTATTGCCCTGTTCCCGGAACAGCAGAATGGCCTTTTCGACCACGTCCAAAACTTCCTTCCGGCTGGTGAAAATCCGGTCAAGCGCCCTTCCCTGCGCCACCTTCTTGCCCCAGCGGCCGCCGATATATACTTTATATCCGCTAACCTCCGTCTCCAATGCGCCGAAGGGGCATTTGCTGATGCAACGGCCGCAGTGGTTGCACTGCTGCGGATCGATGACGATTTTTCCTTCCGCCAGGCTGGCCGCTTTGATTGGACATGCCTTCTCCACCTGGCATACCTTACAGCCGCGGCATTTGTCCGTTCGAATGAGCGGAACGCGCTGGCCGATAATCCCAAGATCGTTCAGATCCGGTTTGACACAGTTATTGGGACATCCGCCCACTGCAATTTTAAATTTATGCGGGAGCTTTACATCGTGATATCCATGGTAGAAGCGTTCGTGAATTTCCTCCGACAGGGCAAAAGTGTCAATCAGGCCATATTGGCACGTCGTACCCTTGCAGGAGACGACCGGCCGTACCTTGGAACCCGTTCCGCCTGTCTCCAGACCCGCCTGCATCAAATATTCGCGCAGCGGTTCAATGTTGGCATAGGGAACCCCCTGGATCTCCAGCGTCAAGCGGGAGGTCATAGTAATTTCCCCGCTGCCGAATTTCTCCGCCGCCTCCGCAATGAACCGGCTCTCTTCCGCTGTAATTTTTCCGTTGCGCGTGATGACTCGCCCGTTAAAGCAGTCCGGCGTGCGTTTATCCTGCAAAAAGCCCAGCGCCTTGACCCGGGTTATGTCCTCCGGCGTGACGGTGTATTTCACTCCCTCGACACGGACGTCATTGAAGAATGTAGCGCCCTCTAAGACAACCGTATTGGTATAGCCGTAATGACGGAGCCGGTTTTGGAGAAAATACGCGCGTTTTCCGCGGTTGCAGACCAAAAGCAGTTTTTCGTCCTTTCCCAAGCCGTCCACTTCTCCGCGCACTGCTCCCAGATTTACAAACGTCGCGCCGGGGATGGAGGGCAGCTTGCCGACGTCTATCACTCGATATCCTTTCGCAGCTCCGGCCGCATATTCCGCCGGCGTCATGCTGACCAGCTGTCCTTCCAGCTTGTTGAGCAGAATGTAGACCGCCTGGACAAACGGGTGAATGGCAGTGGAAAACGGCGGCGCATAGGCCAGATCCATGTTTTCATAGTCTTCCAGCTTCGCTCCCATGGAAATACCGACGACTGCCGTATCGACCATTTTATCCACCGCGCCCGGCCCGAACACCTGCATGCCCAAAAGCCGATGAGTATTCCGGTCGGCAATGAGCTTTGTCACAAAGTAGGAAGCCCCAGGGTAATAATGCGCTTTATCATCCGTCACCGCCAATGCCGTGATGACATCAAATCCGGCCGCTTTTGCCTGCGCCTCTGTCAGCCCCGTCCGGCCGCCGTTAAGCCCTGCCATTTTTACTACGCCGGTTCCCAAAACGCCCGGGTACTGCTTGTCCGCTCCGCCTAAAATCTGTCCAAGCGTACGTCCTTCATAGTTGGCAGAAGACCCCATGGCAGACCACTGCGGCGCTCCGGTGAGCCGGTTTTCTACCATCGCGCAGTCCCCCGCGGCGTATACGTCCGGCAGATTGGTCCGAAGCCTGGAATCGGTCAGGATAGTTCCCTTCTGCATTGCAATGCCGCTGCCTTCTAAAAATGCCGTGTTGGGCCGAATGCCGATGGACAAGGCCACCAGATCACAGGGAATGACTCCCGCCTCAGTCTGAACGCCTGTCACGCACTCTTCTCCCAGCACCGCTTTGAGGCCGGTACCGGTCATGACGCGGATTCCGTTCTTCCGCAAATGCTTTGCGGCAAAGTCCGCCATTTCCGGGTCGAATACATTGGGCATAATTTGGGGAGCCAGATCGATGACGGTTACATTTAAGCCCTGCTGTTTCAAATTTTCCGCAATTTCAAGCCCAATGAACCCGCCGCCTACGACGACCGCCTTTTTTACGCCATGGCTTCCCATATAATCGCGCATAGTGACAGCATCTTCCGGCGTACGCATTTTAAATATGCCCGGCATCGTGATCCCTGGCATGTCGGGGACGACCGGCGAAGCGCCGGTTGCCAGAATGCACGAATCGTAAGAATAGACCTCCGTCTCTCCCGTAACCATATTTTTTGCCGTAACACATTTTTTCGCACTGTCGAGCGATACGGCCTCCCGTCCCGTCCGCACTTCTACGCCGGTTAAGGCGCAATAGCTCTCCGGCGTGTTCACGATCAATTCAGACCGGTCTGCAATCGCACCGCCCACATAATAGGGAAGCCCGCAGCCGGCATAGGAAATGTCCGGGTCTTTCGTGATAATCAGTACTTCTGCACTGCGGTCCACCCGTTTCAGCTTTGCTGCGGCTTTGGTTCCGGCAGCAACGCCGCCAATGACTAATACCTTCATAAATTAAACCCCCGTTTCATTATTTTTTCCCAGACGGGCTTTTCTCCATCCAGGACTTTTTCATCCGTTTCTGCTGCGCCAGCAGCAATTTTCATTGTCTGCACATTCCGGACGCAGACCATCGCAGACAGTAAATTCCCCGCCGCCAATGGTCAGTTTTTTTCCATTGGCCAGCGCGTCCGCCGTCTTTCTGCGGGCAGATTCATAGATCCTCGTTACGGTTGTGCGGGCAATGCCCATCCGTTTTGCACACTGCTGCTGGGTCATTCCCAGCAAATCAATCAGCCGGATCACTTCAAATTCATCGACCCCCATCTGAACCGCTTCTTCCTCTTCCGGTACATACTCCAGCGGCCCAAAGTTCACAACTTTCGGCAATGCACAAATTTTTCGGCACTTCTGCGGTCTCGGCATGTTCACCCCTCCATTTGGAATCTACTGGTATTGTACCTCTATTTTGGCCATATGTCAATAATTACAGAGCGCAAGATCCCTTTTGCATATTTGTGATATGCGAACATATTCCAAATCTTACCGCATAGAAATGAAATGAAACCATCCTGATGGGAAGGTAGTTTTCAACTGGAGGTGGTCAAACGAAACGCAAACCAGACCTTGTTTGGGTCGATCCCAATACGCCGGAAAAATGGGAAACACTGCTCGAGGCAATTCTAACATGCCCCGCCGCGACGGTTTCCGATTCAAAACCAGACCAGTATGGAAGGAGTGAGGCGGGAATTGGAACGGATGGCGGCTTACTGCCGCGTTAGCACGGAAAAAGAAGAACAGCTGGAATCGCTGGCCAATCAGAAGGCCTTTTTTGAAGAATTTGCCCAAAAAAGCCATTATGAACTGATCCGAATTTACGCAGATGAAGGGATCTCGGGAAAACAAATGAAAAACCGGCCGGAATTTTTACAGCTGCTGGAAGATTCCAGAGAGCATTCTTTTGATCTTGTAGTGGTCAAAGACATCTCCCGCTTTGCCCGAAATACGGTAGATTTTTTAAATGCCGTGCGGCTGTTAAAAAGCCGCGGCATTGAAGTGCTGTTTCTGACCAACAACCAAACTGTTTTGGGAAATTCGGAATTTGTCCTTACCATTTTCAGCGCCTTAGCACAGGAAGAAAGCGCAAGCCTTTCCAAGCGGGTCAAATTCGGCAAGAAGGTTAATGCCAAAAAGGGCCGTGTTCCAAACCTTATCTTTGGCTATGATAAAGTAGACACTTTTAAGCTCCAGCCAAACCCCTTCGAAGCAAATGTCGTTCGGATAATTTTTACGCTCTATACCGAAGCGGGTGCCGGGACGCGCAGCATTGCCGCACAGCTTAGCGGCATGCAGGTTCCAACCAAAAAAGGCTGCGGTAACTGGGATCCCAAAACCGTCCGGCGCATTCTGCAAAATCCCATCTACAAAGGGACATTGATTACCAACAAATACGAAACCACGGATTTCCTGAGCGGCGCCCAGCGGACAACCGGCCCGGAAGAACGCTTTGTTCTCGAGCGGCCGGAATACCGCATCGTATCCGACGAGGTATTTGAAAAGGCCCAAAAACTCCTTTCGGAGCGCGGAAAACAAACCTCCGGTGCAACCCGGCCCAGCAGTACATATCCGCTCAGCACCCTGATCCGCTGCACGGAATGCGGCCGCTCGTTCATTCGAAAACAGACCAGAGACTCTGCCCCCCGCTGGCGCTGTTCCGGCCATGACCACTATGGAAGTTCCTTTTGTTCCAATGCCGTCTCCCTTCCGGAAGCGGACTTGTATGGATGGCTGGAAGCCTATTTGCTATCCAAACTGCCAGAACCTGCTCGACTGTTAGAACGAATCCGCCAAAAACGCACGGCTCCTTCCGCCCAATGGTTGGCACAGCAGGAACAATATCAAAACTCACTGGCTAAAATTCAGCGTGAAATCGGCAAATGGCTTACCTTATATCAAAACGACGTCATCTCGATCGAAGAATGCAAGCAAAACGTTTCCGAATGCCGCAGGCGCGAAGCCCGGCTTAGCCAGGCCATGGAGCAGAAAAAAGCCGCCCCGCCTTTGCCCGATCCCCGGTTTTCGCCGGAACGCGGGCTCGGTCTGGAAAATTGGAGCCACCGGCAAATGAAACAGCTTCTTTGTGAGATCCGCGTGTCGCCCGACGGAAAAACCGAAATTCAATTTCAGTCCGCAAATCCATCCTCTCATACCAAATGACCGTCTCATCTTCCTCTTTGGGGGCAGCTGTGGAGGTAGTAGACCCGATCGCACTCTCCTGCCGACTGGTCGAAGTAGATGAATGCTGCAGCTGCGGCTGCGAAAACGAAACCATCGAAAACACGCCGATTCCGGAAACTATCTGCCAGATTTTCGGCGACAACTTCGTCATCCGCGGCGAACAGAAAAAAGTATATGTATCGCTCGGCGTATTCTCGATTGTAAAGCTGGAACGCAAGGTTCAGCTTTTGATCCCGACCTACGACTTCTTAATCCCGGATAAAGAATGTATCGCGGCAACCGAAGAAAACCCCTGCGACCTGTTCTCGAAGATTCAGTTCCCCATGAACCAGTTCTTCCCGCCGGCCCGCTCCAGGGACAATAATTGCGGCTGCGGCTGTGACCAGTAGCCCGTAAAACACTCCGCCCCGGCCACAGGGCGATGTCTGTAAAACAGCAAATCCTCCGTATGGTTGTATCCATACGGAGGATTGTTTTCTGCACATCATTCAAACTCGCTGACGGCAAGCAGTTTGTCAACACCGTCTGCAGACGGCAGCCGCTTTAGCAATGCAAAAGGGCTGCCGCCCTGACGGAACGAAACGATGCAGCATTTTTGGCCATGCAGTTTCTTTTTGGTAACGGAAAATGAAGCTCCGAAGAACGCACCGTACTCTCAACAGGAGGGTATGGAAGTGCGCCCTTTAATACCTAAAGGGATTTAAGCCGTTCGGCAAATTGAAAATGCTGCTCCACTTTTCTCACAGTATCGTCAACCGTACTGTTCTCACTTCTTTCAACCCAAAAATAATCACTGTTTTTCATCCGTTCATATCTTTTCTCATTGAGGCTTTTTAAGGTTTCACTGCATACCGCCTTTGCTCTTTTTACATCAGATGCAATGTTTATAAAATCACTAAAATCTTGATGGTCTGACCGGTTGCAATAATCGTCAACTAAATTTGAAGGTTCTTTGATCAAAAAGACGATTCTGGATGATTCCGTTAATTTATCTGCTTCATCTACTTCCAAATGGCAGTCACATAATACAATTTGATTTTGTGAAAGACGAATTAAATCCAGCAGCACAAAATCCAGCTGTTCTCTTGTATTGCCAATCAGCCATTGTTTGTATTCCTCGACCGTGCGGCAAAAAAACTCATCGGCATCCCGAAAGACTTGGTTCATTGATGGTTGAAAAGCCGAATTTGAAATTTTCTGATGACCTGCAAACTGCTCATCAATGTCATAAACCAGCAGATTGTATCTTTTAGCCAGCTTACGTGAAATCGTTGTCTTTCCACCGCAAGGTGTGCCAGATATAAAATACACATTTTTTAAGTATTCTTTGATTACATTATCTTGAAATATCATTACAAATCTCCTTAATTAAATAGTTTTTAGTATTTTGTATGTACATAAAACTATTTAACGCAGTTCTATGTACTTAGATATTTCGTAATTTTAAGAATGTCACCATATTCTCCGCCTCCACAGCTTTTATTGAAGAAAGTATATCAGAAAAACAGGAAAAACTCTACCCTCTGCACAAAAAATACCCGGATACTTTTGTCCGGACGTCCTCAGCATCCATCATAAACCGGCTCAAACTTCACGATTGCGCCTTACAAGCGTTCTTCAGTCGTCCCCATTCTATTGAGCGACCGGCTTTCAGCTTTTCAGTCACGCCATTTCACTTCGCCAGCTCCGGCGCGATCAATTTAATGTGGCGCCGCTTTCTCAATCCCAGTACAATACTGTCTTGCAGATACCCGGCTGTTTGCCGGGGGGAAGATATTTTATTTTTCTTTTACTGAAAAAGCGTAGACGGTCTGCGTTTCGTATTGTTTCCCCGCCGGGACAACGGTGCTCGGAAAATTGGGGTGATGGCCGGCGTCCGGATAATACTGCGTTTCAAAGCAGACCGCGCTCCTGCGGCCATAGACCCGTCCGCGCTTGCCGCCCGTTTCGCCATCCAAAAAATTGGCCGTGTAAAACTGAAGCCCCGGCAAATCAGTCCAAACTTCCATCCAAATGCCGCTTTGCTCCGAATAGAGGGACGCTACGCTCCGAAAGGTTCCCTGCCGGTTCAGCACATAATTGTGGTCATAACCGCCGCCGTAGATCAGCTGGTCGTAATCCGCGTCAATCTCCTTACCAATGGGTTTGGGGCTTGTAAAGTCCATTGGCGTCCCTTTGACGGGCCGGATTTCCCCCGTTGGAATCGCGCGGGAATCTGCAACCGGAGTAATAAAGTCCGCATCGATCCAGGCAATCTGCCCCAGTACGCTGTCGCTTTCCTCCCCCTCTAAATTAAAGTAGCTGTGATTCGTCAGATTGAAGATCGTATCCCGGTCTGCCGCCGCACGATAGCGAATTTTTAATTCATTTTCATCTGTCAGGGTATAAGTAACGTGAATCTCTGCATTTCCCGGAAAGCCCTGGTCGCCGTCCGGACTGATTAAAGTAAATTCTACGCCCTGATATTCCACCCGGGCCTGCCACATCCGCTTATTATAACCTTTTGTTCCGCTGTGGAGATTGTGAAGGCCGTTGTTGTTTTTCTCCAGAGGATAGCGTACGCCGCCAATGGTAACCTCCGCCCCGCCGATGCGGTTCGCATTGCGTCCAATGGTGGAACCGAATCCCGTAGGGTTGTGCTCATATCCTTCCGCCGTCTCATATCCCCATACAACGTCGCGAAGCGATCCAGTCCGATCGGGCACCCACAACTCCAGCAGATTCGCTCCCAGATCTGTTAAGACCGCCTTCATTCCATTCCGGTTCACAATGGTAAAGCGTTTCGCCTCTGTCCCATTTGTCAACCTTCCAAACTGCTCCGTCTGCACCATTTTCTCTCCTGCTTTCTATTATTATGATAACTAAGACCGAAACTGTTCGACCGCCTCTTTGAGTTTATCCAAAAACGCTTCTTCCCCAAAGGTATTTATCTTAAAAAACATGGCCTGGCTTCCTCCCGCCGTTATGGCAACCAAATGGATCGTACCGTCGTGTTCCAGCGTGGTCACATTAAGGCTGAGCCGGTTGCCGCCCATATAGCTGTACCGTTCATACACCTG
>CALYAR010000044.1 GCA_944393585.1 uncultured Clostridia bacterium | reverse complement strand
ACAGACAAAACGCGGGCTGTTATCGTTACCCACGTCGGCGGTACCATCTGCGACATGGATGTACTGACACAGCTCTGCAAAGAAAAGGGGCTATATCTGATTGAAGACGCCGCCCATGCGCATGGTTCCGAATGGAAGGGAATCAAGGCCGGCGCTTTGTCCGATGCTTCTTCGTTCAGCTTTCAATCCAGCAAAAATCTGACCGGCGGCGAAGGCGGATTTATTGCGACCAACGACGAGAAGATTTTTAAAGAAGCCTGGCACTACCATCATTCCGGCCGCGCTTACGACGGCGCCGGTGAGTTTGCCGGAAAAACCTATCTGGGCACTAATGCGCGCATGACTGAATGGCCCGCGGCTATTTTAAATGTCCAGTTGACGCGGTTGGATTCTCAGATTGCCAACCGAATGGAAAATGCGAAATATTTAAAAGAGCGGCTCTCTGCTTTTGACTTTTTGAGCTTTCCAAAGGAGGATGAACGGCAGACCATCAATTCGCTTCATCTGCTTCCGCTTTTTTATGAGAAAAATAAATTCTACGGCATACATAAAAAGACATTGGCAAATGCCTTCTGTGCGGAGGGAGTTGGTTTATCCACAGGCTACAATCCTATTTTTGATATGCCCGCGTTCCATACGCCGAATTTTGAGAAATCCACGGGACGCACGTTTTCCTATTCCGGGCTTGCCAACGCAAAGAATCTCTGTGCGGAAACAGGTCTCTGGATTAAGGGAAGTGAACTGTTGGGCAGCCGCGAGCGGATTGACCGGATTGTCTCAATCTTCGAAAAACTTTCCGCTCACCATGAAGAACTGGAACAATTAGAAAAATAATGACAAGATTTATCGGGGACAGACCCACTGAATCTGCCACAGGCAGTTGAATAAAAGGAGATTTTACTATGAAACTTGGATTTTCATCCGTTTGCATAAATCCGGAAACGGAAGTAGAATTAAGCGGTTACGGCTGGTATTTGGAACGGAAAGCGACTGGCGTAATGGATGACATCTACGCCCATGCCCTCTTCCTGGAGGCAGCTCCCTCTTCCGCTCTGTTGATTGGGTGCGACCTGCTGGCCCTGAGCCCTTATATTGTAAACAAAGTGAAGGCCGCGCTCGCCGATGAGCTTTCTTTGAGTGAGGAGCAGATTATTTTATCCTGCATTCATACCCATACAGCTCCTTCTGCCGCACAGACCATCGGCTGCGGAGAGATGAGCTGGGATTACGTTACCTTTTTGATTTCAAAGCTCATCGAAGCAGGCAAAGCCGCGGCGGCGGTTTTATATCCTGTTGCCAGTGTCCGTTACGGCCAAACGGAAATTGAGCCCATTGGTTTTAACCGTGCTCACCGTGACGGCTCAGAAGGCTTACTCGACAGCAATGTCTATGTGACAAGTTTTGAATTGGAGGGCGAGAAGCCCTATTTGATGGTGAATTATTCCTGCCACCCGGTTATCCTGGGGCCGAAAAGTGAAATTTCGCCGGATTATCCAGGAGATTTAATTGAGATCTTAAAAGAGCGGGGCTATCACTCGATCTTCTTAAATGGCTGCTGCGGCGACATTGATCCGATCAGCAATCGGGACCAGTGGGGCTGCGGGACCAAGGAAGTCATCCACACATATGCACTCCGGCTGGCAGATGGTGTGGAAGCGGCCCTGAAGCAGGCGGAAGAGATCGATTGTTCTACTCTGAAAACTGCATCCTTTACGTTTACTTTAGAGGCGCAGGAGCTCGACTGGCCGGCAATGGATGCCGCCATTGAAAAGGATTACAGCCCGTACGATCCGTCCTCGCCCATTCGGCGTGCAACTGAAAAATGGCTTGAATTAATGAAGCGAAAGGTTTTCACGCAGAGCAATCCTTATGAGGAAACCGTCTATATCCAAGCATTCCGCATCGGAAAGTTTGTTTACATTGCCGCCCAAGGGGAATTATTTACCCAAATTGGCGTTGATGTGCGCAAGGCTCTTTCCGACAGCGTGGTGATTTTCAACGAAAATGCAAATGCCGCAATCCGGTATGTTGCTGACGACCGTGACATTGATCTCCGCCAGTACGCAGGCGGATTACAGTCCAATCTTGTTTATGCCCAATTACCATTAAAGAAAGGAGCACTGGAACATTTTTCGCGTTCTATTTCAGACGGCGTGAAAAAACTGCTTCCAAATTAATGCTATGACGCTTGAACAACCCGTAAATCAAAAAAACATCAAAATCGGCAACATCATTCGTATCTGTGAACATATCTTTACGAGCGGCCCCGTCTCACGCGGGGAGCTGGCGGCAGCCTGCGGTTTGAGTCTGATGACGGCGGGCAAAATTGCAGACTTATTGAAAAAAAATGGTATTATCACGGAGAAAAAGGAAGAAGAGTCCCTGGTTGGCCGAAAAGCCGGCTTTTTGTCCACCTCAGATCTCCGTCGAATTTTAGTGCTTGATCTGAGTAAAACTGATTTTGAAATGCGAAGTATGCGGGTTGACGGTCAATCCATGAAAGGGAAAATAATTCCTTATGAGAAAGAAAAAAGTTATCAGGAAAATCTGGAAAACGCTCTTTCTCAGTTTACAGAAGCTTTTGCACCGCTTTTAAAAGAGAGTCTGGGGCTGGGAATTCTGGCCCCGGGACCATACGATTCCGGGAAAGATATTGTAATTAACAAACGATTTCCAGAGCTGATGTCTTTTCCAGTAAAAAAGACGATTGAAACCTATTTTCCCGGCGTTCCCATTACGATTGACGAGGATGTTAAATTTGCCGCACGGTATGCGGTAAGTCAGGTGCAAAACTATCAGCAAAAGACCATTTTCTATGCCTATATCGGCGATGGCGCCGGCGGTGCTGTAGTATCGCACGGAAGCGTTCCGCAAACAGCCTATTCCTATGCCTCCGATTTTGGGCAGCTGGTTGTTTCCAATGGAAGGACGGCAGAATCCTTCCTTTCGTTCGAGACCCTTCGGAATCTGTTTCCGGAAGAAAACTTAAAGCAGGACTGCTTTGATCCAGACAGACTGAAAGACGATCCCAAATTTCAAACTTATGTAGAACAGGCTATGGATGTGTTAATCTGGTGTTTTCACAGTGTCATGTGGCTGATTGATCCGGATGAAATTCTGATTGATTCCGAACACTTTGCAGCCATTCCCGGATTTTTGGCGGAACTGTCGGAACGGTTCCGCGACATTGCCGGAAAAGAGCGCGGAGACTATATTCCGTTGTTAAACGCTCTTGACATTTCCGAAAATGCAAAATTCTATGGCGCCTGCAATGAAGTACGCCGCGCATTTTTACGAACCATCGCCTAAAAGAGACAAAAATCAAGCAAACAGATTCAACAAATTAAAACGAGCAGGGCGGTTGTCCTGCTTTCGTTTTAGGAGGAATTTTTCCATGTTATATAATCCCTCTGCTGCAAAGCCGGCCAGAGAAAAACTGTACGGACTTCTGGGAGAGCTGCCCGATCGAAATACGCCCATTCATGCAGAGCTTATTTGGGAGAAGAATTGTCCCGATTATAGGCTGCAAAAACTGCGGCTTTCTCTCAACGGAATCGAGGATACCTTTGCCTATGTCACATTGCCGCACTGTGCAAAGCCCCCTTATCCGGTTATCGTATTTAACCACTCCCACGGCGGAAATTTCACCATTGGCAAGGAAGAGTACATCTGCGGGCGCGAATACATGTATCCGATTCCCTACGCACAGTCCCTGTCCCAAGCCGGATTTGCGGCAATCGCAATCGATCACTGGTGTTTCGGTGAACGCAATTACGGTATGACGCAGGTAGAAACCTTTGAGCTGATGCTATGGCAGGGACGTGTGCTCTGGGGCATGATGGTATACGATTCCATTCGAACCGTCGATTACCTCCTCACCCGTCCTGATATGGATTCCAACCGAATCGGGACATTGGGTATGTCAATGGGAAGTACCATGGCCTGGTGGCTTTCTGCCCTGGATGAACGAATCCGCGTCTGCGCCGACATCTGCTGTATGACGGACTATCAAGCCCTGATCGATGACAAGGGCCTGGAGCGGCATGGTGTTTATTATTTCGTCCCTTCCCTTTTGAAATACTTCCAGACAGCGGACATTAATGCTTTCATTGCACCCCGTCCGCATTTGAGCGTGAATGGCCGGTTTGATCCCTTAACGCCGGAGGCGGGCCTTCACAAAGTCGATACTGCCCTGCGGGAAGTCTATCAATCGTTTGGCGTTCCTTCTCGTTGGCGGATGAGTATTTATGAGACTGCCCACCAAGAGCTTCTCGAAGCGAGAGAAGAAGTTATTGCCTTTTTAAAACAATATCTATAAAGGCCGCTCTCAAAAGTTACAAATCCTGCGTGGGTTGCGAACCCTGCGTGGGTTGCGAACCCTGCGAGGACAGCGTGTCCTGCGAGGGGTGCGCCGGAATGCAATGCTTTTCCTTCGCGGGAAAAGCACTGCACGAAAAGCGCGCTTAGGGAGGGCGGGTTCAGCCTTTGGCCTCCCTAAAATAAAGGAACGAACACCTCACCGCCTTTTCTGCGAAAACGCTTCCCGGTGTTCGCTTTCACATTGCCTTTGGCAATGTGAATACCTCCCTAAGAACCCTCCCCATTGTGCACTATTGTTACTTTTCGTGGTACGCAGTAGTTAGTATCCTTTCTGTTCTACTATGCTGCACCAGTTCGTTTCAGCGCAGGAAGGCGAAAGCAAAATTCTAATCAGCCTTACGCAGGAAAAATATCACAATCATTTGCTTTAGACCGCTTGCGGCCACACTAGGAAGTACCGCTAGACGAATGACACGCAAAAAAAGCAAGTTTTGCTTAGCTTGCCATGATTGGCCCGAAGGGGATTCTTAAGGGGGCGAGCAGCCCTCTTAAGCGTTCTGGGGGATTAAAAGGGGGCCT
>CALYAR010000043.1 GCA_944393585.1 uncultured Clostridia bacterium | reverse complement strand
CATTTATTGTCACTTCGCCGAGCTGTGTTTTTACCGTCTTTTTTGAATGCCCGTTTCGGTAGTTTTTCGACAAACCGCTTTCGTCATTGTTCGAGGTTCTTTCGCTTTTTTCATAACCTAGCTTTGTGTCTAATTCTGCCTCCATTACCTGCTGGAGCACATCACCGAACATGGCTTTCATTGCCTCCATGATTTCGGTTGTGCTCGTGAATTTCTGTGAGTTAACATACTCTTTCATTAACTCAGCCGGTGCTTTTTCCATTACTGTTCTTCCTTTCAGATTTTGAAATTTTTATATCTTAATTCTTATCTGAAAGGTTTTTTCTTATTCAGCTTTTACACAAAATTTTCGGCGGTCTCGGACCCGCAGTCCTCGCAGGACCCGCAGTCTTCGCAAGACCCGCAGGTACAGTTTCGTTCGGCTATATTTTATTTTACAATACTCATGAACCATTCGACGGTCTGCGGATCGTAATGAGAGAAAAAGAGGCTTTGAGCAGTATCCAACGATTCAATCTGTTTCATTTCTTCCTCTGTTAAAACAAAATCAAATACATTGATATTTTCTTCCATGCGGTCTTTGCGCACTGATTTGGGTATCACTACTACACCGCTTTGAATGAGAAACCGAAGTGCGGTTTGGGCAACGGTTTTGCCGTGGCCTTCTCCAACGGCCTTTAAAACAGCGTTGGTAAACATCCCGTTTTTTCCCTCTGCAAACGGACCCCAGGATTCGATTTGCGTGCCGTATTTTTTCATTACTTCGTGCGCTATTTTCTGCTGCTGGAAGACATGCGTTTCCACTTGATTGACCGCGGGCACGACTTCACAGAAATTTGCAAGATCGATGTACCGGTCCGGATAAAAGTTGCTGACTCCGATTGCTCTGGCTTTTCCTGCACGATAGGCTTCTTCCATCGCACGGTAAGTTCCGTAGTAGTCGCCGAACGGCTGATGAATCAAAAGCAGATCCACATAATCAGTCCGAAGTTTTTTTAGCGATTCGTCGATGGATGCTTTGGCCTTTTCGTATCCAGCATTGGTAATCCATACCTTCGTGGTAAGAAACAATTCTTCTCTTGGTATGCCGGATGCCGCAACTGCATTCCCAACGCCTTCTTCGTTGGCATAGGCCTGGGCCGTGTCGATCGACCGGTAGCCTGTGCGGATTGCGTCCGATACGCAGCGTTCACACTCAGCGGGGTCTACCTGATAGACTCCATAGCCCAGAATAGGCATTTTTACTCCGTTATTTAATGTGACATACTCCATAAACAAAATCCTCCTTTTTAGTTCGAAATTGATAAAATCCATTTTTGGATTTCCTGCTCCGGTGTTTGAAGAGCAGAGCCATTGAATTTGACATCAAGTCCCGTATGAATCCGTGCGTTCACACATGCCCTTTCAAAGTCGCGAAACGTATGTCCAATCCATCCTCCGTTGGTAGCATAGGGATAGACTTCTCTTCCGGCCCAGTCCTGGCTTTCAAGGAAGGTATTCATAGCAGGCGCCAAGGTATACCACCACACCGGACTGCCTAAAATAACCTGGCGGTAATCGTTAAAGTCAGCCTTCAGCGGTTTGATCTCAGGACGGAAGCCCCGGTTTACCTCAGCATGTCCCTGATCCACAATATCGTCATAACTGCCGGTGTACGGCCGTACAGTTTGAATTTCAGCCAGATCGCCGCCAATTTCCTGCTGGATCCATTCGGCAATTCTTCTCGTGTTGCCGCCCAGTGAATAGTAGACAATGATTCTGTCTTTCATCCGATCACTCTCCATACACTTCTTTTGCCATGCGGAAGGCCGCCCAGGCTTTTGGCCAGCCGGCGTAAAATGCCAAATGGGTCAGAATTTCTGCCATTTCTTCTTTCGTTACGCCATTGGCCTTGGCATTCTGAATGTGATGCTGCAGGGAAGTGTCCAGGATGCCGCTGGCCATGAGGGCCGAAACGGTAATGATACATCTGTCCCGGACGGAAAGCTTTTCCTCCCGTGACCATACCTCGCCGAATAAAACGTCATCGTTGAGTTCTGCAAATTTTGGTGCAAATGTTCCCAGACTATCGCGGCCTGCTGTTATTTTTTCCATCTTCTGTTTCCTCCTATTTTAATTTTCCGTATTCCTCGTCGGATACCGGTTCCAGCCATTCGTTGGAGGCGCCTTCTCCCGGAACTTCTACAGCCAGGTGAGCGAACCAGCTGTCGGGAGCCGCTCCATGCCAGTGCTTGACTTCGGCGGGAATGTTGACAACATCTCCGGGATGAAGCTCTCTGGCCGGCTTGCCCCATTCCTGGTAGTAGCCTCTGCCGGCAGTGACCAGCAGAATCTGCCCTCCGCCCTTTTCTGCATGGTGAATATGCCAGTTATTCCGGCACCCCGGTTCGAATGTAACGTTGCCAATGGGAACCTGTTCCACAGACAGCATGTTCAAATAGCTCTGCCCGGTAAAGTATTGGGCAAAGGCGTCGTTTTTGTTTCCGGTTGGAAATACACTGATTTCTTTTGGCTGCATAAAAAAGCTCCTTTCGTATCATTGACATGTATTAGTAATAAATTATCCCTTGCGCAACCTGAATTTATGATTGAATATTTTTAAATTCTTATTTTGCAATCCATTTTTGAATTTCCTTTTCTGCACTGGCCACTTTGGCTCCCTGGATGGCAAGGCCCGGCCGGACGTCCGCATGGGGACAAAGCCTCTTGATGTCTTGTTCACTGCGCCCCAGACCGCTGCCTTCATGGGTACAGAATGGTTTGATTCTCTTGCCGGAAAAGTCGACGTGTTCGAGCAAGGCAAATACCGGCATTGGCATAGTGCCCCAGTAATTGGGATAGCCTAAATAAATTGTGTCGTATTGTTCCAAATGATCCGGATAGGTGCGCAGAGCCGGGCGGGCTTCCCGCTTTTGATCGTTTTTCGCCTGCTCAATACACTCGGAATAATTGGAAGAATAGGGAACTTCCGGTTCTATACGAAACAAGTCGGCTCCCGTAAGATTTTGAATCAATTCCGCCGCAATTTCTGTATTCCCTTTGGAAAGATTTAAAATCGCACCGGAGACATAGTTTTCTCCGGTTCTGGAAAAGTATAAGACGATAGCGGACATGAACCCCTCTCCTTTCTGTTTGATTGGTTTTCAATATTTTATCATACAAGCTGCCGCATTTCGCAGCTTTCTTTGCAGTCTTATTTTAGCAGAGGAACAGTTGACACGGAATCTCCAAATGTTTAAAATAGTATTAACCAATAGTAAATGCAAATGGAGGAGAGATCATGTACAACAGCCTGCTTGAAACCTTCATATGTGTGGCTGACTGCGGCAGTCTGAATAAGGCCGCGCAGCAGCTGTTTCTCACTCCGACGGCTGTGATGAAACAGATTAATATGCTGGAGAAACACTTGGACTTAAAATTAATACAGCGGTCGAACAAAGGGATTATACTGACCGAAAGCGGCCAATCGATCTATAAAGACGCCAAATTTATGATTTCCTATTCGGAAAAAGCAGTGGAAAAGGCAAAAAGCTTGGAAGGACAGCAGAACTTAGTCATTCGGGTGGGAACGTCTATGCTGAACCCCTGTAAGGTCTTTATGGATATCTGGTACCAGCTCAGCGACCAGTTTCCACAGTTTAAAATTCAAATTATTCCTTTTGAGGACGATCACAACGGCATTTTGTCTGTCATTGAAAAAATCGGTAAAGATTTTGATTTCATTGTAGGTGTATGCGATTCCATTCAATGGCTGAACCGCTGCAATATCTATCCGCTGGGGACGTATAAAAAGTGTGTCGCCGTTCCGATCGGCCATCGCCTTTCCTCCCGAAAAAAGTTAAAAATTACGGATTTGTATGGGGAGACTTTAATGATGGTAAAGCAAGGGGACTCTCCGCTCAATGACAGTTTAAGGAAGGAACTGGAAGAACATCATTCCAAGATTCGGATTGAAGATACTGACCATTTCTATGATATACAAGTGTTTAACCGGTGTGAACAGCAGGGAAATGTGCTTTTGAACCTGGAATGCTGGAAGGACATTCACCCTTCTCTGGTGACAATTCCTGTCGATTGGAATTATGCCATTCCCTATGGGCTGTTATATCCACTCAATCCGCAGAAGAAAATTTTGGACTTTATCGATGCAGTGGAAAAATCGCGCAATGGGAAATGAATTATAAATATATTTTGAGGATTTTTGCAGTTTAGAATAATCATCGGGGCAATATGGGAATGGTAAAGTAAAATAACATATCCCTGCTGTGTATTCGCTTGACTTTCTGAAACAAACAACCTATAATAAATTTGGATATTTTGTCAAAAAAATGTCACAATTAAGAAAGGGTGAACGGTATGGATTTAAAGTTTTACATTTGCAAACATTGCGGCAATATTATTGCGTTTGCCAAAAATACGGGAGTTCCTGTGATGTGCTGCGGCGAAAAGATGCAGCAGTTGGTTCCCAATACGACAGATGCAGCCCAGGAAAAGCATGTTCCGGTTGTCACGCAGAAAGAGAACTGCGTCACGGTACAGGTTGGATCGGTTCCACACCCTATGACAGAGGAGCATTATATCGAGTGGATTTGCCTGCATACAACGCAGGGGAATCAGCGCAAATGCTTAAATCCCGGTGATCCGCCCACGGCTTGCTTTATGATATGCGAAGGGGAAGAAGTGATCGAAGCAATGGCATATTGCAATCTTCACGGATTATGGAAAACAAATGATTAACTACAGGAGGAAACAAATATGAATGCTAAGGTTGCAAAACTGATCAACGAGCAGATTAATAAAGAGTTCTATTCCGCTTATCTCTACCTGGAATTTGCCAACTATTATGGGGCGGAAGGCCTGGACGGTTTTGAAAACTGGTATCGGGTGCAGGCGCAGGAAGAGCGGGATCATGCTATGCTGTTCTATCAATACCTGCAAAATAACAACGAAAAGGTAACGTTTGAAGCCATCGCAAAGCCGGAATGTGAATTAACAGACCATATGGCTCCTTTGAAAGCGGCTCTCAAGCACGAGCAATATGTGACATCTCTGATCAATACCATTTATGCTGCTGCTTATGAGGAAAAGGATTTCCGTACGATGCAGCTTTTGGATTGGTTTGTAAAGGAACAGGGAGAAGAGGAAAAAACGGCATCGGATTTAATCACAAAAATGGAACTGTATGGTTCCGACAGCAAGGGCTTGTATATGCTAAACAGCGAATTGGCTGCGCGTACCTATGCCGCTCCGTCGCTTGTTCTTTAATCTTTATCCTGTTAAAATGCAGAAAGCTGGAGAATATTTTTCTCCAGCTTTTTATAAATTGTAATTTTTCCTTTATGAAAATTGTTTCCAAAACCGCTTGATCGCCTCATCCAGCTCATGCTGCGATGAAACGCTCCGATAGTGATTCCAGTGCGCCGGGAATAGAGAAAGATAGCTTCGGGTCAAAAAACGGTCGTCGAGCAGCAGCACAATGCCGCGGTCAGATTCGGATCGAATGACGCGCCCGGCCGCCTGCAAGACCTTATTCATGCCGGGAAAACGATAGGCATAGTCGAATCCCTGTCCATTTTCTTCCTGGTAAAAATCCCGGATCACATCCTGTTCCAAATTAATTTGCGCAAGGCCGACTCCTACAACGGCACAGCCGATCAGCCGTTCTCCGGCCAGATCAACGCCTTCGGAAAAAACTCCCCCTAATACACAAAATCCCAACAGTGTCTGTCCATTCATCGCAGAAAACCGATTTAGAAAAGCCTCCCGGTCTTCTTCTGTGAAATCCCGCGTCTGGGATATGGTTTCGATGTCCGGATATTTTTGAACAAAAAATTCCAGTACTGAGCCCAGATACTGATAGGAGGGAAAGTAAGCGATGTAGTTGCCCTTCTTTCCGGAAATCATGGTATGTATCGCGTCCGCAACTGCTTCCAGACTTGCGTTGCGGTCTTTGTAGCGGGTGCTGATATAGTTGGCGATATAAAGCCCCAGATGATTTTGCGGATAAGGGGAAGGGAGTGCATAGCGTTTGGCCTCTTCGCCCCCGCCGCAGACAGCGGCAAAATAGGAAAGCGGCGCAAGGGTTGCAGAAAAAAGGATGGATGCCTTTGCACGGTCGAGCACCTGGCCTAAAACCAGAGAAGGATCTACGCAGAATAATTTAACTTTGACATCTTTTCCCAGACGTTCATAGTGCGTAACATAGTGCCGGTCAAAAAACTCTGCAATTTTTAAAAAAGCTGTCGCACCAAAATACACTTCTAATACAGAGCCCAACAGCAAAGAGTCCTGGTTTTCTTTCAGCCATTCTCCGCAGACAGAAATAAATTTTTCCAGTTCTTCACATAAATCGGAGGGAAGTTCCGGCTTGACGAAGGAATTTTCCTCCTCAAATTGCCTGCGTACAGTTAGAAATTGAGAATTGATGCGCGTAAGTGCACGCAAAAGCTTCTTTTCATAGGAAGGCAATGCTTTTTTCAGCTTGGAAAATTCGCTTTTCATCAGGGAGGCAGAATACATATCCCGTCCGCGCGACGGAAGATTATGAGCTTCGTCAATCAAAAAAACACACTGCGGGCTGCTTTCTGCAAAATACCGCCTAAGGTACACCAACGGATCGAAGACATAATTGTAATCGCAGATAATCACATCGCACCATAAAGACAGATCCAGCGACAGTTCAAACGGGCAAAGCATGTGCTCCTTTGCCCATGTTTCAATGGTTTCCCTGCCAAATGGCTCGCTGCTCTGAAGCATTTTATAGATTGCGTCATTGACCCGGTCATAGTATCCATTTGCATAAGGGCATGTTTCCGGCGTGCATTCCCGATTTTCCAGAAAGCAGATTTTGTCTTTCGCAGTTAAAACAATACCATGCAGACACAGCCCGCGGCTGCACATTTGTTCTACTGCTTTGCGCGCTGCTTCTGCGACTACCGTTTTTGCAGTGAGATAGAAGAGTTTTTCATATCTGGATTCTCCCATTGCCTTAACCGCGGGAAACAGGACGGAAATTGTTTTGCCGATTCCGGTCGGTGCAGAACAAAAAAGCCGGCCCTCGTTGACGATCGTCCGGTAGACAGCCGCCGCAAGTTCCCGCTGTCCCTGCCGGTAAGACGGAAAGGGAAAGGAAAGCATTTCTATGGAGGCATTACGTTTTTCTTCCCAATTCTGCTGCAGCTTTGCCCACTTGGAATAGGAGCGGAGCAGTCCGAAATAAAAATCCGACAGATCTTCCAAAGAAAACGTACGGGTAAAATGCTTTTGTTCCATCGTTTCCGCATGCACATAAGTTAACCGGATATCCATTTTTGAAAGTCCATACTGCGAGCAGTAGAGAAAGCCGTAACACATCGCCTGTCCCCAGTGCGCACGGCAAAAATCCTCCCCCACGTCTTCCAGGGGGAGGAGGAGCGTCTTAATTTCATCCAGGGTAATGGTTTTTCCGTTTAAAAAAACCCCGTCAGCACGGCCTTCCAAAGTATATACAATTCCTTCCCATTCATCGGTGCGGGAAAGAAAAATTTCCGAATCGTAATCGCCGCCGCCCATATTTTGAAGCCTTCGGTGGATGCGCGATCCTTCCGCAGCGCGTTCCGGATCGGAATAGCCGCTGTCGATGCTACCGCCTTTGAGCAAAAATTCCACCAGGGAACGGACGGAGAGCCTAACCTCATGTTTCATTCTATTATCCTCTGTATTTTTTGGTTACAAGTATTTTGTTTTATAAATAAATAGAAGAAAAAACGAAGCGGCAGCGTGTTTTTTGGGAATTCTGCCGCTTATCTGTCTGGTTTAGGAAACCTTTGTTCCGCTTGCCGTCGCGTTTCCCATTTTGGTATATACTTTTGCCTCAAATTTGCGATCCGTAAAGGTGCCTTTTACCTGATACGGCAGCTTTGTAGACAAAATGGACAATTCGCCGGAGAATTCAAAGGTATTTCCCTTTATTACGCCGTTCTGCAGCGGGATCTGCTGCCGGAACAGATTCAGCGTTCCCTTTAAGCCATTGCCCGCCGTTTGAAATTGTGCAGAGCCGGTACCCGACCCAAATGGGCTGGTATATTGGATTTGGTAAGTTCCGTTTAACATGCTATTCCTCCTTTTCGGCAAAGAACCATGAATCTATCTTATTCTATGCGGAAAAGGTTGTCTTTGAGAAGAATAGTTCTTCTCAAAGACAACCTTTTCCGC
>CALYAR010000042.1 GCA_944393585.1 uncultured Clostridia bacterium | reverse complement strand
ACAATCCGGTCCGCATTTTGGGCGAAGACGGCTGGGTAACCGGGATGGAGTGCATTCAGATGGAGCTGGGTGAACCGGATGCCTCTGGAAGAAGACGCCCGATTCCGGTCGAAGGCAGTGAATTTGTGCTGGATGTGGAAGCGGCTATTATTGCGATTGGAACAAGCCCCAATCCGCTGATTAAAAATACCACCAAAGGACTTGAGACCAACAAGCACGGCTGTATCATTGCGCAGGAGCCAAGCGGATTGACTTCCCGCGAAGGCGTTTACGCCGGCGGTGATGCAGTGACAGGTGCGGCAACCGTTATCCTGGCCATGGGCGCAGGGAAAGATGCCGCAGCGGCAATTGACGAGTACATTCAGAATAAGGCAAAATAAAGTTTGACATAACAATAAGCCTGCTGTAAATCGACATTTTCGATTTGCAGCAGGCTTTTTATAGTTCTCTTGATTTAGAAATGAATTACGCGCGGCTCTGACGTAAAGGAATAGAATGTTGCGGTGGCGTTTTGGAGAAAAAAGACCTCCATGATTCCGTCGTCGGCTGAATAGAGAGACGTTAGATTGGGATTTTCTTGGAGCATGTGTTCCTTAGCTTCCCTGCTCGAATCGCAGACAGCAGCTGCTTCTACCCGAAGCCACTCTCCCTTTGGATTCATGCCGCAGAGTTCGATGTTCGGATTCTGCTTGATCTGTTCCCATACCTTTTTCTGGTTGCTGGTAATCAGATAGAGCTTTCCCTTCCATTCGGCAACCGCACCGAACGGCCTTACTCGCGGACGGTCTTGGTCTACGGTAGCGAGGAAGAAGGTGGGGTTATCCTTGAGAAACTGCAAAACTTCTTTCATCATTGATCCTTCCTTTCCAATATTTTTATAACAACTAAGGGCCTTTTCCCAAATCAAAAACCGCGAGACAATAATTTTTGCTAAATAATACTTTGTTTTGTGTTTTTAACCGTCTTTTCATTTCAAGAATTTTCAAACCAAAAATCATGAGACACTTGTTTCTGATTGAGCGAATAGGGATTAAGGTTATTTTTACTACGAAGTTGGTTTGCAGACCAGCAAACAATATGCCTTGATCCCTGCGTCCGCAGGCGCGGATTTTGCTTTTTTCTCCTGTATGGCCGCTTACTGCTTTCAGGAATCAGTGAAACTCGGATTGCTTGTGCGTGACAGCTGCTTCTAAAATTTCATAATAGGCCCAATGCGAAGAGGAAACATCGGAAAAGGGCGAAGTGCTTGTGATTTTACCGGAATCCGGCGACCGGTCTAACGCCGCGTTGATAATGGTTACGGCTTCCGCGCGGCTTATGTAAGCGTTGGGACGAAATGTTTTATCGTCATAGCCGGACAGTATGCCTTCCTCGGCCAGAGCGTTGATGTATCCATAGGCAAAATGACCCGAAGTATCGGTGAAGGGAGAAGGATTGAACGCAGTGGGAGCAATATGCAGAAATTTTGCCGTCATGACGGCAAATTCCCCCCGCGTAATTTTACGGTCTGGGTAAAATTTACCGGTTCCGTCTCCCTCTACCAGGTTTTTCGAGCTGGCGAAACCGACATAGTTGCTGTACCACTTTCCCGAGGAAACGTCAGAAAAACTGCTGACATAGGTCATGCTTTCGGAAAAACCATCCGTGAGGCGGGAGAAAACAGCAGCCGCTTCTGCCCGGGACATCTCGCTGTCCGGCCGGAATTTGCCATCCGTTCCAACCATATAGGCGGTATGCGTAGCGTTAGAGGAGACGCCTGTAAAATAAGCATAGAGTGTGGTATTGCCGCCGACAATAGCGCCCTCGGAAACTTTTACGCCGCTTCCCTCTGTTCCTGTATACCAGCCTTCAAATGAATAACCGTCTTTTTGCGGCGGTGCGGGAAACACAATCGCCTCGCCGCCCTTAATATTTTCCAGCTTGCTGTACTCTTTTCCGTCTACCAAAAAAGAAACCGTATAAGAACCCGTGCCCAGGAGTAGCAGGTTTGCCGGAGGAGTTTCCGCCGCCGCAGTGCCTGAAAAAAATCCAAACAACAGACAAACAATGATGAGTGATGCAAACATCTGTCTGGAAGTCTTTGTCATGATTGATACCCTCCAAAATCTGAAATTCCATCAGAAAGCTTTGACTGGATCAAAGCTTTCTTTTTCTGTATGTATTAACTAATTATAGCATACTCAAGAAACGAATGTAAATAAAATTGTTATTTTGTTTGAATTTGGCATTTTTCCGTTTTGAATTTTTTTCAGCAAAGCATATCGATGTGAAAAGAATGATGAAGATTGCACTCGGATTCAAAGAAACTTGACAAGAGTTCTCAAGCCGGTATAATGAAGAGGAAGCAGATTTCTGTGAAAAGGCCGCTTTCTTCCAATTTTGACTGGAACAAATGAACGTTATAGCAAATGTCTTTCTTTATTAAAACAATGATGGAATCAATCAGCATGGAATATAGTTATGGGAAACGAGATAATAGGAGGCCAGAATATGAAAATTGTAGTGACGATTCCAAAGGGATATGTGTTTGATACTTTTTTCCCGCCCTCTCAGATAGAACGTCTGGAAAAACTGGGGGAAGTGATCTGGAATGAAGCGGAGCGGCAGTATACCCGGGATGAGCTGAAGGAGCTTTTGCAGGATGCGGACATCTGCGTCACGGGCTGGGGCTGTCCCAGGATAGAGAAGGATATGGTCAGAGACGCAAAGCAATTGAAGCTGATTGCGCACGATGCCGGAACCGTTAGTCCGTATATTGCGCCGGAGATTTATGATATGGGAATACGAGTCTGTACAGGCAACCGAATGTTTGCAGAATCGGTCGCAGAATCCGTGATTGCTTATGCGCTTGCCAGCCTGCGGAAAATACCAAAGTACAATGCTGACCTTCATGGCGATGTA
Organism: uncultured Clostridia bacterium; assembly: GCA_944393585.1. Taxonomy (GTDB): domain Bacteria; phylum Bacillota; class Clostridia; order CALYAR01; family CALYAR01; genus CALYAR01. Next base: position 3,317 of record CALYAR010000042.1, on the reverse strand, counting down.
TTGTGGAGAGAGGATCAGTTCCACAATTCCGGACTGCTGGAAAAAAAGGTGGGAATTATCAGCTTTGGAATGATTGCACAGGAGCTGGTGAAGCTGCTCCGGCCATTTCGCTGCAAGATATTAGTGGAATCCGATTTCGTGACACAAGAGAAACTGGATGAATACAAAATGGATATCCGAAAAGCGACAATGGAGGAAATTTTTCAAACGTGCGACATCGTATCCATCCATTCTACCCTCATTCCGGAAAATTATCATTCCATCAATCGGAGGCTGCTTTCTTCCATGAAAGAAGGGGCGCTTTTGGTCAATACCGCGCGCGGCGCTATTATTGACGAAGCGGCACTGGCAGAAGTTTTGGCCAAAGGGAAAATCCGCGCGGCGCTGGATGTGTTTGAAAAAGAGCCCTTGCCGATGGAAAGCCCGCTCCGAAAGCTTTCTAATGTTCTTTTGATTCCCCATATGGGCGGGCCGACTATTGACCGGCGCATGGCAGTTACCCGATATGTGATCGATGATATCGAACACTTTTTGAAGGGAGAAAAACTGTTGGGAGAGGTTGACAAACGCTATGCCGGCTTTATGACCGATCCCAGTAAAATGCCGGATGGCGCCAAAAGCTGAACGCTCTTATGCCGAGACCGAGTTTTAAAGCATAAATAAGAACAGCCGATAGTTGGGATAATAGCGGCACGCCGAAAAAAGATAGGCATATCCTGCATGGAGCTCAAATATGCAAGGAGATTTTAATGATGCGCATTTATATCGAAAAATTATCCAAAGAGACGATTAAAAACATCGAGAACCGCGCGTATTCCAGAGAAGAATTGGAAAAAATATGCACAATAGTAAAGAAAAAAGATCGGGATAAACGCAAAGGGTTTCGCAGGGCTTGTCTGATTACAGCAATCGTATGGGCCGTTATCATTCTGCTGTCGCTGCCGGCGGCAACAACAGTTTTGTATTATTCCCTAGCGGCAATAGCATGTTTTAGTATAATCCTGCTGTTGGGAATCAAATATATAGCAGCCGATAAAATGAAAAGGCAGTATTTGAAAGCACTGCGCAAGGGTTATCCGGATTGGGAGAACCAGTTGGGAGCCTCATTTTTTTCAAACTCCAGTGAAACGGATCTCCCCTTGTCTTCTGGATATGATATCGGAGTCCCCTTTGTCCAGATTCGGCAGACAGAATTGCCGGCTGCAAACGAACGTTTTCGGTTCGTCATTGAAGATATGTTCGTATTAAATAACAGGATAGGGCTGGTTGTAGTTGGTTTTGTGAAAGGAACCGTAAAAAAGGGAGCAAAAGCTTATGTGATTTTTCCAGAATATCATACGGTTCGGGAAACGAACATTATCGATATGGAAATTCCTTTAGAAGGGAAAGGCTTTCAAAAAGTAAATTCGGCCTCGGACTGTCATGTAAGCTTACTTGTGAGCGGATTTGCCCAGAAATCAGAACAGCTTAAAAATGCGGTTATCACCAATGTTTTAAGCTCTTGATCGTTTGATCCATGCGCGGCATTAAAACAGCGAAACGGCATGACGGTTAAACTATGAAAAATAAATATTTCTCTTTTTCGCATGATTTTTCATAATACGCAAATCTTAATCTTAGAAGTTGAAAAAGGGAAGTGAATGGAATGGAGCCGTTATACTGGGCGCTGATCGGAACAGGTGCTACATTTTTGGCAACTGCTCTTGGCGCAGCGAGCGTGTTTTTTGTCCAAAAGAATGTGAATATTCATGTGCATAAAACGTTCTTGGGATTTGCCGCCGGTGTGATGATTGCAGCGTCGATTTGGTCGCTTTTAATTCCAGCTGCAGAAATGGCGAAAGAACAGGGAATGACGGAATGGATGCCGCTGGCAGGAGGATTTTTACTGGGTGGACTGCTTTTGTTTTTGCTTGACCGTCTGCTGCCGCATCTTCACATCGGTGCGGACAAGCCCGAAGGCATCCATAGCTCGCTGAAGCGGACTACAATGCTGGTTTTAGCTGTCACACTGCACAACATTCCGGAAGGGATAGCGGTTGGCCTTTCCTTTGCCTCTGCTGCGCAGCATGGATCGGTTTCTGAAATTGCAGGTGCTTCTGCTTTGGCGCTGGGCATGGCGCTCCAAAATCTGCCGGAAGGCGCGGCAATTTCCCTGCCGCTGAGAAAAGAAGGGGTTTCCCGAAAGAAAGCATTTTGGTATGGGACTCTGTCTGGAGCGGTGGAACCGCTGGCCGGTGTATTGGGAGTGCTTTTAGCGACAGCAGCAGCTCGGGCACTTCCGTTCAAGTTATCTTTTGCTGCCGGAGCAATGATCTATGTCGTAGTGGAAGAATTGGTCCCGGAGGCGCATTCCGGTGAGCATTCCCATGCAGGAACCATCGGTGCCATGCTGGGATTTTGCACGATGATGGTACTTGATATCGCAGTCGGTTAAGCATATGTACCAAAGATGCAGGAGCCAGGATGTCGGATAAAGTAGGGAAGACATTATAGTTTTTCTACAAAGCTTTTTAAATTACTGAGTTCTTTCATCAGCGGTACACCGATTACTTTGGAGATCGCCTGGTTCAGCTCACTGTATTGATTTCCATTGATTTCTATTTCGTCATATTGGTGTTCTTTTAATTCCGCAATACGGCTGTCTATTTTTTGTATCACCTGAGATTTTATCGAATCCATATCAAATTCTCCTTTCTAACGTTTTCTATAGTATTTGTCAGATAGGAGGAGCATATTCAATTTGGATTAATTCATTCGGTAAAACGCAATTTATTCTATAGATAAAAATTTTTTAATCGCAGCAGTTATATAGTTTTTTAAAACATTTTTATCTGGTACAGCAGTATTTTAAGGCTCAGGATTGTCGGTTAGCTCTAAAATATAATCGGTACTGGTTCCATATAATTTTGCCAACTTGATTAAAGCCCAAACAGGAATTTCATAAACTCCTTTTTCATATCGCCGGTAAACCTCCCGATGACAATTCAAATACTTGGCTATTTCATCTTGCGTTTTATCGTGATCGACTCTTAAATCTTCCAGACGGCGAAAATACATGGCAAAATCACACCTTTTTATTTTATATGCTACTATTTTGTTGCTTTTTGGAATAAGATATGCTACAATAGTGTTGCTTTTTTAGACAATTCAAGTTGTATATATCCATATTTGGAACGTTAAATCCGCTGCATTGACTACCTGCCACTTGGAACATCTTATTATGCCTCATTCTCTGCCTGCTATCTATCCTGTACAACCACCCGTCTGGTCTTCTACTCTTATTCATATAATAGAGCGCAGGCAGAGTTGAGAATAAC
>CALYAR010000041.1 GCA_944393585.1 uncultured Clostridia bacterium | reverse complement strand
CGTTCCTATATTGACGAGTATGACTTTTCCAAAGGCTACCGTTACGATATCGAGCCGGGCGCGGCTTTCCGCATCCCGCTTGCGTGGGAAGGCACGTCCGAGGAATCTGTATCCCATCGTTAACGCGCAGGCAACAGCACGAAAGCAATTTAGGGGAAGAAAAATTCTGTACAAAGCGCCGGATTCTGTGCGCGGTGCAGGTCAGAAGGCACAGACGGGAAATGGGATACTGTGATTATCCCGGGCAGGGCTGTTTTTCGACATGCAAAGCGCAGCTTTGCTGCTTGTATAAAGTTTTGTCTGATACGCTAAAGGATAAAACAGGAATATTTTAAGCGGCTTCTGTAAAAACAGAAGCCGCTTTATGTTACATTTCAGGCCTGTTCATACCGGTAAGCGGCAAACGAAAACTCCTGATCCAATGTAATCTCAATCTGGGACTCACCCACAGCCCGAATGGAAGAATTGCAGTTTGCAGTTATTTTTGTAAAAAGCATCTTCTCCATTTTTGCAGTTCTGAGCGGAATCCGGGCTGAGGACTCTGGATTCCTGCCCCGGAACAGGATTAGATATCCGCTTTGGGAATCCACCGCCGCCTGAAAGCCGGTAAAGCATACGCCGTTCGGCATAGAACCAATGGGCAGAACAGGGGATCGCAGAATATCGTTTTGAACCGGCGTAAGGCCGGCAAAGATTTCTCCAATGATTTCGCGCTGATGATATTCCATATTGCTCGGCTCAAACCACACCAGCGGACTTGCAAACAGAGCGCAGGCAGCCGCATAAGCGGTTCCGCACTTACTGGGAGCCAGCGGATCCCCCGGCTGATCGGCTTCGTATTTTTCTGCGTTTCTTTCCACATTGGGGATTTCCGCCTGCAGCCGGTAGGTCGGGATCAAACTGGCAAGCTGCCAAAGATTCCGCAGCGTATAGTGGGGATAATAGTTGACCCAATCGGTGTAGCGGTTCTCCAGAAACAGATTTCCATATTGTGTCCCTGCGCCCAGCAATCCCGTTCTGGGCCAGTTTGTAATATCGACATTGAAAAATACCTGCCGCTTTGTCCCGTCAAGAACCATTTGCATCATTTTTTCCAGACGGTAAGAAGCCGTATAAGTCAGCAGCTTGAACCCGTCCAGTTTAAAAAACCGCGCTCCATACTCCCGGTAAAACCGAATCAGGGTTTTCGCATCCTCTTCAAAATGGGCGTATACCAGGTCGGTTTCACTGAAGGTGAACGGCTCAAACCACAGCCCCAGCGCAATGCCATAGGAGTCTGCCCGTTCCGAAATACCCTTTAGCCCATTGGGGAATTTATCTTCATCCAATTTCCAGCTCCTTGCACCGCACGCAAGCCGGTCATCCGTCTGCCAGCCGGCGTCAATTTGGTAGCAGGTAATCCCCATTGGATGGGAAGCGTCCAGTTCACGATACAAAAAATCTTCGCACAGGTTTTTTCCGTCGTTTCGGTCTCCCCAGGTGTTGCTCGATACTCCGCCGTCATATTCGTCCCGAAAGCAGTGACGGGCCTCGTGGTATTCCCGCATAAACCGGCTAAAATCAAACTCAGTCCCGCCGCAGAAACCAACCGCCGTTCCATACAGGGGGATGAACTCTTCCTGAGTCAGTTCAGAGTCATCCAAACCGGCCGTTACCACATTGACCTGCTGATTTACGATTTGGAAATCATATCCGCAGTAACGCACCTGTTCGTCTGCCGCAGGCGCTTCTTTGATAAGTACCGCACAATCATTGGAAAGCGTCCGCCGGATCTTTAAAATGCTTCCGGACAGCATGGACGTTTCACTCCGGTAAAACAGCCCCTCCTGCTTCTGTACAAGATTGTTGTGGGAGTCTGTTACGGCCCGGATAAAATAATTTTCCCACTCGCAATGCTTTTCCCGAAAAGGAAAAGAATCAAGAATGCAAGATTTCGCTATGCCGGGCTTTCCCCGATAAAACAAGCGGGAACGAATCAGCGGAAGCTCCGGATAGATACAAAACTGCAGCTGGACGGCAAAGCCTGGATAGGCAACTGTCACCGCCGCAAACAGGTGGCGCCTGGCAAATCCATAGTCATCATCGTTTTCTGCTGCCAATGAAATACCAGCAATACTTTCTTCCCCCGCTATATTGGGAAACATCGCGCATTCCGTTTCGGCAGTCCAATTTTCCCCCGTCGTTCGGTCCACCAATGCACCAGGATAAATGCCATCGTCAAAAATCTGATAAACCCGTTCTATTTTGGAATTGCGCACCGTTACAGTATGCTCCTTCAAAATTATTTCGCAGTCCCGGTATGCGGTCCTCTGCTCCATGTGTTTTCCCTCCTATATGATTATTTCTTGGTTTTAACCCTTTCTGAGTATAACATAAATTTTCAAAATTGGATAGTGTTTGCTCTCATTTTTATTATCCTTATCCGGCAGTATATTCCTGCAAATGCACACAAAGTCCATGCAGAAGCATTTTCTTCTTTTTCATTGGCATATATGCCCTATTTTTAATAAAACAATTTGTACAAAAGCTTCAATTTACAATTACATTTAAAAATGGTATAATGTAATAAATAACTACTTTTTTGCTGCAAACTATAACCATGTTCTGATTCACACTCAAACAAAGGAATTGTTTCTTTTAGACGGTCAGCAGTTAGTTCTTACTACGGTCTCTTTTCGATGAGAAAATCAGAATTCTAAAAATTAATACTACCATTTTATTGAAACATAAAATAGATAGAAAGGAGTTTCTATGATTATCGATCTCCATCTGCATACCACTTGTTCCGACGGCACGGCTTCACCCATTGATACCATCGTCGAAGCGGCCGAGGCCGGGATTGAACTTATTTCTTTTTGTGACCATAATACCACAGCCGCTTATCAAAACCTAAAACTCGTCGCAGGCGAACTCCCTCTTCGGATCATTACCGGAGTGGAAATCGACT
>CALYAR010000040.1 GCA_944393585.1 uncultured Clostridia bacterium | reverse complement strand
TTTTTCTTTCCTAAAAAATTTGATATTTCCTCTTTCCCTCCCGACTTTTTGCAGACTGTCGTTGATCTTATCAATCATCGGCCTCGCAAATGTCTTGACTGGCTTTCTCCTCATGACCTCTTTTTTTCTAGCTGTTGCACTTGATTTGACAATCTAAGAGCAGCCCTCTTAAGCGTTCTTTGGGTGAAGGGCCTTTCTCACGCGAGAAAGGCCTTTCAGGGGCCCCAGCCCCGAGGGGGCGAGTGGTATAACCGCGCTTCGCAAAGCGCGGAACTCCCATGCACGGCAAAAGATTGGCAAAGCAAATGTTTGAGCGTGAATTTCCAGCCGCCTGCCAACGCGCATCTGGAACGTCCAGTGCGGCTGGAGCGTTAGTCCGGTCAGCATAAAAAACAACGGCCGATTGAGGTTCGGCCGCTGTTTCGTTTACGTTTATATCATTGGTATTATTTTCTGTTTTCGCTTTTCAGCCGAAGAGACTTGTCCAGAATCCGCTTGCGAAGGCGGATATTTTTCGGAGTCACTTCCACTAACTCATCGTCGCTGATGTATTCGAGCGCTTCTTCCAGGCTCATCTTACGCGGCGGAATGAGCCGCAGCGCATCGTCGCTTCCCGATGCGCGGGTGTTGGTCAAATGCTTCTTTTTGCAGACATTTACCACAATATCGCCCTGCTTGGGAGAGGAGCCTACAATCATTCCCTCATAGACCGGCGTGGCCGGCTCAATGAACATGGTCCCGCGCTCCTGTGCATTGAAAATCCCATATGCCGCCGCCTCGCCGGTCTCATACGATACCAGCGAGCCGAATGATCGGCCCGGCACATCGGATTTGCACGGTTCATAGCCCGAAAAGATGGAAGTTAGGATTCCTTCTCCCTTTGTATCCGTCAGAAACTCATTCCGATAGCCGAATAAGCCCCTCGAAGGAATACGGAATTCCAGCTTGGTCCGGTCTCCCTGCGGGTGCATGGAAACCAGCTCGCCTTTTCGATATCCCATTTTCTCCATCACGCTTCCGACAAACTGCTCCGGCACATCAATGACCAGCTCTTCCATCGGTTCGCACAAAACGCCGTCGATTTCCTTATACAAAACGCGCGGCGTGCTTACCTGGAATTCATAGCCTTCCCGCCGCATGGTTTCAATTAAAATGGACAAATGCATTTCTCCCCGGCCTGCCACATTGAGTCCGTCTACTCCGGGGATATCCGTCACCCGAAGGGAAACATCCTTTAAAAGCTCCTTGTAGAGCCGGTCGTGCAGCTGGCGGCCGGTTACAAATTTGCCTTCCCGTCCGGCAAACGGGCTGTCGTTGACCATAAAGGTCATTTCCACCGTCGGCTCCGTGATTTGTACAAATTCCAGCGGCGTCGGGTCCTGGCTGTCACAGACGGTTTCCCCAATGTTAATGTTCGGAATACCCGACAGGCAGACAATTTCTCCCACGGAAGCCTCCGCGCATTCGACCCGGTTTAATCCCTCTATCCGATACAGAGTTGAAATTTTTGCCTTATACGGTGCAATGTTTCCCTTGTAATCGGTTATCGTAACCTCCATGTTTTTCCGCACTTTTCCGCGTTCAATGCGGCCAATGGCAATCCGGCCCACATAGTCGTTGTAATCGACAGAAGAGACCAGCATTTGAAACGGTTTTGTTTCATCGCCCTCCGGCGCGGGGATATAATCCTTGATCGTTTGCAGCAGGGGGATCAGGTTTTCTCCGCCGTCTTCACTCAAAGATGCAGTCCCATCCCTTCCGCTGCAGTAGAGCACAGGGCTGTCGAGCTGTTCTTCAGTCGCATCCAAATCGATTAAAAGTCCCAAAACCTCGTTTAAAACCTCCTTCGGCCTGGCCTCCGGACGGTCAATTTTGTTGATGACAATGATGATTTTCAGTCCCAGTGCGAGTGCCTTAGACAGCACAAAGCGCGTCTGCGGCATGGGTCCCTCAAACGCGTCGACCAGCAAAAGAACGCCGTTTACCATTTTCAGTACGCGTTCCACTTCTCCGCCAAAATCCGAGTGGCCGGGCGTATCAACGATATTGATTTTAACGTCTCCGAAATGTACCGATGTGTTTTTCGCAAGTATCGTAATGCCGCGCTCCCGCTCTAAGGTATTGGAGTCCATTACCCGCTCTGCCACTACCTGATTTTCCCGAAATGCACCGCCCTGACGCAGCATGCCGTCGACTAATGTCGTTTTTCCGTGGTCTACATGGGCAATAATCGCCACGTTTCTCAAATCTTCCCTGATCAAATGCGTTTTCTCCCTTCTATCCGTAAGCCGGTCCTGTTTTCAGGCACTTGGTTCACCGGCTATCACTATTTTCCCAATTCAGCATGACTGCATTCAACGCATGATCTTTGATTTCAGCTGATTCTCTTTCCAGCCCGCTTTGCAGTCCTTTGTATCCATTTTCATGACAAACGCTATTATACCACGTTTTTCTGCCGCTCGAAAGCCCAATACCGTACAAAATTGTTCCGCTCTTTGTTTCGGATTCTGGAGTATTTTACAGGCGGCGGCCGGTTTATGCGGTCTATTCACAGCATTTTGGGAGATTAAATTTCACAGAACCGTCACAAAACGGCCAAACAGCGGTCAAACTTGAGCTTTAAAATAAATCTGTATCCCAATCAGACAGGAGGAAAACAATGGAGCAAAAGGGATTTCGTCATGAGTTAAAATATACCATTTGTCCGCAAAATGCTGAAGAAATTGCGTGCCGGCTGAAATATGCAGCGCAAGTTGACTCAAATGCCATTTTAAACGGCAGTTACCAGGTTCACAGCCTTTATTTTGACAACATCTACGACAAGGCGCTTCATGAAAAGCTCGACGGCGTCAACTTCCGCCACAAATACCGCCTGCGGTATTACAACGGCGATCTGAATTTTATCCGTCTGGAGAAAAAGAGCAAAGTGAACGGCCTTTGCCGGAAAGAGAATATGTTTTTAACATGGGGCGACTGCCGAAGGCTTTTGCAGGGCGATTATCAATTCCTGATGGAGCGCGGCGAGCCGCTGGCAGCGGATTTTTATACCAGGCTGCAAACGGAGGCCCTGCGCCCGAAAAACATTGTGGATTACCGCAGGCGCGCGTTTGTTTATGAACCGGGCGGCGTGCGGGTTACGCTAGACGACTGCATTCATTCCCGCTCGGTGAACGGTGATTTCTTCGATTCCTCACAGCGGGGAATTCCCGTCGGCGGAACGATTCTGGAAATCAAATACGATGCGTTTCTTCCTCAGCTGATTGCTGATCTGGTACAGACGCCGAATTCGCGTACCGAGGCATTTTCCAAATACGCGGCCGCGCGGATTTATTGATCCATTCAGAATTTTAATAATATGATAGAGAGGTATTTTAAATGACTTTTTCCGATATTTTTAAATCGTCCTTTTTAGAAAACAGCGTTTCCTTTTCCGCTTTGGATACTGCCATTGCCCTGCTGGCCGCATTTGCCATCGGCCTGTTCATCTTCCTGATTTATAAAAAAACATTCTCCGGTGTGATGTATTCGGCCACGTTTGGCATTTCGCTTGTTGCAATGGCCATGATTACCTCTCTGGTTATCCTGGCTGTTACCTCCAATGTTGTCTTGTCGCTTGGTATGGTCGGCGCACTGTCCATTGTCCGCTTTCGGGCAGCCATTAAAGACCCGATGGACATTGCTTTCCTTTTCTGGGCTATTGCCGTCGGAATCGTGCTGGGCGCAGGGCTTCTGCCGCTGGCAGTGTTTGGGAGCCTGTTTATCGGCCTGATCCTGCTGATTTTCTCACACAAGAAGGTCAGCGGAACGCCTTATCTTCTGGTGCTCAACTGTACCGATGCCAAAGCGGAGGCAGAAGCAATGGATTACATTTCAATTCATACAAAAAAGTTTCTGGTCAAATCCAAATCCGTTTCCAAAGGCAATGTAGAGCTTACCGTTGAAGTCCGCCTGCGGGACACGGAGGCAAAAGCTGTTGATGAATTGAGCAATATCGAAGGCATAACCAATGCCGTTTTGGTGAGCTATAACGGCGAATATATGTCATGAGAGGCAGGTGAACGCCCATCCGGGCAATTCCATGATTAAAAGCAAATTTATTGATACCATTGCATGGCTTGCCATGTTCGGAGCGGCGGTTCTGGCCTTTGCCCTGATGGTATTGGGAAATCTTGAAACCATTTCGTCTGCCTCCGCTGCGGACACCCGTTATGTAGAGAGCCTGTTCTCAGACAGCGTCATGCAGATTGACATTCAGGTTGACAGCGAAGAATGGGAAGAAATGCTGCAAAATGCCCAGTCCAAGGAATATATTTCCGTTGACTTGACCATTGACGGCACATCCTTTTCTACCGTTGGAATCCGGACCAAGGGAAATTCCAGCCTGATGTCCGGCCAGGGGACGGGACGCTACAGCTTCAAACTGGAGTTTGACCACTATATCGACGGACAGACATGCTACGGTCTGGACAAATTCGTCTTAAACAATATGCAGTCGGACAATACCTATATGAAAGAATATTTATCCTATCAAATAATGTCGTTCATCGGCGTGCCAAGCAGCCTCTGCCGGTTTGCCAGCGTTTCGGTAAACGGAGAGGTGTTAGGTCTCTACCTTGCCGTAGAAGGCGTGGAGGAATCCTATGCTGCACGCAATGATACGGGCCTTTTGTATAAGCCGGAAAGCGACAGCCTCGCATTTGGGGATCAGGGGAATGCGGAAATAGGCGGCCGCAATCCCATGGAAGAAGGCTTTCAAGGCCAAATCCCCGAACTGCCGGATTCGTTCCGGGAAGAAGGCTCATCCAACACCACCCAGCCGGATCCTTCCAAAGAAGAATCCGGCGAAGCTCCTCCCGCTTTCCCCGCTGAAGGAGAAGCTCCCGATGGGGAAAGCGGAAGCGAAGTTACCCCGCCAGGGCAAAGCGAAGCAGGGGGAATCCAGTCCGATCCGCCCAGCGCCTCCGGGCAGCAGGACGAATCTGCTGCTCAAAACCGGCCTTTTCCCAATGCGGACCAAAACGGCCAGGATGTGCAGGGAGAAGAAAATCCCTCTCAGAATACAGAAGAAAATGGGAATTCGTTTGTTCCTCCCGACATGCAGGGCAGAGATTTCCCTGGAAATGGAGGCGGCATGATGGGCGGAGATGACGCGAGCGCGTTAAAGTACATCGACGATGATCCCGACAGCTATTCCACGATATTTGACAATGAGGTGTTCGAAGGCACATCCAGCGACTATGCCCGTGTAATTGCCGCACTCAAAGCGTTAAACGAAGGAGCGGACAATCTGGAAGATTATATTGATGTAGAAGAGGTGCTCCGCTACTTTGCGGCCAATACGATTCTGGTGAACCTGGACAGTTACCAGGGCTCCATGCTGCACAACTACTATCTGGAGGAAAAGGATGGGGTACTTTCCATCCTGCCCTGGGACTTTAATTTATCGTTCGGCGGATTCGGAGTGAACAGTGCGGAAGAGGCTGTGAACTTTCCCATCGATTCTCCGACGACGTCCGATTTATCGGAGCGGCCTCTCTTAGGAAAGCTGCTGGAAGTGGAAGAATATCAGGAGCTTTATCATCAGTACCTGGATGAAATCATTACAGGCTATTTTGAAAGCGGTCTGTTTGAAGTGACCGTCACCAAGCTCAACGCGATGATTTCGGAATATGTAAAGAATGATCCGACGGCTTTTTGCACCTATGAGGAATATCAAAATGCGGTCGAAACGCTCAAAACCTTCGGCGCGCTCCGCGCGGAAAGTGTCCGCGGCCAGCTTGACGGAAGCATTCCGTCTACCTCAGAAGCGCAGAATGAAAATCCCGAACTGCTTGTCGACGCTTCCGGGATTGATCTTTCCGTGATGGGTTCCCAGGGCGGAGGCGGCGGGGCATTCGGCGGCAGAGAACGTGAGAACGGCCGCGGCCGAAACACTGACACATCCGACGACTCTCAGAATCCGGATGCCATTGCGCAGGCCATGGAAATCATTACGCAGAACGAAACTTTGACGGAAGACCAGAAGCAGGAACTAATCAGCCTTGGATTTACGCAAGAGGAAATCACTTCTTTCATGGAGCAGAAAAACACTTTCGTACAAGGGATGCAAAGTACGCGCAATGACATGCAGGCGCCGCCGGACTTTGACGAAAACGAGCAAAGCGGCTGGCAAAGGACTTCTTCTGATTCAAACGGCAGTTCGCCGCTCTGGGTAACTGGAATCAGCGTTGGTCTGCTGATCATAGGTATTGTCTTTGCTTTCCGGTTGAAACGAAATTTCTAATGCAAGCCACGGATTGAGGGTATGGACCCATCTCCTTTCACAGCGCAGGTTTTTTACACCTGCGCTATTATTTTGCAATTAAAATATTTTGAGATATGTAAAAACCGCGGACCAATCGGTCCGCGGTCTTGATTTTGAAAGGATCTTCGAGAATACCTTTTTTATTTATCTTTCAAATTGAACCAAGCGTTCAGGCCAAGATATTTTGCGCTGTCACCCAGTTCTTCCTCAATACGCAGAAGCTGGTTGTACTTCGCAACACGGTCTGTCCGGGAAGGTGCGCCCGTCTTGATCTGGCCGGCATTGGTTGCTACAGCGATGTCAGCAATCGTCGTATCCTCTGTCTCGCCGGAACGGTGAGAGGTAACAGCGGTATAGCCGGCACGGTTAGCGGTCTGGATTGCTTCCAGTGTTTCCGTTAAGGAACCGATCTGGTTTACCTTAATGAGAATGGAGTTCGCTACGCCCAGGCCAATGCCCTTTTCCAGTCTCTTAGTATTGGTAACGAAGAGGTCGTCGCCAACGAGCTGAACTTTGCTGCCGAGACGGTCGGTTAACATTTTCCAGCCTTCCCAGTCTTCTTCTGCCATACCGTCTTCAATGGAGATGATCGGGTATTTGCTTACCCAGTCTGCCCAGAACTCTACCATTTCTTCACGGGTCTTCATAATGTCGGTCTTCCAGAAGTAATAGCAGCCTTCCTTGCCCTTTGCCTTTGCTTCTTCATACATCTCGGTCGAAGCAGGATCCAGTGCAATGCGGAAGTCGTCATATGGCTTGTAGCCGGCTTTTTCTACTGCTTCCAGAATGCAGGTGATTGCTTCTTCGTCGCTCTTGAGGTTCGGAGCAAAGCCGCCTTCGTCGCCGACAGCTGTAGAATATCCCTTTGCCGCCAATACTTTCTTCAGGTTGTGGAATACCTCAGAGCACATACGGAGCGCTTCTTTGAAGGATTTTGCGCCGACCGGCATAATCATGAATTCCTGGCAGCTGACGCTGTTGTCCGCATGCTTACCGCCGTTGATGATGTTCATCATCGGAACCGGAAGCGTGTTGGCATTGCAGCCGCCGATGTAGGCATACAAAGGCATGCCAAGCGCTTCTGCAGCAGCCTTTGCGCAGGCAAGCGATACGCCGAGAATCGCGTTGGCTCCCAGACGGCTCTTGTTCGGTGTGCCGTCGAGCGCGATCATAGCCCGGTCGATTTCCACCTGATCCAATACGTTCATTCCGCAGATTTCTTCGGCAATTTCATCGTTCACATGGTCTACTGCCTGCGAAACGCCTTTGCCCATGTAACGGTTTTTGTCGTCATCCCGCAGTTCGCATGCCTCGAATGCACCGGTCGAAGCGCCGGACGGAACCGAAGCGCGTCCAACAACGCCGCCGTCTACGGTAACTTCTACCTCAACGGTTGGGTTTCCTCTGGAGTCCAGAATTTCTCTGGCATACACGTCTAAAATTTCAATAAACTGTTTCATATGTTCTCCTTTCAAGTCTATGATAATGTATTTCTATTTTAAAAAATAGATAGCACCAAATTAATGTGAAATGCACCGCAGGGTTTCTTTTGCATGGATATGCCGGCCCAAGCTCCATCAGCGTACAATCAGGGATTCACCCAGCATTTCAGCCGGCTTCTCAAGACCCATAATGTCGAGCATAGTCGGCGCAATATCCGCAAGTTTCCCTTCTTTAACGCTTTTTACCGATTCGTCCCCTACGACAAGGAACGGAACGACATTGGTGGAATGGGCAGTGACCACTTCATCCTGATCGTTCAGCATGACATCTGCATTGCCGTGATCTGCCGTGATGAGCACAACGCCGCCTTTGGCCAAAACCGCCTCTGTAACCTTTCCTACACAGCTGTCAACCGCTTCGACCGCTTTGACCGCCGCTTCAAAAACGCCGGTATGCCCTACCATATCGCAGTTGGCATAATTGAGGATTATGACGTCATATTTATCGGATTCAATGCGTTTTACCGCTTCCTCGCAAACTTCATAGGCGCTCATTTCGGGCTTGAGGTCATAAGTCGCTACCTTGGGCGACGGAATCAGGGCACGATCCTCTCCCGGATATACCTGCTCTACGCCGCCGTTGAAAAAGAAGGTGACATGGGCATATTTTTCCGTCTCTGCAATCCGAAGCTGTGTCATTTTTTTGGAGCTTACATATTCTCCAAACGTATTGACAATGGACTGCGGCTTGTATGCGACCTCAACATTGGGCATTGTCGCGTCGTACTGGGTCATGCAGACGAAATAAAGCGGGAAAAAGCTGCGCTGGAATCCCCGAAATTCCGGATCCACAAACGTCCGCGTAATCTCGCGCGCACGGTCGGGACGGAAGTTAAAGAAAATCACGCTGTCGTTGGCGGAAACAGGTTTTGCACCATCAATGACAGTTGGTACGACGAATTCGTCGAGCACTTCCTTTGCATAGGAATTTTCCACTGCTTTTTTTCCGCAGCAGGCGTGTTCTCCCTCGCCCAGCGCCATGGCCCGGTACGCTTTTTCCACGCGCTCCCAGCGGTTATCGCGGTCCATCGCGTAGTAACGGCCCATCACGGTCGCAATTTTGCCGGCGCCGATTTCCGCCAGCTTTGCATCAAGCTGCTTCACATATTCAATTCCGGAATCCGGCGGCACGTCGCGTCCGTCCAAAAAGCAGTGAACGTATACTTCCGATAGCCCTTCGCGCTTGGCAAGCTCCACTAAAGCGTATAAATGCTCGTTATGGCTGTGCACGCCGCCGTCGGACAAAAGTCCGCACAGGTGCAGGGCAGACTGGTTCTTTTTGCAGTTTTCCACTGCTCCCAGGAAAGCCGGGTTTGTAAAAAAGTCGCCGTCCGAAATGGATTTTGTAATCCGTGTCAGCTCCTGATAAATGACGCGCCCTGCGCCGATGTTGGTATGGCCGACCTCAGAATTCCCCATTTGGCCTTCCGGAAGCCCAACGGCCATGCCGCTGGCATGGAGCACGTTGTGCGGGTAAGAGGCAAAATAGCGGTCCAGATTTGTTTTTTTTGCCGCGGCAATGGCATTGCCGTGCGTTTTCTTTTCAAGTCCGTACCCATCCATAATGATGAGTGCTATTGGTCTTTTCATAATTTATTAAGTCCTTTCCGAAACGCTTTAGTTTTTCCCGCCAAAGCGTACAATCCCCTGGAAATCTTCAGCCTTGAGGCTTGCTCCTCCGATCAGGCCGCCGTCGATGTTCGGCATAGCCAGAAGCTCTTTCGCATTTGCCGCATTCATGCTTCCGCCGTACTGAATCAGGACCTTGTCTGCGACTTCTTCGCTGTAGAGAGAAGCAATCGTGCTGCGGATTACGCCGCAGCCTTCGTCAGCCTGCTGGCTGGATGCTGTTTTTCCCGTGCCAATGGCCCATACCGGCTCGTATGCGATGGTGATCTTTTCCACGTCCGCTTCTGCTACGCCGTTTAACGCCAGCTTGGTCTGCATGGACAGAATTTCGTTCGTGATGCCGCATTCGCGCTCCCAGAGCACCTCTCCGACGCAGAGAATCGGCTTCAAGCCTTTTTCCAGAGCCTTTAATACTTTTTTATTGATAATTTCGTTGTTGGCTTCGCCAAAATACTGGCGCCGTTCGCTGTGGCCGATGATGACATATTCTACGCCCATATCAACGAGCATGTCGGCAGAGACTTCGCCCGTGAATGCGCCCTTGTCTTCAAAGTGCATGTTCTGCGCGCCGATCTTCAGCTTGCTGCCCTTTGCCGCTTCGATCGCGCGGTCGAGCGATACAAAGGGTACGCACGCAGCAACGATTCCGTCATTTGCGTCTGCAATGCGGGCCAGCTCTTTCACAAAAGCGGTGACCTCGCTTGGAAGCTTGTTCATCTTCCAATTGCCGGCAATGAATGTGCCGCGGCAGTGTTTATCCAGCAGGCAGTCAATGCCCGGCAGAACTTTGCCCTCTAAAAATTCCAGCGATGCGCCGCCGCCGGTGGAAATGTGCGTCATCTTGTCAGCGTAACCGAGCTGTTCCACAGCCGCCGCGCTGTCTCCGCCGCCGATGATGGTAACGGCGTCAGCCTCTGCCACAGCTTTGGCAATCGCCTTCGTTCCCTCTGCGAACTGCGGGAACTCGAATACGCCCATCGGTCCGTTCCAGATAATTGTCTTGGCTTTCTTAATTACGGCAGAGAATTTTTCTACTGTGATACTGCCGATGTCCATTCCGGCCCAGCCGTCCGGCATAGCGTCGGAAGGAACGTATTTGGAATTGGCGTCAGCCGCAAAACGGTCCGCTACAATCGAACCAACCGGCAGAAGCAGTTCGACTCCTTTTTCTTCTGCCTTCTTCATCAAAGAGCGTGCAAGATCGAGCTTATCGTCTTCACAAATGGAGTTTCCGATGGAATAGCCTTTTGCCTTCAGGAAGGTGTAGGCCATACCGCCGCCGATGATCAGAGCGTCAACCTTGTCGAGCAGATTGTCAATTACGCCGATCTTGTCGGATACTTTCGCTCCGCCTAAAATTGCAACAAAAGGACGGGCCGGATTAGCCAGTGCTCCGCCCATGATTTCAATTTCTTTCTTAATCAAAAAGCCGCAAACGGCCGGCAGGTAGTCTGCCACACCCGCTGTGGATGCGTGGGCCCGGTGCGCAGTCCCAAATGCGTCATTTACAAAAATATCTGCCAGAGAAGCAAGGGATTTTGCAAATTCCGGATCGTTCTTTTCTTCTTCCTTATGGAAACGGACGTTCTCGAGAAGAACAACGTCTCCCTCTTTCATGCCGGCGGTCAGGCTCTTAGCGCTCTCACCGATCACATCGGAGGCCATCTTGACTTCCTTGCCCAGAAGCTCCGAAAGGCGTTTAGCCACGGGAGCCAGAGAATATTTCATATTAAATTCGCCCTTCGGGCGGCCCAGATGCGAACAAAGGATAACTTTTGCCTGATGGTCAATCAAATACTGGATGGTGGGCAGAGCGCCGACAATGCGGTTTTCATCTGTAATGTTGCCCTCGCCGTCGAGCGGGACGTTAAAGTCGCAGCGCACCAGCACTTTTTTGCCCGTAACATCAATATCTTCTACGGTTTTTTTGTTTAACATGTTTTCCTGCACCTCTTCAATCTAAAATGTTTTCCTTATGCGGATTTTTACGCCAATTTCTAACTTTTTCTTTCCATATTGTATCCTAAAATCCCCTTGTTTTCAATAGAAAACCGGGATAATTATTTTATTTTTAACAAACTTTTTACATCAGCGGGGATTTTCACCTCTAGTATCGGCAATCTTCCAGGGCTTCATACATAATTCGGGTTCCGTTCCTTCTTTTTCAGCGGCTTTAAGCAGATTCCCTCTCCCAAAACAGCAGGCCGAACGCCGCCAGCAGCGGAATGCAGGCAAACAAAACAGCCCGTTCGGCAAAAAAACGGCTCAAAAACGCGCCGGTTGCCGCCCCTGCAATGAAAAACAGGATAATCCCATAATATTGCAGCGCACTTTTGCGGTCCTCCGCGTCCCGCTTGACAAAAGAGCGGAACAAAAGTTCCGTCCCGCTTCGCAGGTTCCCGGTGCACATGGTTGTTGCAAAGGAATGGCCGTTTAAAAGCCGAAAGCTCACTGCCTGCAGGGAACAAATAAAGGAAATGGTTACATTGACCATCATGTCCCACTGCTCAGCCGGAAACAGGGCAGCGGCGGCTAAAAGCAGCATTTCCGCAGATAAAATAATCTGTCTCCAGTGCAGGAAATGGCGCCTCCCAAAAATACGGCGGACTGCTTCGGCCGTAAATACGCCGGCGGCAAAAGCCAGGATGGGAATCAGATAGTAAAAAATCCGGTTCCAGTTTCCGTCCAGCAGATGGATTCCCAGGAGCACGGTGTTCCCCGTCTGTGCATTGGCAAATACGCCGCCGCGGCATAGATAAGTATAAGCGTCCAAAAAGCCGCCGGAAACAGCCAGCATTGCTCCCAGCAAAAAAGTTTCGGACACTTTTTGTTTTTTCCACTTCAATTTCTGCATCCCTCATTTCTATTTTCCCTCGTCAATGCCGGATCCGATTCCAGAGAGCCATCACAAACCGGTGCGGCAGTATCTTGCACAGGACATGCTGGATTTTGGAAGGGAGGCCGTAAAGCGACATATCTTTTCCCTTCCGGCTGTCGCACAGAGCTTTGCGCACCACGTCGGGCGCTTCGGCAAGGAAGAAAAAGTTTTTCACTGCGTCCGGAGCATTTGCCTCTTTCGCCACATCGATAAATTCCGTCCGGGTCCAATTCGGGCAAACCGCCGTTGCCACAATGGAGCGTTCTTTCAATTCCTGGTTGAGAGAGCGGGTATAGGACAGCAGGAAGGATTTGCAGGCGGCATAGACGCCGAATCCTGGCAGAGGCTGAAACGCCGCAACGGAACAAATATTCAAAATCCTCCCGCCCTCCTTCATATAGGGCAGAACCGCCAGCGTTACATCCACGGCGGCTTTGACGTCTACGTCGATCATGTCATGATTTTCCTCTGGCAGAATGTCGCGGTAGGTTCCGAATTTCCCGAAACCGGAAGCGTTGACCAGCCAGGCCACTTCCGGTTTCTCTGCCTCCAGCTGTTCGGACAGCGTTTTAACGCTCTCCTGCAGCCTCAGATCCAGCGGAAGAGGCCGTACCCGCACGCAGAGGCGGCCGCCCAGTTCCCGAAGCCGGTCTTCCCGCCGCGCAACCGCCCAAATTTCGTCGGGTTTTTCCTGCCCGGCCAGCTGAAGGGCAAATTCCCTTCCAAGGCCGGAGGAAGCCCCTGTTACAACTGCAATTTTCATGGTCTGAACCCTCCCAATTACCAATTCTACTGCTAAATTGCCGGATGTTTTCATATACTGAAACAGCACGCTGCAAAGGAGGTATGTCATGCGAAAGCTGTTTCACCGCGCTTACCAGACACGCTCGATCAGAAAGCTGTCCCGCATCCCCTTGCCCCCCAATGCTCTTTTGATCGACCTTCGGGAGCCGGAGGAATTTCAATGCGGGCACCTTTCCGGAGCCATCAATATCCCATCCGGCTTTCTTTCCGCTTGCATGGGACAGCTCGGCAGCTTTTCCAGGCCGCTTTTTGTCTACTGTCAAAGCGGAGAAAGAAGCAAAAAAGCGTGCCGCCTTTTAGCGGAATCCGGGTTTTCTCAGGTGACCAACTTATCCGGCGGACTGGATTTGTGGGATGGAATACTGGAGATTGGCCCCTATTCGGAAAAATTTGTCCGCTGATCAATTCGGACAGTCAAGACCGGCTTTGCGCGCCTGAGTGTGCTGGTATTTGCGCGGAATATGGTACAGCCTCCCGTCTTTATATAGCTTTGCCCCGGTTTGGTGATAATAAAACCCGATATTATGTTCCAGACACTGCCGGCGCAGGTCGAGCACCCAATCAAAATCGCAAACCCTGGCTTTGCTGCCGGATTCCCCTCCCACATCGACTCCCTCTATTCCGGAGCTGAGGTAAGCCGTCAGATCCAGTTTCTCCAAAAGCGGCTCACAGACGATCCGTTTATGCCGGATGGGAAGCCCGCAGTAAATCGGCAGCCGGTAATCTGCCCGGTCCTGGTTTTCGACCGTACAGCAGACGACTACATTATCATACCCTGCTCCCCAGTCTTCCGGCAGGCTCACATAAAAGCGGTCAATCCGTTTGGTGATGAAATAGAACACAAGGTCGCTGCGCTCTTTTATCATGGCCCAGGCGTCCTTTCGCCATTCATCTGCTTCTTCCACAAAAAAATCAGAAGAAAAGCAGGTGTATACGATATCTCCCGAAGCGATCCGATAACTTCCGTCCTTTTTTCTGCGGACGGGGAGGTCAAAAGACAAATTTTTTACTACAGCGGAGCTGTCCTTTTCAAACTGGGAATCCATGGAATAGACATAGCAGTTTGCACAACCGGCGCTGATTTTATGACAGCCGTGCCACGGGTTCCACCTGGCCATTTTGAACCGCTCCTTTCTTTGTCTTATCGTTCGTATCGCAAACGCATTTTCTGCTTATCAATCAAAAACTTATATCCGGGCAGAGCATACTTTGATCCATTATACCCAAACAAATTTCGAGTCTGTCCGCAGATTCTTGTCAGCAGAGCCTGCGGGGACTGCCTGGTGAGTGTCAACTGCGGGGCAGACGCAGACCGCAGATGCCGATTTCAGATTTTATTTTCGGTACCGTTCCCGCTGCGTCGCAAACACGTTTTATTAAGAATGCCTGCATAGCGTCAATATGCTGTGCCGGCACCAGCAAAAGAAAGACCGGGCCTGCTGAAAAACGAGGCGATTAAGTCCTTTTCTGGGGGAAATGCTTAATCGGCCGTTTTGCAGGTCCGGTTTTACAAAGCTTAGGCTTTATTTTTCAAATGTGGTCTTGCCAAAGGAATTCAGATCGCGGCAGGCCTCGACAATCCGGGCCGACATGCCTTTTTCTGCTTCTCTAAGGTAAGAACGCGGATCGTATTTCTTCTTGTTGCCGACTTCGCCGTCCACGCGGAGAACTTCATCATAGTTGCGCATTACATGATCTACGATCGGGCGGGTGAACGCATACTGCGTGTCGGTATCGACATTCATTTTGACTACACCGTAGTCTACCGCACGTTTGATATCCGCTTTTTCCGAGCCGGAACCGCCGTGGAATACCAGCAGGAAGTGCGCGTCCTTTCCGTACTTCTCCTGAATTGCCTTCTGTCCGTTGTTTAAAATTTCCGGATTCAGCTTTACATTGCCGGGCTTGTACACGCCGTGTACATTGCCGAATGTTGCGGCGAGCATAAATTTCGCATTGGGAATCTTATAGAGCGATTCATAGACATAGAGCATGTCCTCCGGCGTGGTATAGAGCTTTTCGTTCGGAGTACCGCTCTTGTCGTCTCCGTCCTCTTCTCCGCCGACAACACCGGCTTCTACTTCCAGGACAATTTCATTCTCTGCGCACAAAGTCAGAAGCTTTTGCGCAATTTCCATATTCTCTTTGAGCGAAATTTCCGAGCCGTCGAGCATATGGCTGTTAAAGAGGTTGGGAAGTCCGGCTTTCCTTCTGCGGGCCGTTTCCTCAATCAGCGGCATGACGAACGAATCCAGTTTTTCCGGCTTGCAGTGATCCGTGTGTATGGCGATGTTGACGTCGTACTTGTCTGCAACGCGGTGGATGTGCTCTGCAATGGAAATTGCGCCCAGGGCACTGTTTTTTACCATAGGACCGGAAGCAAATTCACCGCCTCCGATGGATACCTGAATAATACCGTCGCTTTTCGCTTCTGCAAAAGCGGCCAAAGCGGCATTGGCAGAGTCGATAGAAAATACATTAATTGCC
The DNA here is from genome assembly GCA_944393585.1 of uncultured Clostridia bacterium. GTDB lineage: Bacteria > Bacillota > Clostridia > CALYAR01 > CALYAR01 > CALYAR01. The sequence goes on along the minus strand of CALYAR010000040.1, from coordinate 2,371 downwards.
GGATAAGCATAATGGCCTTCGTAAGCCGCTTCCAGCATCTTGGTATACTGTTGATAGTTAACAACTGGCATGATAGTGGTCTCCTTTCAATATCGATAATACCATTATACCCTTATTTTTCCCTTATTTCAATGAGATTATCAAAAAATCAGCTTTTCCATTCTGTTTTTCTGCAAATGACGGAAAAAAGCCCATTCTAATCAGCTTGTCACCCGTTCTAATTCCTTTTTGGAGAGAATAAAATAAAAACCGAGGTGGTGCTGATATGAAAGTTTTTGTACTCAAAAGAAATAATTTGATAATTTACTCCCTGATCGCCCTGCTGGCCATTGGATTGATTGCATATAACCTGGCGTTCGACCGAAGCGACAAACCGGTCAGCGCAGCCAATACGACGGAAGAACTGCCGATTTACTGCGTAGACACGCAGGAGAAAAAAATCGCCATTACATTTGACTGTGCCTGGGAAGATACGGACACGGATGAGATTATCGCTGTTTTGCAAAAGTATAATGCCAAGGCAACTTTTTTTGCCGTCGGCGAATGGCTGACCCGCTGTGAAGCATCGGCAAAAAAATTTGCGGATGCAGGACACGAAATTATGAATCATTCCGATGCACATGACTATCCCACCAAGCTGTCCAAAGAAGAGCTTTTGACCGACCTTGCCGCCTGCGGGCAGAAAATTGAGGCCATTACAGGCAAGGCGCCGCGCCTTTACCGTGCGCCCTACGGAGATTACAATGCAACTGTTGTGCAGTGCGCCCGTGAAGCGGGGTATCAAACCGTCCAGTGGAGCGTGGACAGTCTGGACTGGAAGGATCTATCCGTCGAGGAAATCTATCAGCGGACGACAAAGAACATCAAACCCGGCGACATTCTGCTGTTTCACACAGGCAAGAAGAACACGCCGGCCGCTCTTGACATGGTGCTCAATAAGCTGGAAGGTGAAGGCTACAGCTTTGTTTTAGCATCAGAGCTGATTTATGAAAAGGATTACACCATCGACGCCAACGGCGTACAGAAACAGGCGCTTCCTTCTGTGATTGAAACTTTCGATTGAAAATATCCTCCCTATTTACAAAAAGGCGGCATTTGCCGCCTTTTTTGCCGTGCTGATTAAGTACTTTCTATAATGCCCGCTGCAACGCAGCAGTATAAATTGAAAGACGGCATTGTGTGAAATGTTTTTTATTGGATGGAATTGAAAGGCGGGCCTGCCGGCAGAGCAAAACGTATTGCAAACGGCCCAAAAGTTCAGTATACTAAGCATAGCAAGGAAAGGAGGCCAAAACACGGCAAAATACATAGAACATTTGACCGTGAAAGAACTCGAAGACGTATTAGAGCACGAGACCCGGACTGCAATTCTGCCCGTTGGAATTGTAGAACAGCATGGCTATCATTTGCCGCTGGGCACCGACATGTACAATACCTCAGAATTTCTGCGTCTGTCACAGGACCGGTACAACGCAGTCATCCTGCCGGCGCTCAATTACTGCTTCTCCGGCGGGGATCTCACTGGTACAATGAACATTAATCCGCAGTTGTTTGGAGCGTTCGTAGCCGATATCTGCGCGGAATGCGTCCGAAACGGGTTTAAAAACATCGTTGCAATTTTGGGGCACGGCGGAACCGACAATCAGATTGCGCTGAAAAACTCGCTGCAAATGTTTCTCCGCAGGAATCCTCAATACAACGATATTACGCTGAGTCTGGTGCCGATATGGCATCTGTCCAAAACGTGGCTGGACAACTTTAACCGCAAGCCGGAAGCGGACTTCCACGCCGGCCTTGTAGAAACAAGCCTTATGATGTTCTGGAAGCCGGAACTGGTGAAAGACGAAATTGTAGAAGATGATCCCGAAGTCTGCAAAATGCTGCGCTCTGACCAGGATTGGTTTGAAAAACGGGAAAAACTCGTCGATCATGAATTTGTTGTAGAAAAGGTTTCGCAGAAAAAAGAAGTCCGCATCGGCGTAATGGGCTTTCCGCATGAAGCCACTGCTGAAATCGGAAAAAAGATTTTTGAGGAAGCGGCGGACGAATTTGCAAAGTTCATTGAACTTCTCAATAACAGATAGCGGAGAATTTGAAAGGGCGGCGGGGTATTCGCCGCTTTTTTGTGCAGTTTCGGCCGTACCACGCAGGAAAATCTCCAAAATGAAAAGACGGTGAAACCGTCTTTTCAGACTGTCGAAAAAGTATTGTAATTTAATAATTGGGGTTTGTTAAGGGGCTTTTGCCCCTTAACATGAGATTTGCGGATTTCAAGGACATGTGCCTTGAAATCCGCTCCTATCAAGGGCTGGCGCGCCTGGTCGCAAAACTTCGTTTTGCTGCTCGGCTATGCACCCTAGGTGAGCGCCGC
>CALYAR010000039.1 GCA_944393585.1 uncultured Clostridia bacterium | reverse complement strand
TGGCAATTATGTACAATCGGGTTAAAAATCCGACTACAGCTGCCGTTGATCAGGGAGAAGCGGTGGATATTTACTTTGATGTTCAGCTAAGTGCAGTACGGGAAGAGGTTTGTTCTTTGCTTAAAGAAGGAGATTCAATCCGGTTTGATGCAAGAACCAACGAATATGGCGAAATCTACGAACTATCCGAACCGCAGTTGGCTGAAGTGGTCTATTCCAACGCAGTGGAAGGAGTTTTTGAACAGGCAACGTTTTCCGATTTGTATGATATCCTGATTACCATCAAGGCAACAGGCTATGAAAATGAGGACAAGATCACGGCAGGCAGCCTGAAACTGACAGTAGGATCGTCAGTTTATCTAAAAACTGCCGACCTTGCTTGTTCCGGTTATATTTTTGATGTTAGAACAGAGAAAAGGGGGAGCGCGGAATGAAAAACAGTATTTTAAAACGCTTTAACCTTCTTGATGCAGCGGTGATCATTATCCTCATTGCTGCAATTGTTGCAGTAGCGTATCGTTTTACTCCTAAAATTCAGCAGGTCACCGACGGCGGAGATGAAGAATATGTCGTGACGCTTGAGACTCGCAATATCCGGCAGGTAAGTGTGGACGCTTTATCGAAGGACCAGATGTTTTATGATAATACCGATCCCAATAATCTCAAACCTTTGGGAGAACGGATTGAAACAGAAGTAATACCATATACCGATTATATTTATAAAACAGATGGAACCGTAGTGCGCGAAGAAGTACCGGATAAGTACACTGTGCGGACTAAAATCAAGGTTAGCGGAAAGATGCTTTCAGACGGTTTTTATACAAAAGACCGGACTGCCTTGACCCCAATGAACAGTCTTGCCATCACCAGCAAATATGTTACCACCTCTGGGCAGATACTTTCCATTGAAAAATGGGAAGGTTAATTAAAACCCCTTTGGGAGATTTTCTCTTCCAAAGGGGTTTTCTATCAAAGTTACGAGCGGAGAATGATTTTCAATATTTCACCAATGGATGCAAAAAAATCGTTACTTCAATTGAAGCCGGATTTTATCGGAAATCATAGCAATGAATTCAGAATTGGTCGGTTTCCCTTTTCCGCTTGATATGGTATATCCAAACAGATCATTCATAATTTCTGGCTTTCCGCGGTTCCATGCTACTTCAATCGCATGGCGGATCGCGCGTTCTACGCGGGAGGGTGTTGTTTGATAAGTTTTTGCAATCGATGGATAAAGCTGTTTGGTGATGTAATTAATGGAATCGGGATCTTCAATTGCCGTAATAATGGCCGTCCGGATAAATTGATATCCTTTGATATGGGCAGGAATTCCAACTTCATGAATGATTTGTGTAACTATTTTTTCTATATTTTTGGGATTCGAAGATTCTTCTGCGATTTCTTTTTCTTTTGCGGATAAGGAGGCAATGTAGGAGCGAGGAGTCGGTTCGGAAGTGATTTGTTTGGGAGGTGCACTTGCAGCCAGCTGACGGATTCGATCTGAGATCGTTGTTAATTCCAACGGCTTTACCATATAGTAAGCGGCACCCAGGGCAGTCGATTGCCGCGTGATTTTTTCCAGCCCAACAGCAGAAAGCATAATACACAGCGGCTTTTTATCCATTTGTGAATGGGATATCTTTTCCAAAACCCCAATCCCGTCCATTTTTGGCATAATTACATCCAGCAGAACAACGTCTGGCTGTGTTTCCAAAATCATTTCGTACGCTTCTTTTCCATCATAAGCCTTTCCTACGACAGTAAAGTCATCTTGTGACTGAAGGTGGTTTACTACAACGTCTAAAAAGTCCTTGCTGTCATCTGCTACGAGAATGGAAATATTTTTTTCCATTTTTCATATACCTCCCATGTGCAATGTTGAAAAACATTGAATTATTTTGAACAAATCTATATTAGCACTTATTTCCAGTAAATGCAATATATATTTTCAAAAAAATTAAAAAAAATTTATGGGAAAAGTCAAAAGCCTTAAAATAATGCGGAATTTTAAATATTAATTATGAAAGTGTATTAAAATTGAAATACAAACACCTCCATTAAATTATGACATTAAATACTATAATTCGACAAAATGCTCTGGGGTAAATTTCAAATTTCAGAATCGGGAATGAAGAATTGACTAATCATTCCCGGTATGATAAAATCATTGCAGAATCATGATAAATTGGTAAGCTTGGAATTGTTATGAAAGAATAGACGCTTGGCAAGGATAGGTAACACTTGTATCATAATCAATATTCAATATAAAAGGAGAACAAAATGACTGAGTATAAGCAGTTTCGTATATCGCTGGAATATATCCTTCTTTTGGGTGTTTTGGCGGTGTCTTATATTGGTACTCGAATTTTTCCCGATTTGAGTATTTTGCTAATTTTGGTGTCGGCTGCCGTTATATCTGCTGCTGGAATGCGTTTTTCCATGGCAATGAGCATTTCGGCCTCCCTTGCTTTATTCTTGGCAAATGGTATCGTTGCTTCGCTTTCGGGAGAGGGAGTAGCTGGCTGGACTGCGCTTCCGGTTTCGATTCCGGCGATTTGCGGCTGCTTTTGTGTATACTGTCTAAGAAAGCATTATGGGCTTTTAAAGACAACAGTAATCACTGCTTTGGGAGCGGTTCTGTCTATTGGGATTTTTGCAGTAACTGTGATTCGGTTTGTTGATCCTAACTTTTTTGCACAGCTGTTGGAGGGGATCAAGGCTATGATTGACCAGGTGATCGATACTTTGGCCGAGCGGTCCTCGATTGATTCGAACGCAGCAGCGCAGTTAAAAAATTTATACTTAGCAGTTGTGGAGATGATTGCTCCTGCGGTTGTCCTCATATCGTGTGCGGCCATTGCATTTCTGTTTCCCTATCTTGCTAAGTTCTATGTGCGCAAGCGGGGTGAGCTGCAGTTTGAGTATCAAACTTCCTTTTCTCTCATTCATGCAGATAAGATCAGTGCGCTGGTGCCGATTATTTGTCTTGGACTTATTATGGTAATTCAAAGCCAGATTATGCTGGTTGTTTTATTTAATATGATTCTGGTTTTGGCCAGCGGAATGTTTGTCTGCGGTTTATCCGTTATATCATTTTATTTGAAGGTATATGTGAAGGCATTTCCAGTCCGGCTTTTGGTGTACGTGATGGTATTTTTGATCCCGTCTGCTCCCATGCTGGTGGTTTTATTGGGCATTCTCGATGCCTTTGCGGATTTCAGACATTTAAAAAACGGAGGTGGGCTAGTTGGCTGAGCGAAAGGAAACAGATCTGACATCAAAACTGCTTGGAAATAATGTGTGGATATACTTGGGAGTCATTCTGATTTTTGCCGCCCTGTCCTTTTTCTTTGGAAATAAGTATGTAGGATTGGCTGAAATTTTTGTATTTGTCGGTTTGCTTGTTTTTGATGTTATTCGCAACGCAAAAAAGCGCAAGCAAATTATTGAATATATGCAGAATCTGACCTATCATGCCGATACTGCGGCAAAGGATTCGCTGCTCCATTTTCCTATGCCCATTACCATATTGCGGATTGACGGGGCAATTACCTGGTATAACAAAAGTTTCCGTGAGCTGTTTGCCAAAAACGAGCACTTATTTGAAACTCATATACAGGATCTGGTTGCAGACATTAATTGGTTTGAGCTCATCAAACAAACGGAAGGAATCAGCGAGGATATTACGCTGGGCGACCGGAAGTACCAAATGCTGGGCAATGTAGTGAAAACACAAAAAAAAGGGGAGAATGACAGCTATCTTGTACTTCTTTACTGGATCGACAAAACCGAGCTGTATCAGCTGAAAGATAAGGTTCAGAACGAACAGACCGACGTAGCAGTAATTATGGTGGACAATTATGACGAACTTGCGGCAAATATGGATGATATGGCAAGGGCGCAGGTTTTGTCGCAGATCGATCAAAGTTTAAAAAACTGGCTCGATGGTGTCGGCGGAATTTTGAAAAAGCTCGATCGTGACCGGTATATCTATATTTTTGCAAATAAATATATAAAACAGTTTGAAGAAAACAAATTTTCTATTTTGGAAGAAGTGCGTAATATCTCCACTTCATTTGAAATGAAAGCTCCCTTTACTATGAGCATCGGCATTGGGATCGGCGGAACTTCGCTGGAGGAAAACGAAACCTTTGCTAAAAAGTCTCTGGATATGGCGATGGGACGCGGAGGAGATCAGGCGGTTATTAAAAATGGGGATAACTTCAAATATTTTGGCGGAAAATTTAATGAATATGAAAAGAACACACGTGTCAAAACGAAAATGATTGCGCAGGCCTTGCGAGAGTTAATCCGATCTTCGGACCAGGTTTTTATTATGGGCCATTCCGGGCCGGATATGGACGCCTTTGGCGCTTGCATTGGAATTTATCGGGCCTGTGCCAATTTAAATAAAGCGGCTTTTATCCTTTGTGATCCGAGCAACAACAAAGAAGTACGCAGCAGTATGGAAAATTTCCGAAAAAATAATGCTTATTCCGGTATTTTTATTTCGGAGGAACAGGCTTTGGAAATATTGGATGCGAAAACCCTGCTCGTAGTGGTCGATGTCCATCGTCCGTCTTTGACGCAGTCTCCTAAGGTTTTAAGCCGGGCAAAGAGTGTGGTCGTAATTGATCACCACCGCCGTGGTGAGGAATTTATCGAGAAGGTTGCTTTGCTATACCATGAGCCGTATGCTTCTTCAGCCTGTGAGATGGTTGCAGAACTTCTGCAATATATCGGAGGAAATGTAAAACTCACGAAGGCAGAAGCCGAGGCGCTGTATGCAGGAATTGTGGTTGATACCAAAAACTTTAATTTTAAAACAGGCGTCCGCACATTTGAAGCAGCTTCTTTCTTAAAAAAATATGGAGTAGATACTCTTGCTGTCAAGCGTTTGTTCCGTACCAATTTGGAAGAATATCTGCAAAAGATGAAGATTGTCGGAGCGGCAGAAGTAGTATTTGGCAATATGGCCGTTTCGGCGTGTAACTTAGATGGCTTTCCAAGGAATGAGCGCAGTGTTGTTGTAGCACAGGCGGCGGATGAACTTTTGGACATTGATGGAATCAGTGCTTCCTTTGTCCTATGCTATGCAGAAGAAACCGTAATCATCAGTGCACGCTCCTTGGATGAGATCAATGTGCAGCTTATTATGGAAAAACTGGGCGGCGGCGGTCACCGCATGGTGGCCGGCTGTCAGATGAAAGGCGTATCTTTGGCCGAGGCGAAAGACAGGCTGACCGATGCGCTGGAGGAATATGTGAAAGATTCAAAGCAATAGAGATTAGAAACAGGAGGGAATTGTAATGCAGGTTATATTAAAAGCAGATGTGAAAGGTCAGGGAAAAAAGGATCAGCTGATCAAAGTTTCCGATGGCTATGCGCGGAATTATCTTTTCCCAAGAGGGTTGGCAGTAGAAGCTACCAAGGAAAATTTGGCCGAAATGGCAAATAAAAATCAGTCGGCGGAATTTCAGAAACAGGAAGAGATGAAACGTGCGGAAGAGCTAAAAGAAAAGCTCTCCAACATAAAAATAGAGATTAAAGCAAAAGCGGGAGAAAACGGGAGACTGTTTGGGTCAGTTACCAGCAAAGAAATTGCCGATATCCTGCTGGAGAAGTATAAGATTAAAATCGACAAGAAAAAAATTGCGTTAGAAGATGGAATCAAAGCTTTGGGTGTGACGAAGATACCGGTTAAATTGCACACCGGAGTTACTGCGGAACTGGTCGTAACCGTAACCCAGGAACAGTAGAAGGGGCGTGTTTCCCTAAATGGAAGTCAATTTTAGCGCAAAAACGATGCCGTATAGTCTGGAAGCGGAGCAGGCCGTGCTTGGCAGTGTGCTGGTCGACCGCAAATGCCTGAATACCATAGTGGAAAAAGTATCGGCAGACGATTTTTATTATGAGCAGAATAAATTGGTATATGCAGCGGTGATATCCTTGTCTTCCCAATCCAAACCAGTCGATCTGGTGACGGTGGGGGAAGAACTGGAACGTCAGTCGCAGCTGTCGGCCGCCGGAGGGACAGATTATCTGGTTCGATTGGCAACGAACATTATTACGACGGCTAATTTAGATTATTATATCGAAATTCTGCGGGAGAAATCCATGCTGCGCCGCTTGATTCAGGTTGCACAGCAGATCGAATCTCTCAGCTATGATGGAAGCGAAGATGTCAGTTCCATTTTGCTGAAAGCAGAGCAGCTCATCTACAATGTACGCGACGGAAAAGAGCTCGACAGCCTCGTTCACATTCGCAGCGTTTTGGCTGAAGCATATGAGTATCTCCAAAACTTGGCAAAGAATAAAAACAAAGTAACGGGAGTGGCGAGCGGTTTTTCCTATTTGGATAAAAAAACTTCGGGTTTTCAGAATTCGGATTTGATATTGATAGCGGCCCGGCCCGCTATGGGAAAGTCCAGCTTTGCCCTAAACATAGCCGAATATGCGGCGATACATGATCATGTTCCGGTTGCAATCTTTAATTTGGAAATGGCTGCCCATCAGATGGCAAATCGTATTGTATGTTCCCAGGCAATGATTGAGGGAGAAAAAATGCGCAGCGGCGAGCTGAATGAGCAGGATTTTGAAGATATTATGCGCGTGCTTCCGATGATATCCAAAGCTCCGATTTATCTGGACGACTCCTCTACCAATGGTGTATCTGAGATTATGGCAAAGTGCCGCAGACTGAAAGAGGATAAGACCAGAGGTCTTGGACTGGTTATCATTGATTATTTGCAGCTGATGGCTGGAAATGGAAAATCAGATAACCGTCAGCAGGAGATATCAGAAATATCGCGTTCTTTAAAAATTATGGCAAAAGAACTGAACATTCCGGTCATAGCACTGTCCCAGCTATCGCGCGGGCCGGAAACCCGCGAGGACAAACGGCCGCGTTTGTCGGATTTGAGAGAGTCCGGTGCGATTGAGCAGGATGCAGATATTGTGATGTTCCTGTACCGGGACGAGTATTACAATCCGGAAAAAGAAGACAACAAGGGATTGGCCGAATGTATTATTGCAAAGCATAGAAATGGGGAAGTTGGTACAGTTCAGCTGGGCTGGGCCGGACAATATACGAAATTTTTGGAAATTACGAACAAATACAATGCACAATAGAATGGGAGCTGCAGGTAGGTGGAACGAGACGCTTATTTCATTGTCAAGCAGGTAGAAAATACAATGAATCGTTATGATATGCTAATTGGCTGCAATCGTGTGATTGTAGCTTTATCCGGGGGAGCAGATTCTGTATGCCTGCTTTCCATTCTGCGGTATTTGGCAGATCGCTGCCGGATTCAAATCGAAGCTGCTCATGTCAATCATCATTTGCGTGCAGAAGCTTCGGATCAAGATGAAAGGTTTGTGAGGGATCTGTGTGAAAAGTGGAAAATACCGCTCACAGTAAAAGATGCAGATATCAAACAAGTGTGCATGGAAAGAAAAATTTCGATGGAAGAGGCGGGCAGAGATGTCCGCTATGCATTTTTTGACGAATTGACACACGAAAAACCGGATGCCCGGATTGCCACAGCACACAACCGAAACGATAATGCTGAAACGTTAATCATGCACTTTCTTCGCGGCGCAGGAGTAGATGGAATGGCAGGAATTCCATACACCCGCGGAAAAATAATCCGTCCCATCTTGGATTTAACCCGGGAGCAGGTAGAGAAATACAATCGTTTGATGTCGCTGGAGTATGTGACAGATGAGACAAATCAGGAAAATGTTGTGACGAGAAATCGAATTCGCAATCAGCTTCTGCCCCAATTAGTACAGGAATATAACCCCAATCTGGTTCAGACATTAGCTCAAAGTTCCGAGTTTGTGCGGGCAGACCGCTGTTACTTGGAACAGGCAGCAGACCAAATGATGAAAAAGGCGCTTGTGGAAAAAGATGATAAAAAAGCGGTCTTTCACCGGGATGAAATTTTGAATGCTGGTTTTGCCATCTGTATTCGGGTCCTAAAAAATACATTTGCACAATGGAATTTGAAAGTTTTTCCGGAGTTTGGCTGGTATTGGACGGTTTGGTCTGCCATTCAAAGGGGATCTGCAAAACAGATTTGGTATCACAATCAGATAGCGGTACAAGTGGAAGAGGGTTGTGTTCGGGTCTTGTGTGGTAAACCGGAGAAAGAGACGAACCATTTTTCTTGTGAACTGAAACGCGATCAGTTTGTGTGGGTTGAACCGCTTTGCAGGAATGTTTGGATGGGGACCGCAAAACGCTCTGAAGAGAATGGGTTTTATTTTGATGCCGATAAAGTAAGCGGACCGGTTCTCATTCGTTCGCGCAGGCCGGGCGACTTTTTTTATCCGCTGGGACTGGGAGGACGGAAAAAAGTCAAGGACTATTTCATTGACCGAAAGATCCCGCTGGAGAAGCGAAATCAGGTACCGATTATCTGCTGCGGGGCAGGTATCATGCAGGTGGGAAATCATATCGATTCGAGATTCTGCATCTCGGACGATACGAAAAATATACTAATGATCAAATTTTAGGAGGGTTTATGAACAAGGATATTGAACGGGTATTGATCTCAGAAGAAGAACTCGCGCTTAAGGTAAAAGAATTGGCGCGGCGGGTCAATCAAGATTATGCGGGCCGGGAACTGCTTCTCGTCAGCGTGTTAAAGGGAAGCGTCATGTTTGCAGTTGATCTCATGCGCGAAATAGACGTTCCCTGTGAAATTGATTTTATGGATGTTTCAAGTTACGGATCGGGAGTGAAGTCTTCCGGCGTTGTAAAAATTTTGAAAGATTTGGACGAATCCATTGAAGGAAAGAATGTTTTAATTGTGGAAGACATTGTGGACAGCGGCTTGACGCTCAGCTATTTAAAGGAATTGCTGCTTTCGCGGAATCCAGCTGATGTGCGGATCTGCACAATTTTAAATAAGCCTGAACGGCGGAAAGCAGATGTTTATGTGGACTATATCGGCTTTGATATTCCCGATGAGTTTGTAGTAGGCTATGGTCTGGATTATGATCAAAAATACCGCAACTATCCGTTTGTAGGCATCTTAAAACGGGAAGTGTATGAAAAGGAACGCTAAGCCTTTTGCTACCTCAATAATCTTTCTTGGCAAGTACATAGAAAAAGCCGTTTAAAACCTGGCGGAAGGGTTATTCTAAAGGAGTGACCTTCTTTGGCAAAGAAATGAAATGGAATATCTGCCATTCGTTTTTTCATAAAATTGCCCGGCCAGGTCTTGTAAAATGGGCCGCTGTATGGTATTATTAAGAGAAATAATGACGAAAGGGGCGTTTTGTGTATTGAAGAAACAGCTGAAAGGCATTGG
>CALYAR010000038.1 GCA_944393585.1 uncultured Clostridia bacterium | reverse complement strand
GGTCGGAATAGGCAAAGCTGGTGTAGCTCAGGCCAAAGCCAAAGGGCCACCGCACGGGTACCCCCGCTTTTTCGTAGAAGCGATACCCCACATAGATGCCCTCCTCATACAGGGCGTCCTTGGTTTTGCCGTAGATTTCCGACGAGGGCACATCGCCGTAGGTGAAGGGCCAGCTTTCCGCCAGCCTGCCGCCGGGTTCGGCCCGGCCGTAGAGCAGGTCGGCAATGGCTTCGCCCCCTGCCTGGCCGGGCAGCCCCATGTAGAGGATGGCCTTGACCTTGTCGGCCCAGGGGCACTCCACCGCGCAGCCGCACAGCAGCACCACAACCGTGTTGGGGTTTGCCTCCCCCAGCCATTTTTCCCGGGTATTCCGCAAATACGCCGCCCTCAGCCCGGGGGAATATCGGCAAAAATATGCGCGATGATCGACTGTTCCGCCAAGAATGGCCCGGTGCAGCTAACCCGGAAACCCGCTTTATATGGAATGCATCAAAAAGGAGTATGAGAAATGAGTCAAGAATATTATGAATTTCAGGCAAATATTGAGCCTGTTCCCGAAAAAGGCGGCGCATATGTACGGTTTCCCTATGATATCCGCAAAGAGTTTGGAAAAGGGCGGGTAAAAGCAGAGATCACTTTCGACGGCGAGCCCTATTCTGGCAGCATTGTGAATATGGGCGTAAAGCACGAGGACGGCTCTGTCTGCTATATCATTGGCATTCGCAAGGACATCCGGGCCAAAATAGGCAAGCAGCCGGGAGACACGGTGAAAGTTACGGTAAAAGCGGTGCAGCCGTAAAGGTAAGCCGCCCAAAGCGTCCTCTTACCTCAGCCGCCTTCTTCCCTTTAATCCTCAGATCTATAAAAGCCCGCAGAGCCAGTGACAAAAAGGGTCTGCGGGCTTTTGGTTGTTTACTGCAAGAGGGAATCCCTCTTCATTGGCAATGCCCCGCCTAACGCCCTGCCTTTACGTATTTTCCGCTTTGCAAATCATATCAATTGCGGATGCCAGTGTCTTGTTTTTATTATACACACGCCACAACCGTTTAAGCACATGTTTATAATAGTTGTTATCCGATTTGAGGTAGTCTGAGGGTGCCAATGTGCGTTGCTCATCTTCCGCATCATCTAACGCATCCGAAAAACAGTGTCCCAACACCTCCTCACCAATCTCACTGAAAATATCAAAGAAGGTTTCTTTCTCATTCTGGACATTGTTGGAAATAATTTGCGTTATTCCATCCGTGCGGCAAAGTATTCTCTTTAGTTCATCGGTATTGCCAACAGCGGCCGCTATAGTGTCGTAGGTAAATACTTTGTTATAAATTTTACACAGAAATCCTATTGCAGCAAGCTGAAATGTCTTGCCGTTTTTCAGCATAGGAAGGACTGTTTTTTCGTCATAGCCGCGGTTTTGGATTTCTGTTTTCAAAAAGCAATCGTAGTAATACGATATTTTCAGCAGGTCTGCAATGATTCCTTCCTTTGCATCTGCGCCAAATATCAGCTGATAATACTCATCTTTATACATTTGTTGAGAATTGCTGCGCGCTGATCCTGGCATTTGCAAAACTGCAGCCAAACTTAGTTTGCCTACCTGCTCAAGGCTTGCAACTTGATAGGGTTCGCTGTATTGTTTTGACGCTCTGTCTCCCTTTTTAATTATATAATACACCTGTTTTGTATGCAGTTTTTCCCTAAGCTTTATCTGTTCCGGTGTATTGGATTTCAGGTCTGCCTTTTTTATTGGTTTCTGCGAGTTGGAAGCTTCCGCTATATTGAGTGCAAATGTGTCTCTTTCTGGTATTGTTTTTCCTTTTCGTTTCACAACTTTACATTGCAGGTAAAAATCCTCCTGGATATCCATCCGCCCAATTCGATTGGTTGTCTGTCCGCCATTGATAATGGAAAAATTATACAGTTTCAGAACCTTCCCGTCCAATTCATAATCGTCGCAAATAATAATAATTCCATTGTTTTTATACCAGAAATTCTTTGGCTCCTTTTGAATAGTCTGCTGAATACCATCGTCCACTGCCTTCTGACGAACATAATATCTCAGATTCATACCAAGCAAGCTATTTCTGCGGCGGTTCTGCAAATCCTGCAAAGACTGTGCAGAAATATTTACGATAACGGATTCCTCGTATTGAAGGCAATTGTTTGGTCTATCCACCTCCAGTTTGTCAAAATCCACAGACAGCTTGCCGCTGTCGATCGTTTCAATCTGTGCTTCGATATCAGATTGAAAATTCATCTCCAAGTCATAACTTTTGAAAATGCTCTCTGCACCTTTTTCAATTTTCCCGCGTTCCCTGGTTGATTTCGTACCATATGAAGTAAAAAAGGCAATCCGAATCACGCCAGAATCTTCCATCTGACTTTTCGCATTTCGATATGCAGAAACAACCTGCTCACTGTAATCCGACACTTTGCATGCATCAATCGCTTTGATCGTTTCCGTAATTTTATACAGTTCACCAACAACATTTTCCCCTCTGAGCGGAGTCTTTTCATAATATTTGCTTTGCACAATGATCATATCATTGCCTTCGCTGTTCGGATCATTAAAAACCGCATCTATACCGCCGTCTTTTGCACCATCCGTCAAAAAGCCCTTTACCATTTCCGGATCAAAAGTCATTCCCTCGGTGAAGAAAAAATATCTTAAGCACAAAACGATAAAGACATGATAATCCTGCATCCCGCGAAATACAGGATACTTATTTTTCATTGCTTCCATGCTTTCCTTGATGAAGCCCTGCTGTGCCATAATGTCTCTCCTTTTCAATGTTTGAATATTCCTTTTGATGTATAACTTTATTTGCTGGTAATTTCGATTTCTCCCAGCTGATCCAGTCGAATGCGGATGGCGTTTTCGGTTCTTTGGTGTTGCTGTGCAAATTCCGGAATTCCAGGTTTGGACAATTCCAGTATACCAGACCAAATGTCCCATAGTCAGGACTTTCAAACGCCAAAATAATAAAATCTTACACAGAGCGGCATTGTTTTCCCTCGTTATAGAATAATCCCGCCCGGTTTCAGCAAGACAAAGTCCGTATATTGCATCTGTCTCCGCCACGTTTCGCATCCGCAGGCTCTGCTTTGCTTATGGCACAGGAAATTTCACCATAAAACGACTAAAGAAAATCTGGCATATTGAAGATTGATTCGAAGTGTCCGGCTACAAACTTTGTTATTCCCACCTTTATGCGCCACCCGCAGCAGTTGGCGGCTAAAGGTGGGAATATTTGTAGTTGCTTTACCCTCACCCGGTTATACAAATTAGTCCTTCCAAGCCGATGGAATAGCTGTTCCCGGCCGCAGTCTCTTGCAAAGCCATCACAAACCGCGATTGCGGCAGTGCACATCTGCCTGCGC
>CALYAR010000037.1 GCA_944393585.1 uncultured Clostridia bacterium | reverse complement strand
GAGCATCAGGTTCACTCGGATACAACAAAGATGGCGGCTTTGATGGTTACAGTATTGCCAATCATTATTGTTTACCCCTTTGTCCAGAAGTACTTTGTAAAAGGTGTTCTGGTTGGTGCTGTTAAAGGTTGATTTTACACGAAACGATATAATAAAAGGCTATTGCATTTGCAATGGCCTTTTTCGTTTTGTGAAAATTTAACTGGAAAGGTTATGAGATTGTTGAAAAAGAATTCAAATAAAAAATTGAAATTCCTTTCAAATTTTGGAATATGAAAGGAAATTGGAATCTTGATAATAACCTATGATGGTGAGAAATAACAGAAACAGGTAAAGCAAGATTTGAAATATAATATATTCAAACACAATTTGTGCCCGTTTTGAAAGCAGGTACAGTGAAGGGTTTTGTTTATGAGTATAAGGCTGGAACACATTATGAATCTGTAAAAAGATTTTTATTTCAGTGTAATATGGCTGTAACATATATAAGATATAATAAAACCGTGGATTATTCTATTTATCTTTTAAGAATAAGCTTATAATATATATGTTTGTAATATAGGAGGGGTCAAGATGAAGAAAGCAGTCATTTCTTTGCTGCTGATGGCTGTTATGATCGGCGGCAGCATTGCAGGTGCGGCCGCGGCGGCTCCGGCTGAGTTCGCGTCGGATTGTTCAAGTGAGAGTAGCGGTATTATTTATGTAAAACGTCCGGAAAAGTTATACGATACAACAACAGATTCTATTTATACCATATCAGCCACTGCAAAAGCTGGGACGCAGATAACTGTGTACAAAAAGAGTGCCATTGATGGAAAATACCATCAAATTTATTTTGAAGAAGGAAAAGCGAATACTACCTCCGTCGGTGCGAGCGGGTTATATTCTGTTTCATTAAATCTGTCGGATGGAGCTAACAATTTCCTTCTTTATGCAGAAGGGAAAGTTTTGGAAGTGCAGATTGTGAAGGTGGACATTACGAAGTCGGTATTGAATTTGACTGATAAGCTTAGTCAGTTGTCAATTCGGAGTACTTCTGTAGAGTTATCGCCGATGGCATAAATGAATAACTTGGGACAAACTGTTGCAGCAGAGATTTAAACTTTGTAAAAAACAGGAGTCCCATTTTCATTTATATATCATGTCATATGATGAAATTTGAGAATGAATAAAAAAATAGAGAGGGCAAAGACATTTTTTTTACTGCTATTGATATTGGCCTCGATTGTGCTGGCCGCAATGATTTGGTCCGGAGATCGAATGACGGGCCTTTTTTCTATGTCTGTAACGAGCAAAAAAGAATCTGTTTGGTATCAGGAAAATTTAACAGAGACTTTTTTTGGTTTTCCAAACAGTATTTTATTGCATTCCGACGGTGAGAAAATTCTTTTATCCAGGAATAAGGTCTATTTTTCGGATGTCTGGAATCAAATTACCGAAGCCATACGAATTTTTTTATCGCATTCTGATAAAAAGGCGATTGCCGTTTCCGATTCAGTATGGCAGGAATCTTTACTGGAAGACAGTATTTTTTTGGATTATGGTGTTACCTATACAACTGAATTTTTTTCCCGGATATACCATTGCGAATATAAAACAGACGGCTATAATTTTAATCAGATTATTATTCGGTTTCCAACAGTCTATTCCAGCCAGTATGCGTTTCTGATTCGGGACACAAATACGGGAAAGACTTATCAATTTTATGTTTCTGATCCGTCGCTGGTGCTGCATGAAGCAGTCGAAATTATGGCTAACGATCGGAAAAACACGAATTTGGTTTTTTCCTTCGAAGTCAATTTTGATAAGAATACGAATTCTGCCACTTCTCAAACGCAAAATGTCTTAATTGATTCTATGGTCATGTTAAACCTGGATACATCTCAATATCTGAGTTACCAGTCACTGAATCCGCTGCAGGACGAAAGTGGATCATTCAATGAAGCTATGGTTCAGTCGATAGCGGCTTTGTTCCAAGTCAATGCGCAGACTATGCGCAAATACGTAGATGAAAATGGAAGCATTACCTTTGTTGAGAATTATGCAACTTTAAAAATTCATTCCGATGGGCTGATTGAATATCAGGTAACGGATGAAACAGCGGCTCCTCCCCTCAATGGTGAGGGCGGTCCGACAGAATTATCCGCAGATTTTATTGAACAAATGATTGAAACGACTGGTTGTCATTCAGAATTGCTTTTTAATCGTGATATTGGACGGGAGGAAACGGAAGAAGCGGTATATGGTTTTGATTATGCTATTGATTTTCTGCCTGTCTCTCTTTTGGTAGATGGAGAAGAAAAGGACGCGATTGAACTGACAATTAAGGACAATAAATTGATTTCGTACCGGCAGTATTTGAGAATATACCGAAGACAGGGAACAATAGAACTGCCGGCGTCCATATCGGTGATTGATTCTGCCTTGCAGACAGCAGCATCCTCAGAAGAGATTCCGCTGATTGATCAGATGTATGTAGGCTATCAGGATACGGGAATCGATGAAGCAGTCAAACCATCCTGGTTTGTTCACTTCCAAGCGGAACAGCTGCAGATCATCGAATAAAAAGCAAAGAGGGGAAAACAATGAACTGGTCGAAAAGTAAAACAATTTTTATTCTGCTTTTTATTCTAATTGATTTGTCGCTGTTAGGATATTTGGTTTACAGCAAGGTTGCAGATCAATGGATATCACAATCTACGATTGAAGAATTATGCACCTATTTGGAAAAACGGCAGATTCATGTGGAATCTGGCACAATTCCCCAGTGGACACCAAAGGTAAGAAATCTGGAATTAATTAACATATTGGACGTCGAAAATACTTTTTTAAAGCAGTTTGAAACGGAATCCTCCGAGCTGGATCACATTGGAAATGAACTGGAATTAAGGAATGGGCAAAAGTCTATTGTAATTTCTGAAAATTATTTTCATTATCAGGATTTGATTGAGCCGGGATACTTTGACTCATCATCTGGTTCTGCCTGGAAAAAATTAAAACCGTATTTGACGGAACTGGGCTTTGATTTGCAAAATGCAGCAGTAGAAATGTTAGAAGAGGGGATGCAGCAAGTCGCTTACCGGATTGTTCAGGCTGCCGAAGGGATGACGGTAGACGATATTTCCATCCGGGTAACCCTAACGGCCGCGGGAGAGCTGGATATTCAGGGAATTTGGCTCAACCCCCTTGATACAGAAAGCGGATACAGAAAAGTTCTTGTCCATCCTGTTACCAGTGCGCTGATTGAATTCTCCCGTGAAACAGATCAGCAGACAACCATTGCCGATATTTCCATTCATTATCGGGTGGATGAAACCAAGACGTATCACAAATCGTTTACTGCTGTCGCAGTTTGGAGAATCACAGCGAGCGACGGGACTCAATATTATTATAATGCGTGGATTTAAGGTTCGGCACGGACACAATTCATTTGGTTTGTATCAGATCCGGTTTTCATTATTTGAAGAAAACTATTGATTACATTCAAAAAAGACGGTATAATAAACAATGGAGTGAATAAATATACAATAATAGAGGAGCAAATTCATGAATGTTGCAATAATTCCAAATCCGGAAAAGGATCTTGATCTAAACGTCACAAAAGAATTATGCGACTATTTGCATGGCCGTGCCGCGCTGCTGCTGGAAGAGCGTTTTATGGGGGCGGTTCCGTTTGCGCGGTACTGTCCGAAGGAAACGCTGTTTTCCTCCGCTGATTTTGCTATTGTATTGGGAGGGGACGGAACACTTTTGCACGCTGCGAAAGACGCCAGCCGGTTTCGCCTTCCAATTATGGGAATTAACTTGGGACATTTGGGTTTTTTGGCACAAGCAGAGCAGGCGGGGATGCTGGAATGTGTCAATCATATATTGGAAGGCCATTATACCATAGAAAAAAGAATGATGCTAAACGCCTGTGTTTACCGGGACGGCGAATTGATCAAAACGGCAGATGTGTTAAATGACGTGATAGTATCTCGGTTTAGTATGCTGCGCATGATCCAGGTTCAGCTCTATCTGGATGGGAAGTTAATACAAAGCTGTACGGCCGACGGCTTGATTTTGGCGACTCCGACTGGTTCAACAGCATATTCGCTTTCGGCCGGCGGCCCCATTATCGATCCGGAGGCTGAAGTGGTGCTGGCTACCCCGGTCTGTCCGCATAATTTGCTTGCTCGGTCTATCGTAGTTCCCACCAGCAAAAATCTTACCATAGAATTTGCTGCCTCTTATAGTCCTAAGGCGATTGTGCGCTTTGATGGTGCCGACGAAATTACCTTGCAGGAAGGCGATTATGTGGCAGTGCAGAAATCCGAGAATTCGACGCAGTTAATTCAGGCGAATCATACGAATTTTTATGACATTCTATATGAAAAACTGTCCTATTAAAGGAGAAAACCATGATGAAATATCAACGACATGCCAAGATATTGGAACTGATTGCAAATCACGATTTGACCACCCAGGAAGAGATCATTGAGCTGCTGCGAAAAGAAGGGTTCGACTCAACGCAGGCAACAGTCTCGCGGGATATGAAAGAATTGGGGCTGATAAAAGCGGCCGATTCCAAAGGCAACTATAAGTACATCCAGCCAAAGCCGGCAAACTCCAGTTCAACGACAAAGCATCTTTTAATTTTAAATCAGGCTGTGGTAGGAATCAGCTTTGCGCTTCATACGATAGTGATTAAAACACATGCGGGTATGGCGCAGGCTGCGGGTGCTGCGATCGATCACTTGGTAGGCGGTGAGATTTTGGGATCGATCGGCGGCGATGACACTCTGCTTTTGATCTGTCAGTCGGAAGAAAATGCCCAGAATATTGTACAGCGTTTGAAAAATTTTTTGAAAATAGGGGCTGATTGAGGATATGCTTACCAATCTGCATATTGAGAACATCGCTGTCATTCGCGATGCCCAGATTGAATTTGGATCCGGCTTTCATATTTTGACGGGTGAAACGGGCGCGGGCAAGTCGATTATTATTGACGCGATCAATCTCATTTTGGGAGGACGGACCAGTAAATCAATCATTCGTTATGGAGAACGCTCCGCAGCTTGCGAAGCGTTGTTTGACGTTGCCAATAACCAAAATATCAAAGCGATCGTAGAAGAGGCGGGAATTTCCTGGGAAGAAGACGGCTTGGTCATTGCGCGGACTGTTTCAGACGATGGGAGAAGCGTTTGCAGGGTAAACGGCCGGATTGTCGCTGCTTCTGTGCTGAGAGCGTTGGCACCTCATCTCATTCACATTCACGGACAGCATGATAATGAGACGCTTTTGTCGGAAAGTTCCCATCTGCGTCTGCTGGACGCTTATGCAAAAGAACAGGTTCAGCCTGTTTTGGAGGAATATCGCCTGTGTTATGAGAATCTGAAGGCGCTCCGCTCTAAGCTGAAATCGCTTTCCATGAGCGAAAGCGAAAAGGAATACCGTGCCGACCTGCTGCGTCATCAGATTGCAGAGATATCAAAGGCACGGCTTACCGCCGGAGAGGAAGAGGCTTTGGCGGAAAAGATTAAAAACATGGAGAATTACGAATCTCTCTCGCAGAATATAGAAGCTGCCTATGCCTTGCTCTATGCGCAGGACGAAAGTGCTTCGGATTCCGTAGCAGCTTCGGTGCGGCATTTGGGTGAAATCCTGGATGCCGGCCGGGAATATGAAGAGCTCTATACCAGGCTGGTTGATGTGCAATACGAACTGACGGATATTGCAGAAACGGTAGGAAGGTTCCGGGACGCTCTGGAATTTGATCCGGAAAAGCTCTCCAAGTATCAGGCGAGGGCCCAGCTTCTGAGGACTTTGACGCGCAAGTATAATATGGATATTGCAGGAATTCTGGAATATGGGAAGAAAGCTCAGGCAGAGCTTGCGCAGATTGAGAGCTCGGCAGAACAGATTGCCAGGCTGTCGAAAGAGCTGGAAGAGAAAAAGAATCAGCTGAAAAAAATAGCGGTTCGGCTGTCGGCAGTCCGGAAAAACGCCGCTGCCCGATTGCAGAAGCAAATTGAAACGGAACTTTTGGAGCTCAATATGCCCAAAGCAAAGTTTGTGATCGCTGTGGAGCTGCACGATAAATTTACCGATAAGGGGATTGACCGCGTAGAGTTTTTGATTTCTACCAATGCGGGCGCGCCTCCGGCTCCTTTGTCCAAAATCGCTTCCGGCGGTGAGCTTTCGCGTGTCATGCTGGCCATTAAGACTGTGCTTTCGCGTGAAGAAGATGCGGATACGATGATTTTTGACGAAATTGATACCGGCGTATCCGGTGATACGGCACGGAAAATTGCAGAAAAGATGGCGCGGATCTCACGTCACAAGCAGGTTCTGTGTATCACGCATCTGGCACAGCTTGCTTCTATGGCAGACCGTCATTACCTGATTGAGAAAAAATTTACGGATGAGGAGGAGACTTTGACCTCCGTGCGCCTGTTGAATGAGGATGAGCGGGTAAGAGAATTGGCGGCTATCATGTCTGGAATGGGGGATTCCGGAGAGGCGCAGGCGCACGCAAGGACCTTGCTGGAGACAGCAAAGGATTACAAGGAGGCATTGGAATGAGGCAGCTTGCCATCGTAGAAGAACTTATGGATGACTATGCGCTGGTCAATGTCAAGCGTGCGACGGCCTGCGGTGAAAACTGCGCGATGTGTAAAGGGGGCTGTGCGCCCACGACCAAAACCGTCCGCGCGCAAAATCTGGTTGAAGCGAAACCGGGCGATAATGTCGTGATTGAGATTGCCGATTCCAGCGTATTATTTGGAGCTTTGATTGTATACATTATGCCGCTTCTTCTCATGCTTTCCGTTTTTTTCTGTACGCAGATATTTTTGCAAAATGAGCTTTGGTGTGTGCTGTTTGGTATGCTTTCGTTGGTTATCTCATTAATCATGCTGAAAAAAGTGGATAATTTTTTAATGAAAACAGGCAAATATAGAATCTATATCACAAAAAACTTGAATTTTTCTGTCGAAAATGATAGAATAGATTAATAAAAGCAATGTCCAAAAGAAAGCATGGACAGGCAGAAATAAGCATTTTGGTTTTGCTTTTATTAATAATCGTGAAAAGCCAAGGAAGAAAAATAAGTTGCGCGGAGAAAACGAAAATCACAAGTTGATTTGAAAGGCCGAGAACTTGTGATTTTATTTTATCGCTTTTTTACTTGTTTTTACAGAAAGGGGGCTTCCGGTTTTGAGCAAGAAAATTACGGTTTTTACCGGCCACTACGGCAGCGGAAAAACGGAAATTGCCGTCAATTTTGCCCTTGCGGAAGCTGCAAAGGGAAAAAAGACAGTCATCTGCGACATGGATGTCGTGAATCCCTATTTTCGAACCAAGGACGCGCAGAAGCGTCTTGAAAAAGCAGGAGTTCGTTTGATTTGCCCGGAATTTGCCAATTCGAATGTGGATCTTCCTTCCCTGCCGGGAGAAATCAACGCCGCTTTTGACGGGGATTATGATTCTGCCATTTTAGATCTTGGCGGAGATGACGACGGTGCAATTGCCGTAGGGCAGTACCATGCCAGAATTCAAAAGTTCGACCATGAAATGCTGGTGGTAGCCAACTTAAAGCGGCCGCTGACGGAAAGCAAGCAGGAAATCATCGATATGGTCCGTTCCATTGAGTCCGCTTCGCGCCTTAAGGCAACAGCTTTGATCAACAATACCAATATATCTTACGAAACGACGACTGAGATCCTTTTGGAAAACGCACAGGAATTGGAAGATGCGGCACAGGAATTGGGGATTCCAGTCCGGTTTTATACAGGGGTGCGCGACGTAGTCGCGAACCTTCCCGGGGAGCTGAAAGACAAAGCATTTGAGCTTTCCCTGAATTTAACTCCCGATTGGCTTTGATGCTGTTTTGGGAGGAATCTGATAAAAGGGGTGTATACAATGGCAAAAGTAACATTTCGAGAGGACAGGTGCAAGGGGTGCGGATTGTGTGTTGAAGTCTGTCCGAAAAAAATTATTGAACTGTCAAAAGACCGACTCAATGAAAAAGGCTACAGCCCCGCTGAGGTTTTGGAAATGGACAAATGTATTGGGTGCGCATTTTGTGCAACAATGTGCCCGGACTGTGTAATCACGGTTGAAAAATAAGAAAGAAGGAGGTTTTTCCATTATGTCAGATAAAGTATTAATGAAAGGAAATGAAGCGCTGGCGGAAGCAGCCATCCGCGCAAACTGCCGGTTCTTTTTTGGATACCCGATTACACCTCAGACGGAACTTGCCGCTTACATGGCGAAGAAAATGCCAAAGGCAGGCGGGCTTTTCATGCAGGCAGAAAGCGAAGTTGCGGCGATTAATATGGTATATGGCGCGGCAGGAGCAGGCGCGCGTGTTATGACCAGCTCTTCCTCGCCTGGAATCAGTTTGAAATCGGAGGGAATTTCCTATATTGCAGGTGCGGATCTTCCGTGCCTGGTGGTAAACATTGTGCGCGGGGGGCCCGGCCTCGGCGGCATTCAGCCGGCGCAGTCGGACTATTTCCAAGCGACCAAAGGCGGCGGCCACGGCGACTATCATATGGTAGTTCTGGCTCCGGCCTCCATTCAGGAAATTGTTGACTTGACCGGCGAAGCATTTGATATTGCAGACCGCTATCGGACTCCGGTTATGATCATGGGCGACGGAATGCTCGGCCAGATGATGGAACCGGTTACGTTTGAGAATGTCGGCAAAGGCGCTTCCGATCTGCCGGAGAAAACCTGGGCAACCGACGGAACGCATATGAAGCGGAAGAAAAATATTATAAACTCTCTGTACCTGCAGCCGGAGGATCTGGAAAAGCTGGTTTTGGAGAGAGAGCAGCGTTATCAGGTAATCAAAGAAAAAGAGGTTCGCTATGAAGCGAGCATGATTGACGATGCCGAGTATGTTTTTGTTGCGTATGGAACGACGGCGAGAATTGTAAAAAATGCAATTAAAACTCTTCGTGCAGAAGGATACAAGGTTGGATTGATCCGTCCGATCACGCTCTTCCCGTTCCCGGAAAAAATTCTGGCGGAGACGGCAAAGCGTGTAAAGGGAATGCTTTGTGTGGAGATGAGCACCGGACAGATGGTATACGACGTCCGTTTGGCTGCAAACGGCGCATGCCCGGTTGAATTTTTCGGAAGAACCGGCGGCGTTGTACCGGTACCGGATGAGATTATAGCAAGCTTCAAAAAAATGGTTGGAGGTGACAAATAATGGCGATCGTGTTTGAAAGACCACATTCCTTAACAGATGTTAGCTCCCATTATTGCCCTGGATGCACGCACGGGATTATTCACCGGCTGGTTGCAGAGGTCATTGATGAATTGGGGATTGAGGGGACGACAGTCGGTGTTGCACCGGTTGGATGTTCCGTTATGGCATACAATTATTTTGAGTGCGATATGCAGGAAGCAGCGCATGGCCGTGCTCCGGCGGTAGCAACCGGCATTAAGCGGGTTCACCCGGAAAACGTTGTATTCACATATCAGGGCGACGGCGACCTGGCTGCGATCGGAACGGCAGAAACCGTCCATGCTGCAACACGCGGAGAGAACATTACCGTTATTTTTGTCAACAATGCAATTTATGGCATGACCGGCGGTCAGATGGCTCCGACTTCGCTGGTGGGCCAGATTACACAGACCACGCCCTACGGCCGTAAGACGGAAACGCAGGGATATCCGATCAATGTGTGCGAAATGCTCGCAACGCTGGAGGGGTCCGCATATCTGGAACGTGTGAGCGTAGACAGTGTAAAAAATGTAAAAGCGGCAAAGAAAGCAATTAAAAAAGCATTTGAAACGCAGATTGCGGGCAAAGGCTTCAGTTTGGTGGAAGTGCTGTCGATCTGTCCGACCAACTGGGGGATGGACCCGATCGAATCACTGGATTGGCTGCGTGAGAACATGATGAAGCAGTATCCCTTGGGTGTTTATAAAGACAAGACAAAGGAAGGGGAAGAGTAATATGAATAATCAGCATAATGAAATTATTCTGGCAGGCTTTGGCGGACAGGGTATCCTGTTCATCGGCAAGGTGCTGGCCAGCGCTGGACTTGCTTTTCACAAAGAAGTATCCTGGCTTCCTTCCTATGGTCCGGAAATGCGCGGAGGTACGGCAAACTGCCGTGTCATTATCTCTGAAGAGCCCATCGGATCGCCCTATATTGTAACGCCGAACATGCTGATTGCAATGAACAAGCCATCTTTGGAGAAATTTGAAGATACTGTTGTTCCGGGTGGATATATCGCAATCGACAGCTCACTGATTACGCAGGAGATCCATCGTAAGGATGTCACGGCGATTGCAATTCCCGCAACGAAAATTGCCGCTGATATGGGAATGCGGAAATCGGCTAATATGATTTTGCTCGGCAAGTTTGTGAAAGAATCCGGCCTTATGACGCTGGACGAACTCAAAGAAGGTGTAAAGAAGAGTGTTCCGGCAACGAAAACAGCAATGCTGGAGACAAACTTCAAAGCAGTAGAGCTGGGTTTCCAGTCATAAAACAGCCTCACTTAAAATATTAAATATAAATGAAAAAGGCCTGCTGCAGGGCATATGGTACGACGCTTGCAACGGGTCTTTTGCATTTGTTCTGTTCAAATTTTTGAAAAAATTCAAAATCGCAGATAAAAAACTCCCCGGCAGGATCAGCCAAGGTTTGGCAATCTCAAAATAGCGAGGAGCTTTTTTGGATATTTTCTATGGATAAACTTATTGCTTTGAATAAATTCCCTGTTCCCGGAAAGCATCAACGCAGCTTTGGTAGTTTTCTTCACTCAGGCCGATTGAGTGATATTCCTCTACATAGCCGATCAGGCCGCCGTGAAAGCATCCCAGATGGTCGATCAGGAGTTTTGCATCGCGAAAAATTTCTTCTCTG
>CALYAR010000036.1 GCA_944393585.1 uncultured Clostridia bacterium | reverse complement strand
GAACCACTTGGTCTAAAAAGGGCAAGAAAAAAGTTGTCTGGCGTTGCATCAGCCGCCTTGAGTTCGGCACGAAGTATTGCCAACACTCTCCGACCCTATCCGAGGAAGCATTACATCAGGCAATCCTGCAGTGCGTTCAAACCGTGGCCGGTGACAAGGATGATATCATGCAAAACCTCCGGGATGTCCAAGAGAACATTATCCTCTTTTCCGGGAGCCAAGTCACTCCTCAATCACTGGAAAAGCAAATCAACAAGCTGGAGCAGGAAATGTCCGCCTTAGTCAAGATCGTAGCACAAGGCGGTGACAGCGACTTCTACGCAGCCAAGCTTCGGCAGCTTTCAGAGCAGAAGATGGATCTCACCAGCCAGCTGCAGGAAATCCAAAAGAAAAAGATAGAGAATCAAGCTCTGGAATACCAATACCAGCAGGCTCTCATTTATATCAACAACGGAGAAAACATGAACCTCACTGAATTTAACGATGACTTCATCAGAAGAA
Organism: uncultured Clostridia bacterium; assembly: GCA_944393585.1. Taxonomy (GTDB): domain Bacteria; phylum Bacillota; class Clostridia; order CALYAR01; family CALYAR01; genus CALYAR01. The sequence goes on along the minus strand of CALYAR010000036.1, from coordinate 10,801 downwards.
TCATCGAACAAGTGACCGTACTCTCTGCCTCTCAAATAAGGATCCGGTTTGTCGGAGGGTATGAACTGGATACCGCAATAAAAAAACAAAAACAGCACTGATATAAAATACTCATACAGGGAACCTAAATTAGTAAATATCAATTGAACTTACAAGCGAAATGCGCTATAATTAATTTGGAATATTATATGAAGGGAGTGAAAGATGTGTCGAATCCATCACCTTTACGCTATCCAGGTGGAAAATATCGTTTGGCAAAATTTATTAGTTTAGCGATTGAGAACCTTAGTATTCCTAGTTGTACATATATTGAGCCATTTGCTGGAGGTGCTGGTGTGGCTCTCTCTTTGCTCCTAAATGGCGTAGTAGATACTATTGTTATCAATGATTACGATAAAGCAATATATTCTTTTTGGAGAGCTGTTAAAGAATCTCCTGATGAACTAATTGAGCGAATAACCAAAACTCCAATAACAATTACAGAATGGTATAAACAGAGGGAAGTATATACAGCTGCAAGAGCGTATTCTGTGGACTTAGCTTTCGCAACTTTATTTCTAAATCGAACAAACCGTTCAGGAATTTTAAATGCAGGACCTATTGGCGGTTACTCACAGTCGGGCGAATGGAAACTTGATGTGAGGTTTAATAAAAATGCATTAATTTCAAAAATTTCCGAGATTTCAAAATACAAAAAAAGCATTATTGTTTATAATAAAGATATAATCAGCTTACTTAAAAATTACATACCTACTTTTGGTGATAATCTTTTTCTTTATTTTGATCCTCCGTATTATAATAAAGGGCAAAAGTTATATAAGAATTTTTTTACACATCAGGATCATCAACGAATTCGTGATGTGATTACTCAAGAAATTAAAGCACCTTGGATTATTACATATGATGATGTAAATGAAATCGTTGAGTTGTATGCTGATTTTTCGATTCGCAAGTTTGATCTAACGTATAGTGCGGCCAACAAAGGTGCTGCTTCTGAATTGATGATTTTTTCCGATATCAATTGTTGTCCTAATTCAGAACAGCTGAAAGATAATAATATTACAATCAATCTGAGGAAATAGAGGTGGAGCATGATTATCAGGAATATTGAAATAGAGCGGTTCCGTGCTTTTAGTCATGTCTCTTTTGCTTTAGGAAAGCGTATTACTGCGATTTCTGGGCGGAATGCTACACAGAAAACAACAGTGCTTGGTATGATCGGACAACCATTTACCATTTCATCTAAAGACCATCCTATGTATGGTTGTAAAACTGTTGATGGTTATAACTTTCGTTCTCAATTCAGTGAAAAGTTTAAAATTTCACCAATTCATGATAAAATTGGCGAACATAGGTGGAAATTAATTTTACATAACGGCGTATATAAACAAGATAGTTTTACTGTTGAAAGTATTGCAAGAAAGCAAAGTGGACGACCTTCTACATTAAGATTTTGGAATGCGGAGAGTCGTTCAAAAGGTGCTGGCTATATACAACTTCCGGTTTATTTCCTAAGCCTAAGCCGTTTATTCCCTATTGGTGAAACAGGAAAAACACATACAGTTCCATCTACGCTTACAAATGAAGAATTAGAATACTGTATCGATAACTATAGAACTATTCTTTCTATTCACAATATAGAGGGCAAACCTTCTGTTGGCCTGGAGAAAGGAACCTCATCAAGAACTTTTGCGGGTGTCAGTGATGATACACATGATATTTTTACAAATTCCGCCGGGGAAGGAAACATTACTAGAATTATTTTAGCTGTACTTTCCTTTAAACGCCTAAAAGAGCAATATAAAAAAGATTATAGGGGAGGTATTTTACTTATAGATGAACTTGATGCAACTTTATATGGATTTTCTCAATCAAAATTAATTGAATATCTGTGGGAAGCCGCCCGGGATTATAAAATTCAGATTGTTTTTACGACACATTCTCCTATTATTCTGCAAGCTGTAAATAAATTGCAAAGAAGAGAACGTCTCGATAAAGGAATAAATCTTCCTCTATATGCATACGATAGTTCTATAGTTTATTTGGAACCTCAGTATGATGAGGAGGGAAAACGTACTATCATGCCTAAGAATATTTCAACAACTAGTGAACTGAGCGATGTGCTCAAAGATATTAATCTTTCAGTTCCTTTAGGCGAAAGCAAGATTAATATTTATTGTGAGGACACAAGAGCAATTGCATTTTTGCAGTATGTATTAAAAAATTCATTAGATATCAACTTGGAATTATATATGAATTTTATTGATATAGATTTAGGCTGGACAAACTACGTTCAATTGGCAGAAAAGAAAGTCCCGGAGTTTAGAAATAATATTATTATTCTCGATGGAGATGTTCCTGACAAAAAGGAATATAAGAAGAAAGCAAAAACTATCGCAGAGTTTGGTAATTTTCTTTTTTTGCCTTTGGTCATTGAACAGGAATTGTTCAAATTTCTTAAAGATCATGCGATTTTTATTAAATTTCAAAATTTTTCTTCTAGAGCAAAAAATCTGAGTTATGATGTATGTTTTAATCATTGGCCATTAGACGCAGACAAATATAGTACAGATGATTTTAAACATTGGTACGCTCAAACTGAAAATGCTTTAGGAGATCAAAATATTCTTTTTTCGTTTTGGTGCAATGAAAACCGAGAAAAAATCGATTCTTTTGTAGAGAATTTTATCACTCTATTTAATTTACTTGCTGAAAAAAATGATGTTGATTCTCTGCCGCAGATTGTTAATGATGCAGATGAATCTGAGGAATAGCCAAATTACATCAAATTCAGTGACGATTTTGAAAATCCTTCTTCCTGGGTCTGAATTTTTATAGTGGCATCTAAAGTGTCCACCCCTTCCACCAGACTGAGTCTGGACGCAATTTGCGTTCGGACTCTTTTCTTTTTGTCCGGGCAGGATGCTCGCGCCGGAAGTAGCATCTAAAGTGTCCACCCCTTCCAATTTCACCTAAGACCGCATTTAAAGTACTCTGTATTTTAAGTGCGGTCTTAGTTTTACTTTCGATTTTTTCCATCAAAAAAATGAACGGCTGTTTCATTCTGGTTTGGCTTTAACGCTTCCGGCCAAGCCTTGATTTGGTCTGCGCTGTAATCCTGCGGCAGTTCTGGGTTCTTCAAGCATTCTATTTCCTGTTTCAGCTCCTGCATTTGTTTTTTGATTTCTGCCGGTAATGCTCCTTACCGAAAAGCTTCTGACAAAATACGGCAAACTGCTTTTCCTTTTCTGCATTCTTGGCATCCAGTGTAAAACGTCTATTTTTTACATGAATTCACTGCCTAAATGCTTGATTTTTCTGTTTTTATTAAATATAATGAAATATATAGAATAAAGTTGTATCAATTTCAACGCAAAAAAGTTGGTATGAAATAAAATTACGTTCTTTTTAAAGCGTGACGGGAGTGGGCAAATCAACTCAACCCGTATTCCGCAGACTGTTTAGGCCATCCGCCCGATGTGTTCGGGTATCAATAATAGAAAACAGATCTAAAATTAAAGGAGGAAAGCAACAAATGAGAAAACGATTATTGGCTTGTGCAGTGATACTTGCCATGCTGGTGTCGCTCGTCCCGGCTTCGGTTACAGCTGCATGGGAAGGAGATTCGGCCGGCGAGGGGACGCAGAGTAATCCATGGGATGTATCCGCCGCACAGGACGGCAGCATCACGGCGTACCTGACAGAAAACGATGACGGGGCTACTCATTCCCTCACCATCACCGGAACCGGTGCTATGAAGGATTTTTCCTATGCGCCGTGGATGTTTGACCCGTATGGCCGGGAAAGTACTGTCACAGAGGTGACGATAAGCGAAGGTATCACTCACATCGGCAGCAATGCTTTTAGCTGTACAAAAATTGCTGAGGTGACCATCCCCAGCACGGTAACGAGCTTTGGCGACTTTGCATTTTACTGGTGTGACGACCTCACCTCCGTGACCTACAACGGGACTGCCACCCACGTGGGACGGAGCGCGTTCGCCGACTGCGAATTCACACAAGAGGAAGCGGCAGCTGTATTTCAGGGCACCGGTTTTTCTTATGACAGCGCACAGGGGCTTCTCTATGTGAATACCCCAAGCAATGAGAAGATTCTCACTCTCTGTGTCAATTCCGATCTTATGACCGAAGGTTCTGAGACCACTACGGTAATTCTCGATGAAGATACGGTTGCCATTGCCGATCAGACATTCGGCAACGGTTTTCATTCTGATTTTGTAAATCTCAAGAGCATTGAAATTCCTGCTAAGGTAACGGAGCTCGGCTACTGCGTTTTCGGCAACTGCGAGAATCTGGAAACCATTGCATTTGCCGAAGGCAGCCAGCTAAAAACCATTGGGGAAGGCTGCTTTGAGGGCACAGGCGTGAAAAGCATTGTTCTGCCCGAGGGGCTGGAAGAAATCGGCTCCGGCGCATTTGACGGTGCCGACAGCCTGACAAAGATTACAATTCCGAACAGTGTTACCACCATTCAGTCCAACGCGTTCCGAAGCTGTGACATCACAGGCGAATTGGTGATCCCAGACAGCGTTACCTACATTGGTGGGTATGCATTTCAGCGGAATGACAATATTACCTCGATTAAATTGGGCAGCGGATTGGAAACAATCGGAAATAATGCCTTTGAGTACTGTGATGGACTGACTGGAACGCTGACAATTCCGGCGAATATTACGAGTCTTTTTTCCAGTGCTTTTGCCAGCTGTGATTTCAGCAAGGTTATGTTTGAAGGCAGCATGGAGAGCATTCCTGCCAGTGCATTCGCCTATAATGCAAATCTAAATGAGATTGTCTGGCCGCAGGGTTTAAAGTCTATCGGGAATAAAGCGTTTTTTGCCAACTCCTTTACTACGCTTAATATCCCGGACAGCGTGACTGCTATTGGAGATGAGGCGTTTGGAAAAAACAACAACCCGACATTGACCAGTTTAACCCTGCCGGAGAGTCTTATTACCATTGGAGAAGAGGCATTTTATAACAACCTGCTGACAGAAGCGGTGATCCCCTCCTCTGTTGAATCCATAGGAGCCCGTGCCTTCCAAAATTCTCCTTACAGCGGCGCTGCTTCGGTGCTGACCGACGTCACCATGCCGGACACCTGTGCGGCAAACAACGCGTTCAGCTACAGTGTTGTCAAAAACCTTACGTTGATTCATACCAACCCGGACGGCAGCACCATTGCAAATCAATTTACCTATGTACCCGAGTCGAATGTCTCCAGCGGTCCAATGGGTATTTATCTCCGCAGCGGCGGTACATTTGACGACCTGCTGGAGGCGATTGAAGGCTATACGCACAGCCTGACCCTCACGTCCGGCGAAGGTACGGCCAGCACTATAAGCCTCAGCGGCGGCGCATCCCTCGCAGAGGACGGCTTGGCTCTCGGCCCAGGCGCCAGTGCGCTTGTAACAAAAGGCAGTCTGAGCTATACCCTTTCTTTCTCGGCAGACAGCAATACGGTGACGGAAATCCCAGCCAGCGTTACTCCGGCCAAAACCACTGAACTGGCTGGCGCTGTTCCGGCTATCAGCACAGACGGCCTGGCTTTAATTCCGCAAAGCGCGCATAATTGGGATGAGGGAACAATCTCCGGTGAGACAAAAACCTATACATGTCTGGCCTGCGGCCTGACGAAAACAGAGACGGTTCTGGTTATTGATGAAAAAACGGTTGAAACCACAGTCTCTGCCGGCGATACGCCGGAAATTGACACAACCGGCATGGCAGACGGCAGCACGGAAAAGGCGGCAGCCGAAGCCATCAACAGCGGCAATGTCTCCGGTGCGGAAGACTTGGCGGCGCATGCCCAGGAGATAGCCTCCGACGCCGAGGAAATCAGCGCAGCAGTGGAAGCCTCGCAGGAAGCCAAAAGCTTCATTGAAGCGGCAGATGAAACCAAGACAGTTACCATAGTGGTACAGCCCTATTTGGAGGTTGCAGTCAGTGAAGCGGCCGCTGATTCCTCCTCTGTTACTTACGATATTTCGGCCAAGTATAATCTGATCGCGACAACGGCTGATGTGAAAAATGGAGAAGAAATTAACACGGGAACTGCTGGAAATGCGGTTTTGATTTCCTCCGGGCATGATTTGTCTGTTACAGATCCGGTAACCATTTCCATTCCTCTGCCGGCAAGCTTTGTATCGAGTGCCGAAACCCCGGTTTACGTCCGGCACGGGATATATGAATATGATACTGAAGTGGCGGAAACCAGTGCAGGCAGCGGTACTTATACCGCCACCTTTACCAATCCCCATGGATTCAGCTTGTTTACACTCAGCCTCACTTCTGATGCCAAGGCGGAATTAAACGGTACCAAATATACCTCCCTCGCGGATGCGCTAGCAGCTGCCGGTGACGAGGAAATTGTCACAGTGCTCGAGAGCGGCCTCAGCGCTGCAATGAGCGGCAGCTCCCGCACCATTACCCTTCGGAATAACACGGACAGTGCGATGACTGTGACCATCAATAACGAAGAGCTGACGATTGAAGCCAACGGAAGCATCCAGTTCGCCTATACTGCGCCCGAATCCGACGAGCCCAGCGTAGCCGCCTACTCAGTGCAGATTGCCGATACGGAAAATGGCACAGTGGTGTCCAGCGTGCGTTCTGCACAGCAGGGACGGCGGGTTACTCTGACGGTTACGCCGGCAGAGGGATATGAACTTTCATCCCTGACTGTAACGGATCGTGATGGAAACGAAATTACTTTGAATGAACAGGCGGACGGCACTTATACCTTCTTTATGCCAGCCTCCGATGTTACCATTGCTGCGGTCTTTATCCAGAGCGGACAGCCAGTGGATCCAGGCGACTTGCCATTCACGGATGTAGCTGCTGCCGACTGGTTCTATAATGCTGTGAAGTATGCTTATGAAAATGGCTTGATGGACGGCGTCGGCGGAAATCTCTTTGCTCCCGGCGTTACTTTAAACCGCGCTATGCTGGTACAGGTAATGTGGAATCTGGAAGGAAACCCGGCGGCTGACAGTACCACCGCTTATACCGATGTATCTCCCGGCGCTTGGTATTATGATGCCATCCAATGGGCGACCGAAGAAGAGCTGGTCGCCGGCTACGGCAGCGGTATTTTCGGTCCTGAAGATCCCATTACACGGGAACAGGCGGCTCTGATGTTATACAACTACGCTCAATACAAAGGCTATGATACATCCGCAGTCGGCGACCTGAGCATTTTCAGCGACGGAAGCGAAGTATCCGATTGGGCGGAAAACGCTGTTATCTGGGCTGCAGGCTCCGGACTGCTCAATGGAAAGGGCGGCGGCATCCTTGATCCTGTCGGGACCGCTACCCGCGCGGAAGCGGCTCAAATCCTGATGAGTTTTTGCGAGAATATCATGGAATAAGCCAGAAACCCGTTTCGGGATTCTATCTTTAAGGGACGCTCCAGTCGGAGCGTCCCTCATTTTTGCCCAAAGCTGAGGCGATACAGAATTAGATACATTACAGCAATTCTGGCTGGATCAATCATAGATGCCCGCCAAGCCTGCTGCCATTTATATTGCAGATAATTTCTTTTTCTGGTAAAATATTATAATAGAATTTTTTATATGGGATATGCTGAAAGTCAAAACTTTCTGAATCTTCGCAGAAACAAAATAGAGGACCAGAGGTTTGACAGCAGCGCAAGACGAAGCATACCTCTATATAACCGGTGCAAGTACGTTAAGAAGAAAACCGTTGTCAAACAGCAGCCCCGGGATTATTTCATATTGAGAAAAAGGAGGAACGGATATGAACGAGGTTATGCGCCAGGAAAAGAAATATAGCATCAATCTGGCAGACGGCGCTTACCTGCGGTCTCATCTGAGCAAGGTGATGCTTCAGGACGCGCACAACGGAGCCCAAGGTTACGCTATCCGCTCCCTCTACTTCGATACGCCGGACGATCAGGATTTCAATGAAAAACTGGACGGTCTGGAACTGCGGCGTAAAGTACGGCTGCGCATCTACAGTCCAAACGATACTTCCGCCAAGCTGGAAATGAAACAAAAGCAGGGTCCCTACCAGAAAAAGCGATCTCTGCGGGTGGAGCGGGACGATGCCATCCGTCTGTGTCAAGGGGACTACTCACCTCTGTTGAAATATCCGGAACCCTTTGCGGCGGAATGCTATGGTTTGATGACTTGCCGATGCTATCGTCCGAAAACCATTGTAGAGTATCTTCGGCAGGCCTATATTGCCAAGGAGAACCAGATTCGCCTGACGCTGGACAGCCGGATCATCGCTACGGAATCCTGTTATGATCTGTTTTCGCCAAGCCTTTCCCTCTACCCTGTCATGGATCCGTTCAGCATGGTGCTGGAGGTGAAGTACAATGGCTTTTTACTTAGTTATATTAAGGATCTGCTCAATGATTTAGACCGGCCGGAACTGTCGGTCAGCAAATACTGTCTGGCGCGCGGAGTCTCCCTCGGCTCCGGAGGATAATGCGTGGAAGGAGAACATTATTATGAGAGAATACTTATACCAGCTGCTGGAAAGCGGCGGTGATCTTGCCCCGGCGACCATCGCACTTCGGCTTGCCGTGTCGGTGGTAATCGCGGGTTTTATCTTTTTATCTTACCGGCTTTCCCACAGCGGCAGCATTTACAGCACAAAATTTAATGTTTCGCTGTCGGTGCTTACTATTATTACCACTACAGTTATGATTGTCATTGGAAACAACATTGCGTTGTCTCTTGGTATGGTGGGTGCGCTGTCCATAGTACGCTTTCGGACGGCGATCAAGGATTCACGGGATACCATCTACATATTCTGGGCCATTGTGGTAGGCATCTGCTGCGGCGCAGGAGACTATTTGGTGGCCGCGCTAGGCAGCGCTTTCGCGTTCTTAGTGCTACTGCTGCTTGGGCGTATCCGCAATGACAATCGGGTACTGTTAATCGTACGGACTGCCCGGCAGAACGAGGAAAAGGTGGAAGCACTGATCTTTCAGTATTATGCAAGGAAGGCCATCCTTCGGGCCAAAAACACCACGGATTCCAGTATCGAGTTCATTTACGAGCTCAATGGAAAGTATATAAACAAGACGCCGGGAACCGGCGTAGCAGGAAAGAGCGTTACAGATGCAGTCTATGAGCTCGGTAATATTGAGTATTTTAACATTGTAATGCAAAACGACGAGATCAGCGGGTAATCTTAGTCCGAAAAGGAGGCACAGAGCATGAAATATAAGGTATTCGGTATCGGCATGGCGGCATTGATGCTCGTGTGCGTCCTAGCGGCCTCCATCTTGGAATATGGAGATGACAATGCCCGCGTCCACCAGCACTTGTCGGCCCGCCAGCCCAGTGACGGCTGTAACTGTGACGGCAGTGGGCTATGTACTCATCTACCACTGGTGATCATTGACACCGGAGGGAAGACCGTTCCCGGAGAACTCACAAAGGTACGGGATATATTTGACCAGACAATTTATACCACTGCAGAAGATGGCAGCAGTGCGATTCAAGCAGAGATTTCTGTTGTGGACAACCAGGACCGGAATAATCATCCCTCGGACACGCCGGTCGTTACCACTCTGTCTCAGTTCCGCATCCGCGGAAACAGCTCCCGTTCTTTTGACAAAAAGTCTTATTTGATGGAATTTGTGGATGAAAATGGAGAAAATTGCGACATATCAGTTATGGGAATGGGTGCCCATCATGAATGGGTGCTGAATGGTCCTTTTTTGGACAAGTCACTACTGCGCAATTATATGTGGTCCAACATCGCCGGAGAGATTATGGAATACGCTCCTAATGTTCGTTTTTGCGAGGTAATTTTAGATGGAGAATACCAAGGTCTCTATCTCATCGTGGAGAGTATCACCGACGGCGAAGACTGCCGGCTGGATTTGAGCATTACCGCTCAGAATAAAAAGGTCACCGGCTATCTCCTGCGGATTGACCGACCGCGGGAAGCGGAGCTGGCATTACCGCGCAATATCGACTCCTATTTGGAACGCTCGGGACAGATAAGACAGGATATCAGTATCCGCTACCCCGGACAGACCAATCTGAGCCAGGAACTGGCCGATCAAATAGAATTGGATTTTGCAGAGTTCGAAAAAGCACTGTATTCCTATGACTACAACGATTCAAGCTACGGGTACCGGAATTGGATCGATGTGGATAATTTTGTCGATTACTACCTTATCAACGAGCTTTCTGCCAACTTAGATGCGGGCAATTATTCTACCTACCTCTATAAAAGCCTTGGCGGTAAATATAAGCTGTGTGTTTGGGATTTTAATAACGCATGCGACAACTATCAGGAAACAGAAACATCGCCGTATGGATTTTTGGTATATGACCGCTCTCTGTATTTTATGCTCTTTAAGGATGAACGCTTTGTGGAGCGTGTGATTGATCGCTATCAGCAACTGCGAAAGTCATACTTAAGTGAGGAGTATCTGATCGGCTATATCGATCAAACTGTCGCTTATTTGGGTGATGCGGCAGAGCGGAATTTTGAGGTTTGGGGCTACACATTTCAGGATGAAACGCTCTTGAGTCCTTCCGAGCGACACATTAGCAGCTACGACCTGGCCGTGGAACAGCTGAAAGCCTATATCAGGCAGCGCGGCGACTGGATTGACCGAACCATTAATGTGCTGCGCCAATACAGCCATCCGTCCCGGAACAAGGCTTATGAATATTGATTTTTGAGAAGAAGAGAGGTGCCCTTGTGAAAAAATTTATTTTGGCAGCCTGCGCTTTGGTTGCACTCTTTTTTGCCGGGAATTATGCCTATTATCACCTGGGGCTCTATCTCGA
>CALYAR010000035.1 GCA_944393585.1 uncultured Clostridia bacterium | reverse complement strand
AAAATCATCCACGAGTCGCCGAACATTCCGTCAAGCCCGTGGGCAATCCAGAAGGATCTGCCGCAGGAGCTGAAGGATCTGGTGAAGGAATTCTTCCTCACTTATGACAACGAAGAGTATTTTTATCCAAAGGGGAAGACGGAATCGGATCCGGAAAAGTCCTTTATTGAAGTTTCCGACAGCGAATACGATTACGTCCGCGAACTGAGAGACAAATTCAATCTGACGGATTAAAGGAAGAGAACGATGGAAAATATATTGGAAATTACACATCTGAAAAAACATTATGGGCCCAACAAAGCGGTAGAGGATGTGAGCTTCAGCGTCGGCAAAGGGGAGATGGTTGCCATCATCGGCCCCTCCGGCGCTGGAAAATCGACCATTCTCCGCTGCATCAACCGGATGATCGAACCGAATGCAGGCAGTATCCTGTTTAACGGCTATGATATGGCCAAAATCAAAAAGGAGAAAGAACTCCGCACGGCCCGCCGCCAAATCGGGATGATCTTTCAGCAGTTTAACCTGGTTTACCGGCTGTCGGTATTCCAGAACGTCATGCACGGCCGGCTGGGCTATATGAATACCTGGAACGGCATGATCGGAAATTACACCGAAGAGGACAAGAAAAAGGCGCTGGAGATTTTAGACCGCATCGGCATGCGGGAAATGATCTACAAGCGGGCAAGCGAACTGTCCGGCGGGCAGAAGCAGAGAGTCGGCATTGCGCGGGCGCTCATGCAGGATCCGCTTTTGCTGTTGTGCGATGAGCCCATTGCCTCGCTCGATCCGAGTTCCTCGAAAATTATCATGGATCTGATCTATCAGATGACGCGGGAGAAAAACATCGCCTGTATTGTAAACCTGCACCAGGTGGACGTGGCGATGCGCTATGCCTCGCGCATTATTGGGATTCACAAGGGGATCATCGTCTTCAACGACGAGCCGTCCAAATTGACGGATAATATGATTGAGCTGATCTACGGAACCTCGATTGACCAGCTCAGCATGAACCGGAACCAGGAGGTGATGGCGCATGCGTAAGGGCGAAGCCGCCTCCATTCCCGTAATGGCCAGCGCACAGAAGCGCCTGTATACGATTGCGTTTTTAGTAGTCGCGGCCCTTTTCTTCCTCGCAAGCCTCATCACGCAGTTCCAGCCGTTTGAACTGCTGCTTAAAATGGAAAATTTTTGGCTGTTTATCGGGCAGGATCTGTTTCCGCCCCAATTCCAGGATGGGGAATTAATCTGGCAGGGAGTCTGGCAGACGCTCTGCATGGCGCTCACGGCAACGGCAATTTCAGCTGTGTTTGCATTGGTTCTGGCTTTTTTGGGTTCTTATTCCACAACGCCGTGGAGCCCGCTGACGAAAGTGATCCGTGCGGTTGCGTCCCTGCTTCGAAATATTCCCAGCCTGATCTGGACGTTTATCCTGGTCATGGCCTATGGAATCGGGACGACGGTGGGAATGCTCGCGCTTCTCATCAATACATGCGGATTTCTGATCCGTTCGTTTATCGAAACCATCGACGAAACGGGCAATGACAATCTGGAGCTTATGAAATCAGTGGGGGCGGGGTATCTGCCTACCATTGTCCAGTGTGTTATTCCTTCGGCGGTGCCGGGCTTTATCTCGTGGCTTTTGTATTCGCTGGAGGTCAACATCCGCGCATCCACGTTGGTAGGCGCAGTCGGAGGCGGCGGAATCGGCCTGATTATGATGGGCTTTATCAAATCTTTCCGCTACCATTCGGCAATGGGGGTTATTCTGCTGATTGCCGCGATTGTAATCGGAGTTGACTTTTTGACCAATTATCTGAGAAAGAAGGTGCTGGTATGACAACAGCTGAATTAACCGCTTCGCGGCTGCCGGCGGTTTCGCTGCTGAAAAAAGGAAATGGAAAAATCCGTGTAAAGCGCGCCGCGCAGGACCGGCCGCTGAAAATCTTTTTGATCCTGTTTCTCGCGGCCAGTGCGGCAAGCGTTGTGGCCCTGGGAATTGATTGGGTGGACGTCCTGGTGCGGACGCAGAATGTTCCCGAGGTTCTCTCGCGGCTGGCCACACTCGATTTTGCAGACTTCGACGTGATCTGCTCGTCTTTTTTCGATTCCATCAGCGTAGCGGTGCTGGCTACGGTCTACAGCCTCTTGGGCGGTCTGGTCTGCGCTGTCTTTCTGGCAAAAAACATCACGCCGTTTAAAACGCTCCGTTTGGTGTTATCCGCCTGCTTTACCTTTATCCGCGCGGTGCCGTCCATCATCTGGGTGCTTTTGGTCTTAGTGTGCGTTGGGTTTGGCCCGGCGGCGGGAATTGTCGGGATCAGCATTTACAGCGTCTCCTTTTTTGCGCGGGCCTTTGCCCAGTGCTTTGAAGAAGTGCCGGAGGATACGATCGAGGCTCTGCGCGCCATGGGAGCAGGCCGGGTTAAAATCTTTTTCAGCGCAGTGATGCCTTCTTCGCTGACGGCGCTCATTGCCTGGACGGCCATTAATTTTGAAAGCAATTTCGGTTCCTCCTCCGTTCTTGGTATGGTGGGAGCGGGCGGAATCGGCTACATTATTTCCGCATCCATGTCCAGCTACAACTATGGACGCGGCATGGTAGCCATCATTCTGGTTCTGATCTTTACTTATGCAATGGAAATCGGCTTTACTGACCTGAAAAAGAAACTGCATAAGGTGTAAATGGTAAGACGAACGGGTAAATAAAATTAAATTCATAT
>CALYAR010000034.1 GCA_944393585.1 uncultured Clostridia bacterium | reverse complement strand
ACACTTTTTTAAAGGAGAATAACATCATCGGCTTATACGATATTGATACGCGTGCTCTGACAAAAATTATCCGCGAAGCGGGCGTGATGAACGGCATGATTACCACAGATCCGGAGAACGTGGATGTTTGGAAACTCAAGACCTTCCGCATTGAGCATGCGGTAGAGGCTGTTACCTGCAAAGAAAAGCAGGAATATCCGTCGAAGGGACGCTGTAAGATTGCGCTTTTGGACTTTGGGGCAAAGGAAAACATCATCCGCTGCTTAAACGAGCGCGGCTGCGACGTAATCTCCTATCCGGCCGAAACGCCGGCGGAAGAGATTCTGGCAGATCAGCCTGATGGAATCATGCTGTCGAACGGGCCTGGTGACCCGCAGGAAAATACCGCTGTTATCCGCGAGATCAAGAAATTGATTGCAGCACAGGTTCCGATGTTTGGGATCTGTCTGGGCCACCAGCTTTTGGCACTGGCGAACGGCGGAAAAACCGTGAAGCTGAAATACGGGCACCGGGGCGGCAACCAGCCGGTCCGCGACAGTGTAACCGGAAGGGTTTATATCACCTGCCAGAACCACGGCTATTGTGTGGATTCGGCCACTCTGGACGAGACGGTTGCAGCAGTCCGCTTTACCAACGCGAACGACGGGACCTGTGAAGGCGTAGATTATCGGAACGCACCGGTCTTTTCCGTCCAGTTCCATCCGGAGGCGGCTTCAGGGCCGAGGGATACGGAATTTTTATTCGACCGATTTATTGAACTGATGGAGGTAAGAAAGAATGCCAAGAAATAAAGATATTAAAAAAGTATTGGTCATTGGTTCCGGCCCGATTGTCATCGGTCAGGCAGCGGAATTTGACTATGCAGGCACCCAGGCCTGCCGCGCTTTGAAAGAAGACGGACTGGAAATTGTATTGGTCAATTCAAATCCCGCTACAATTATGACGGATAATGCAATGGCGGATAAAATTTACATCGAGCCGCTGACACTCACCACGGTCGAGCGGATCATTGAAAAGGAAAAGCCGGACAGCATTCTGTCTACCCTGGGCGGACAGACGGGTCTTACCCTTTCGATGCAGCTGGCAAAATCCGGATTTTTAAAGAGCCATAACGTCCGCCTGCTGGGCGCTAACCCGGAAACGATCGACAAAGCGGAAGACCGCCAGATGTTTAAGGATACAATGGAATCCATCGGTCAGCCCTGCGTCCCCTCCAAGGTCGTTACGACAGTGGAAGACGCGCTTGATTTTGCGGCGGAGATCGGCTATCCGGTCATTGTCCGTCCTGCTTATACGCTCGGCGGCACCGGAGGCGGAATTGCGGAAACCAAAGAGGAACTCGAAGAAATTGCGGCGAACGGACTGAACTTGTCGCCGATTACGCAGATATTGGTTGAAAAGTGTATCTCCGGCTGGAAGGAGATTGAGTTTGAGGTCATGCGCGACAGCGCCGGCAATGTCATTACGATCTGCAGCATGGAGAATGTAGACCCGGTCGGTGTGCACACAGGTGACAGCATCGTCATCGCGCCGGCGGTTACGCTGGCGGACAAGGAATATCAGATGCTCCGCTCGGCCGCGCTTTCCATCGTGTCCGCGCTGGGCGTAGAAGGCGGCTGCAACTGCCAGTTCGCACTGCATCCGACTTCGTTCGAATATGCAGTCATCGAGGTCAATCCGCGTGTATCGCGTTCTTCGGCTCTGGCCTCGAAAGCGACGGGGTACCCGATTGCAAAGGTGGCGACGAAAATTGCCATTGGCTATACGCTCGACGAAATTGTCAATGCCGTTACTGGTACCACCTATGCCTGCTTCGAACCGACGATTGACTATGTATGTCTGAAGTTCCCGAAATGGCCGTTTGACAAATTTGTCTACGCGAAGCGCACGCTGGGCACCCAGATGAAGGCGACCGGCGAGGTCATGTCCATCGCAGACAACTTTGAGGCGGCGCTGATGAAGGCGGTCCGCGGCGCAGAAATCTCGCTCGACAGCATGACGCTACCGAAGCTCGCTTCTGTGGATACGCAGGAGATGCTTGCCGAAATCAAGCATCCGACCGATGAGCGGCTGTTTATGGTGTACGAGCTGTTAAAGCGCGGGATTCCGATGGAGCAGATCCATGAAATTACCATGATCGACAACTGGTTTCTGGCAAAGCTCCTGCACCTTGTTGCCTATGAAAGGGAGCTGGCCGAAGGAAAGCTCGACGATGCGCTCTATCTGCGCGGCAAAAAGATGGGCTATCCGGACAAGGTTATCGAGCGGATTTCCGGCTGCAAGGTAGAAAAGCCGCTGCAGGCTTCCTATAAGATGGTCGATACCTGTGCGGGCGAATTTGCGGCGGAAACCCCTTATTTCTACTCCATTTATGAAGAGGAAAATGAGGCAGTTGAATTTATCGAAGAACATAAAGATAAAAAGCAGGAGACCGTCATCGTGTTTGGCTCCGGCCCGATCCGGATCGGCCAGGGCATTGAATTTGACTATTCCAGCGTACACTGCGTCTGGGCGCTCAAGCGGCTCGGCTTCAGCGTTGCTATCGTCAACAACAATCCGGAAACGGTTTCCACGGACTTCGACACGGCGGACCGGCTCTACTTTGAACCGCTGACGCCGGAGGACGTGCAGAACATTATTAACATTGAAAAACCGGTGGGCGTCGTGGTGGCTTACGGCGGACAGACGGCCATTAAGCTCACCAAATACCTGAAAGAGCAAAATATCCCGATTCTGGGCACCTCGGCCGAGGGCATTGACATGGCGGAGGACCGCGAGCGGTTCGATGAGCTTTTGGAAGAACTACACATTAAGCGGCCGAAGGGGCATACCGTTATGACCTGCGAGGAGGCGCTTGCCGCGGCAAATGACCTTTCTTATCCGGTTTTGATGCGCCCGTCCTATGTATTAGGCGGCCAGAACATGATTATCGCGTTCAACGATGCGGACATCCGCGAATACATGGATATCATTCTGCGGCAGAATATTGAAAACCCGGTTTTGATCGATAAATATTTAGAGGGCATTGAGATTGAAGTCGACGCGATCTGCGATGGAGAGGACATCCTGATCCCGGGCATTATGGAGCACATTGAGCGGACGGGAATCCATTCCGGCGACTCCATTGCGATCTATCCGGCGCAGCATTTGAACGACGATATCATTTCCGTGATCATCGACTGCACCCGAAAGCTGGCTCTGTCGCTCAAGACCGTGGGATTGGTTAATATCCAGTATATTGTGTACCATGGAGAGCTTTATATCATCGAAGTAAACCCGCGCGCTTCCCGTACGGTGCCGTACATCAGCAAGGTGACGGGTGTGCCGATGGTGGATCTTGCCACCAAGACCATGCTGGGCGAAAAGCTTGCAACGCTGGGGTATGGAACTGGCCTTTACAGACCGTCGCCCTATGTAGCGGTCAAGGTACCGGTCTTCTCCTTTGCTAAGCTGACCGACGTTGATACGCAGCTCGGGCCGGAAATGAAGTCGACCGGCGAAGTGCTCGGCATCGGCAAAACCATGGAAGAGGCGCTTTACAAGGGCCTCATTGCAGCCGGCTATCAGATGAACAAAAGCGGCGGCGTATTCATTTCCGTCCGCAACAGCGATAAGCCGGAGGTCGTAGACCTGGCGAAGAAATATGTGTCGCTCGGCTTTGAGCTCTATGCCACAAAGGGCACAGCGGACGTGATCCGCAATGCGGGCCTTACCGTGACGGTGATCAACAAGATCCACGAAGCCGAGGACAACACCATGACGCTGCTTGAGAGCGGAAAGGTCAATTACATTATCTCCACATCGGCGAAAGGCCGTGACCCGCAGCGCGACAGCGTAAAAATCCGCCGTAAGGCAAGCCTTTTGGGGATTCCCTGCCTTACCTCCATTGACACAGCCAATGCGGTTGCCGACAGCCTGCGCAGCCGGTATTCGCAGATCAATACCGAGCTGGTGAATATCAACGAGCTGCGTGACCATAAAATGCGCCTGCGCTTCACCAAAATGGAGGGCTGCGGCAATGACTACATCTACTTCAACTGCTTTGAAGAGGATGTGGAAGCGCCTGAATCGCTGGCGATTGCACTGTCCGACCGTCACTATGGAATCGGCGGCGACGGGATTATCCTGATCTGCCGCTCTGCGGTAGCAGACGCAAAAATGCGGATCTTTAACCTGGACGGCAGCGAGGGCAAGATGTGCGGCAACGGGATCCGGTGCGTTGGAAAATACCTTTACGATCACCGGATGGTAGAAAAGAAAGACATTACCATTGAAACATTAAGCGGAATTAAAAAGCTTCATCTGTCCACGCTGAACAACAAGGTGGAATCGGTCCGCGTAGACATGGGCAAGGCAGAGCTTGCGCCGGAGCAGATTCCCGTCAAGCTGGACGGGGACAAAGTGGTCTCGCGTGAAGTAAATGTGGATGGAATTGATTATAAAATCACCTGCGTTTCGATGGGAAACCCGCATTGTATTGTCTTCCGCGACGATGTTGACACGTTCGATATTGAAAAGATCGGCCCGTCCTTTGAATATTCGCCTCTGTTCCCGGAACGGGTGAACACGGAATTTGTCAAAGTTGTGGACGAGCATACCATTAAAATGCGCGTGTGGGAACGCGGCAGCGGAGAGACGCAGGCCTGCGGCACAGGCGCCTGTGCGGCGGCTGTTGCAGCAGTGGAAAACGGCTTCTGCAAAAAAGGCGAGGATAGCAAGGTACAGCTGTTAGGCGGGGACTTGATTATCAATTACTCAGACGAAACCGTGTTTATGACGGGAGAAGCGAGAAAAGTATTTGACGGTACGGTTGAAATATAACGCGAAAAGCTTATCCGGGCTCTGAAAGCGTCCGGATAAGCGTGTGTTTAACAAAAGAAGGTGCTTGCCCGATATTCGGTATTCGCCTGCAAGACTTGGGAAGCGGTTGCTGATTGCATATCGGCCATTGTGAGAAATGCTGTTGGCGAAAGACAAATTTCATCATAAAGCAGGATGATGATACGAAGAAAAGGTCGCAGCACGCTTAAGAAAACAAAGAAACCGATTGAATGAAAGGGAGGAATTAATTCCATGGAAAAGAAAGAAATGCTCTACGAAGGAAAGGCGAAAAAGGTATTTAAAACAGATGATCCGGATTTGTTTATCATCGATTATAAAGACGACGCAACGGCGTTCAACGGGCTTAAAAAGGGCACGATTGCCGGCAAGGGCGTTGTAAACAACCGGATGAGCAACCTGATGTTCTCCATGCTCGAGAAGGAAGGCGTCCCGACGCACTTTGTAAAAGAATTATCCGACCGTGAAACGGTAGTAAAGAATGTGTCAATTGTGCCGCTGGAAGTGATCGTAAGAAATACCGCCGCAGGAAGCTTTTCCAAGCGGTTCGGCGTAGAAGAAGGCCGCAAGCTGTCCTCTCCGACGCTGGAGTTCTGCCTCAAGGACGACGCGCTCGGCGATCCGATGATTAACGACTATCAGATTCTGGCGCTTGATTTGGCGACGAAGGAAGAGCTCGATACAATTACCAAGATGACTTTCCGGATCAATGAGATTCTGAAGAATTTCTTCTTAACGATCGGCGTTGACCTGATCGATTTCAAGATTGAATACGGCCGTTTCCATGGACAGATCATTCTGGCAGATGAAATTTCGCCGGATACCTGCCGCTTCTGGGACGTTAATACGCATGAGAAGCTTGACAAGGACCGCTTCCGCCGCGACCTGGGCGGAGTGGAAGAGGCTTATGCCGAAATCATGAAGCGTATCGGCCTGAACTAAAACCGATTCGAATAGACAAACGATGCCGGCGGTTTGACGGAACGGAGCATGAACCGCAGAGGCCGGCTATCAGCAAAGGAGAGATAATGTGAACGACCGATATGAAACGCCTTTATCCGGACGGTATGCCAGCCGCGAAATGCAGTATATTTTTTCGCCGGACAAAAAATTCCGCACCTGGCGCGCGCTCTGGATTGCACTGGCAGAAGCGGAGATGGAGCTGGGGCTTCCCATTACGCAGGAGCAGATCGACCAGATGAAGCAGCACCAGAACGACATCAATTATGAGGTGGCCAATGCCCGCGAACGTGAAGTGCGCCACGATGTTATGGCGCATGTGTACGCATTTGGAGAGCAGTGCCCCCTGGCAAAGCCGATCATTCATTTGGGCGCAACGAGCTGCTATGTGGGAGACAACACCGATCTGATTTTAATGCACGAGGGACTGCGGCTGGTTCAAAAGAAACTGGCTTCTCTCATTAACGTTTTGAAAAAATTCGCTTTGGAATACAAATCGCTTCCGACGCTTGCATTTACGCATTTTCAGCCGGCTCAGCCGACCACAGTCGGAAAACGCGCCACGCTTTGGATGCAGGAGCTTTTAATCGACCTGGCGGATGTGGAGTATTTGCTGGAAAACGCTAAGCTGCTCGGCTGCAAGGGAACCACAGGAACGCAGGCGTCCTTTATGGAGCTCTTTTCCGGCGATAATGAAAAAGTGCGTGCGCTCGACCGCAAGATTGTAGAGAAAATGGGGTATCATAGCTGTTATCCGGTTTCGGGGCAGACCTATTCGCGCAAGGAGGATTCCAGGGTTTTGAACGTCCTGTCGGGCATTGCGCAGTCGGCGGCCAAATTTTCCAATGATATCCGCCTGCTGCAGCATTTGAAAGAGGTGGAAGAACCGTTTGAGAAAAACCAGATCGGTTCCTCCGCGATGGCGTATAAGCGCAATCCCATGCGCAGCGAGCGGATCGCTTCTCTGGCGCGGTTTGTTATGGCGGACGCCATCAATCCTGCCGTTACAGCGGCAACCCAGTGGTTTGAACGTACGCTGGATGATTCGGCAAATAAGCGTATGAGCGTGCCGGAGGCGTTTTTGGCTGTGGATGGAATCCTGAATCTGTATCTCAACGTGGCAGACGGGCTGGTGGTCTATCCCAAGGTCATCGAGCAGCACCTGCTGCGCGAACTTCCCTTTATGGCGACGGAAAACATTATGATGGACGCCGTCCTGCGCGGCGGTGACCGCCAGCTTCTGCACGAACGTGTCCGCGTGCATTCCATGGCGGCGGCGCGCATTGTCAAGGAGGAAGGCGGCGAAAATGACCTGCTCGAACGCATTGCGGCGGATCCGGCCTTTTCTACCGATGTGGAGAGCCTGAAAAAGCTGATCAGACCCGAAAACTTTGTCGGGCGCGCGCCAAAACAGGTGGAAGAATTTATTCAGGAAGTAGTGGATCCGGTTTTGGAGCGGTATGCGGATGATCTGGATCAGCGCGGCGAAGTGAATGTATAATAAAGCAGAACCATGACAACAGGGTCGGATATTGCGGCACAGACTGACAGAAGTTTTCATTGCCGCAGGGGTACGGCTGGTATAAAATTCAAGGCGTTTGTCCTTGAATTTTATACATTTCAGCGGTTTTTGATCAGAGCGTGTAATTATATTTCAAACAAAGGAGTGTTCCATGGTGCCAGCAAAGTATATTTTTGTAACAGGAGGAGTTGTTTCCGGACTCGGGAAGGGGATCACGGCGGCGTCGCTGGGAAGACTCCTCAAAATGCGCGGCTATCGGGTCGCCGCGCAGAAGCTCGATCCCTATATCAACGTCGACCCGGGGACGATGAGCCCCTTTCAGCACGGAGAAGTGTTCGTGACCGAGGACGGGGCGGAGACGGATCTGGATCTGGGACATTACGAGCGTTTTATTGACGAAAACCTGAACCAGTTTTCCAATCTTACTTCGGGCAAGGTGTACTGGAATGTGCTCAACAAAGAGCGGAGCGGGGCGTACCTGGGCGAGACGGTTCAGGTTATCCCGCACATCACCAATGAGATTAAGAGCTTTGTCTATTAGGTAGCAAAAAAGACGGATGCGGACGTGGTAATCACGGAAATCGGCGGGACGACGGGCGACATTGAAAGCCTTCCCTTTTTGGAAGCAATCCGCCAGATTTCGCTGGAAGTGGGACGGGAAAACTGCCTGTTTCTCCATGTCACGCTGG
>CALYAR010000033.1 GCA_944393585.1 uncultured Clostridia bacterium | reverse complement strand
AAAAGGCGCCTGAGACGGAGGATCCGCGTTCCGAGCTGGTAGAAAAGCTTCTGGATTACCAGGCGTACAAAAAATTAGCCTCCTTTTTGGCGCAGCAGGAAGGGGAGTACGGCGGCGTATACTACCGTCCGCGGGAAAAATTTAATTTTTCTATGCTGGATTATCAAAATCAGTCATTTCGCTTGTCGGATTTGACCAATGCTTTTCTGGCTTTGATGCAGCGCAGAAACGGACAGGCAGTCGAACGGGCCAGAGAGACACTCTCAACAAAAATCGTAAAAAAAGTTGTCTATCCTGTGGCGGTAAAAGTATTGGAAGTGAAAGAAAAATTAGCGGGAGGAGAAAAGCTGAAATTTTCTTCGTTTTTTGAAAACGCAGTGGAAAAGTCAGAATGTATTTCCATTTTTTTGGCAATACTGGAACTGGTCAAAAATCAAAATATTAAATTGCATTATTCTTATGAAGAAAATGAATTTTTGTTAGAAGATGGTGAACCGCTTGGAAAAGCTGATGAAAATAATTGAAGGAATTCTCTTTGCAGTGGGGGACGTCATTACGATAGACGAGCTGGCTTCGGCGGCTGGGGTAACTTCTATCGAGGCAAAAGCTGCGCTTCGTGAGCTGAAAGATCAATACGACCAGCAGCAGCGGGGGATTGAAATTGCTGCGATCGGAGATGGGTACCAAATGCGGACGAGAGAAACCTATTATGAATATGTACGCAAAGCGGTGGGGGACAAGGCCAAAAAGAATCTTTCGCCAGCGGCGTTAGAAACCTTGGCGATCATAGCGTATAATCAGCCTATCATAAAAAGTGCAATCGAGCATGTCAGGGGCGTCAACAGTGATGGTGCTGTATCAACCCTGCTGGAACGCGGCCTGATTGAAGACGTAGGCAGGCTGGATGCGCCGGGTAGGCCGATTTTATACGCTACGACAAATGAATTTTTAAGAAGTTTTTCCTTAACGAGTTTATCTGAAATGCCGCAAATGAAGGAATTGGAAAAGGAAAAAAAGGAAGAAAACACGCAGCTGCAGGTTGAATTTTAGTTGTTTCTATTGAAAAAGACAGCAGGACGGGAGGATTGTCAGAAAATATGGTCATTTGCATCGTTCTGGGAATAATTCTGCTTGCTTTGGGGATCATTATCTTTAGCATCCTTCACTTAAATGTGCGTGTATTTGCGGATGCAAAGGGATATGAGCTCAATATTCTGTGCCGGTATTGGAGCATAGAATTCATCAGTCAAAAAGATCCGAAAACGTCAGCAACTTATCTGGTTGTTAAAATTTTGGGTTGGAAGATGAAAAAGGTATTTGGCAGGCCAAAGAAGCAGGAGCACATAGAACAAAGCTGGGAAGAAAAAGAGGAGAATCAGCAAGAGAAAGATATTCTGGATTTGCTGTCTCAAATTGAGCTGATTTACCAGTCTGTACGAGAGGATCTTTTTGCTATTCTGCGTTACTTTCGCAGCAAGCTCAAGGTCGATCGCTTCTGGATCATATCCCAGATCGGACTGGAAGATGCCGCCGAGACAGCCATCGCAGCGGGAATTTTTTACGCGCTGATGTCACCCGTGTCAGCGGCAGTTTATCAAAATTTTACCACAAAAAGCATGAAGATTGAGGCAAAACCGTGTTATAATGAAACTGTACTCAACATTAACTGTGATACAGCGGTACAGATTCGAGTCGTTTATCTCGTTATCTTGGCTGTCAAAGTGCTGAAGTTAGTACGAAAAGCCACAAAAATAAATTCACTGAAAGTAAAGGAGCGATCATCATGACAAATGAACATCCGATTCAAGGACTAATGTCAACTGCAATGCAGAATATCAAAGAAATGGTTGATGTCAATACAATCGTAGGGGATGCCGTTCAGGCCCCTGATGGAACGGTCATCATTCCAATTTCCAAAGTAGGATTTGGATTTGTAGCAACGGGAATGGAATATGGCCAAAAAATTAATCCACCGTCCGATGCCATGTTCGGCGGCGGGTCCGGCGGCGGTGTATCCATCAAACCGGTTGGTTTTTTAGTAGTAGGCCAGGGACAAATTAAGCTATTGCCGGTAGACGGAGCAACTGCTACTCCAATAGACAAACTGTTGGAGATGATACCGGAGCTGGTGGATAAAGTAAATTGTAAAATTCAAAAATCAAAGGAAGAAAAGCAGGCGAAAAAGGAACAGCAGGAGCAGGAAAAGCAAGAGGCTTCCAAAGATCAGATCGTCAAAAGCGTTGACGTAGAATAAAGTTTATCAATCGAGGAACAGATTTGGATTTCGTACTTGAGCAAGAATTTGCTTTGATCATCGATTCAATTTGATAACTTTGATCGAAGGATTCTTGTAAATTTAACGAAGAATATCCGATGCCTGTTCCTCTTTTTTCATGACTACAAATTTATAATCGATGTGGGTGGAGTGCAAACAAGAGCTTAATCATACCAAGTAATTCAAAACCATCCGTTATTTTTTTGCATCATAATTGTTTCTGTTCGCACTTTGAAAAATGCTCTCAACTCAAACTATTTACGGCAAGTCAAATTCGATCCCAAAAGAACGCTTTTTTGACACTGCCGTTGTTTGCAGTCATACTGTTTTACAGCTTAAAAGTGGCGTTCCATTATAAATTTACTCTACATGGAATTCGTTTGTTGTTTCGTTTTATACGATAACTCATCTGCGCTGTTTTACCAATAAAAGGTTACGTCAAACCTAAAATGAAATATGCTTCTTTGATACTAATGTCCACCTCTGTCGCGGCATTGTTCCTTTCACAATTAACGCAGGCGAGCGGAACCGTCTGTCCCGCTTGTCTGCTTAACGAAATCAGAGAATAACGCTATTTTTCCCGGCGTCCTGATTTTATAAACGGCGCCGGCTTTTTTATCCGCCGTTATCCTCAAAACGGAATCAGTTATAATATTGCGCCTGCGCCGTCCAAAGCTCATGATATTTTCCTGCTTCATCAGCGATCAGTTTATCGTGGCTGCCCTGTTGGACGATACTGCCCTGGTCAAATACGATTATATCATCACAGAAGCGGCAGGAAGACAGGCGATGGCTGATATACACCGCCGTTTTATCACCGACCATTTCGTTGAACTTGGAATAAATCTCGTATTCTGCAATTGGGTCAAGCGCGGCAGTTGGTTCATCCAGTATGATAAACGGCGCGTCTTTGTATAAAGCACGGGCAATCGCAATTTTTTGGGCTTCCCCTCCGGAAATACCCACACCGCTTTCGTCAAAATCCTGGTATAAGTAAGTCTCTAATCCATTTGGCATTGCGGCAAACCGCTCACCAAAGCCAGCCTGTTTCAGGCATTCTTCCGCCCGTTTTTTATCATAATCCTTTCCGGAGGCGACGTTTTGGCCTAAAGTGAACGCAAAGAGCTGAAAGTCCTGAAATACGACGGAAAAAACGTCCATATAATCTTCGTAGTTATATTTCTTGATGTTGATACCGTTGAGCAGGATCTCCCCCTCTGTGGGGTCATATAAGCGGCAGAGCAATTTAATAAAAGTGGTTTTGCCTGAACCGTTTTGTCCGACAATAGCCAGTTTTTTGCCGATGTTGAATTTGATATTGACATGCCGCAGAGCATAGGTGTTTGCCGAGGGATAGCGGAAGGATACGTCCCGGAATTCAATTTCGTAATTGCGGTCGAGCCGTTTTTCCGTTGTCAGGCTTCCCTGATACATACTGTTGGGGATATCCAGATATTTGAATATAACGCGCATGGAATCGGCATTATTATATAGATCACCTATCAATTCAATCAACGATTTCATTCCAAGAAAAAGCGCAGTAATTGCTCCGATATACTGTGTGACCGATCCGACGCCGAATGCGTCTGCCCAAGCTTTCAGACAGACAAATACATAAATGCCGCCGGTAAATAGCGCAGATATCACAGCGGACAGAGCGTATAAAATCCCTATGGGGCCACGGGAGTAGCGGGCAATCTCAGAACTGGGGGTATAGCCTTCAATCCTATTAAAATAGCTGCGGCAAATTGCTTCCTGTTCATACATGCGGATATCCAAGGCACGGGATTGGTCATATGCAAAAAAACCAAAAAATCCAAAATATCGGTTTCCCAGCTTTGCATCTTCACTCTGCCGCATCCAATAGCTGTCCGCTTTACTGAAACATAAGGAAGAAAGTACCGTTGCAACGATCAAAGCAGCGACGGTCAGCGCAGTAAAAAGCGGATGATTCAGTATGGTAAGACTGCCCGCACTTTCGGAAACACGCTGAATTGAACAGCACCCCATTTGTTAGACAGTGTGATATACTATCTAACAGATGGGGTGATTTATTATGCCAAAAGGAATATCTAACAAACGATATACGGCGGAATTCAAGCGAACGGTAGTAGAGACAAT
>CALYAR010000032.1 GCA_944393585.1 uncultured Clostridia bacterium | reverse complement strand
AGCTCCAAACTCATTTTTGCACGAACAATAGGCTTTGGTTTTGGTCAAAAGCTCGACATGGACTTCCAATCCAATTACATGTTCCAATTCCACTGCCCTGCCTCCTTTTCTCCTGTCATGACCTGTTCCAGAGCATAGCCCACACGCAGGAGCATTGCCTCGTCAAACGGCTTTGCCAGAATTTGTGCTCCAACCGGCAAACCGTTTTGGTCAAAGCCGCACGGTACGCTCATAGCAGGCAGCCCCGCCAAATTGGGCGAACAGGTACACAGATCCGCCATGTATTTCTTCGTCGGATCTTCTGATTTTTCCCCGATCCGATATGCCGTAGTCGGAGCGACGGGAGTGATTAAGACATCGTATTTCTCGAATGCCGTCCGAAATGCGTTGGTAATTTTCGCGCGTACTTTCCGCGCTTTCTTGTAATAAGCCCCATAATAGCCGGAAGAAAGCACGTAAGTTCCCAGCAGAATGCGGCGCTTTACCTCTGCGCCAAAGCCTTGGGAACGGCTCATTTTATAGAGTTCATCCAAATCGGAATAATCAGGAGCCCGATATCCGAACCGGACGCCGTCAAACATGGCAAGGTTGGAGCTTGCTTCCGCACAGGCAATGATATAGTAAGCCGGAAGCGCCTCATAAGCGGTTTCCATAGAAAAATACTCTGCCTTTGCCCCGCAGCCCTCCAATTTCCCAATCGCTTTCAAAACACTGCTCCGGACTTCTTCTCCAATGCCGGCGCCAAAATATTCGTTTGGGATCCCGATTTTAATTTCTTTTACTCCCAGCGTTATATCCATTTCAGGATACATTGGCTGATTCACTGTCACCGCATCCAGGGGGTCGGGTCCTGCGACCGCTTCCAGTACAGCAGCGGCATCCGGCACGCTCTGCGCCAGAACGCCGGCCTGATCCAGCGAGGACGCATAGGCAATCATACCATAGCGGGAAATACGCCCATAGGTTGGCTTGATTCCCACCACGCCGCAAAAGGAGGCCGGCTGGCGAACCGAGCCGCCTGTATCCGTCCCAATCGAATAGGCGCACAATTCCGCTGCGACGCCGGCGGCCGAACCGCCCGATGATCCGCCCACGACGCGTTTTGGATCCACTGGATTGGCTGTCACGCCAAAATAAGAGGTCTCCGTCGAGGACCCCATTGCAAATTCATCTAAATTGACTTTTCCAAGCAGAACTGCGCCTTGCGTTTTCAGTCTGTTCCAAAGGGTTGCACTGTAGGGAGGCACAAAATTCTCCAGCATTTTAGACGCACAGGTCGTTCGGATTCCTTCTGTGCAGATATTGTCCTTTAAACTCATGGGAATTCCCATGAAAAGAGGGAGTTCCTGTCCTCCCCGTGCGATAATCTGATCCGCTTTCTCTGCGGCCGCTAATGCTTCATCTGCCGTCACGGTCAAATAAGAATGGATTGACGGATCGATCTGCTTTATCCGATTCAGATATTCTCGGGTAATTTCCACAGAGGAAATTTCTTTTCTGCGCAGCCGCGCGGCCAACTCGTAAATTGTCACGCTGCTCCTCCTAATCCAGGATTTTCGGAACCTGGAAACATCTGTCTGCCGTCTGTGGAGCATTGGCAAGCATATTGCCGCGGTCAAACGAGGGACAAACCACGTCTTCCCGCAATACATTGCCGCCTTCCGCAAAGTGTTCCAGTTCACTTAGAGCCGCGACATCCGCCGAATCGATTTTCCGGGCAAACGCAACAATCTGCTCCATTTCCTTTAAAAGCGTTTCGCACTCCTCCTCGGAAACATAAAGTTTGGCCAGATCGGCAATATGAGAAAGCTCTTCCTTTGTTATGCTCATTTTTTTCGTCTCCACCTTGTTTTAGAATCATCAGCCGGCCGTTAAAGAATTTTCCCCTGCGCGATCATTTCTTTGAATTCCGCCTCATCAATAATGCGGATTCCCAAAGACTGTGCCTTCTCCAACTTGCTTCCGGCTTCCTCTCCTGCCAGCACCATAGCCGTCTTTTTGGAAACCGAAGAAGAAACCTTGCCGCCCAGGCTTTCAATGATAGCGGCTGCTTCGTCCCGTTTATAAGTGGGGAGTGTACCTGTCAAAACAAACGTCATACCGGCAAAAAGGGTTCCTGCCGCTTCCTGTTTTCCGCTGTTAAAGTTCAGTCCCAATTCCCGAAGTTCTTCGATCAGGGAACGGTTTTGTTCCAGGCTAAAGAAGGAGCGGATACTTTCGGCCATTTTTTCTCCGATCTCATTGACGGCGCAGAGCTCTTCTTCCGTTGCCTGCATAATGGAATCCAGGTTGGGAAATGCCGCGCACAGCAGTTTCGCCGCTCTGACCCCTACAAACGGAATGCCGAGCCCGGTAATCAGCCGCTCCAGCGGGTTTTGTTTGGAGCTTTCAATTTCCGCCAGCAGGTTCTCTGCTGATTTCTCGCCCATTTTTTCCAAAGCCGCTACTTCATCCTTTTGCAAGCGGTACAAATCGGAAACCCGTTTGACCAGGCCTTCGTGAAGCAGTTTTTCGGTCAGTGCCGGCCCCATTCCCTCAATGTCCATCGCATCCCGGGAACAAAAGTGGATCAAATGCCGCATGATTTGAGCAGGGCAATTTGCGCCCGTACATTTGGTCGCCGCTTCACCTTCCAGCCGTACCACCTTGGCTCCGCACTCCGGACAGGTTTCCGGCATGAAAAATTCACGTTCTGTCCCATTGCGCTTTTCTATGACCGCTCTTACAATTTCCGGAATGATATCACCGGCTTTTTGAACAATCACATGATCCCCGATCCGGATATCCTTCTCCCGGATGTTGTCAATGTTGTGCAGCGTTGCGCGCGATACGGTACTGCCGGCCAAGCGGACCGGTTCAATGAGCGCATTCGGCGTCAGCGTTCCCGTACGCCCCACCTGCACATAAATATCACGTATCACACTTTCCTTCTGCTCCGGCGGAAACTTATAGGCAACCGCCCAACGGGGATATTTGGAAGTGGAACCTAATTTTTCACGCTCTGCCAGATCATTTACCTTAATGACAGCTCCGTCTATCTCATAGGGCAGGTTTCCCCGTTCCTCTCCGATTCGCAGCACTTCGGCAAATGCGTCCTCAATCGAATCAAATACGCCAGTATCAGCAACCGTACGGAATCCCATTGAACGAAGCAAAGCGAGTCCTTCAGAATGGGTCACAGGCATAGTTCCCGTCATCTGCTGGATATTAAACACAAAAATATTGAGCCTGCGTTCTGCCGCCACTTTGGAATCCAGCTGCCGCAGAGAGCCCGCAGCCATGTTCCGGGGATTGGCAAACAGGGACTGTTCCATCGATTCCCGGACGGCATTGATCTGTTCAAAATCCTCCCGCGCAATATATACTTCTCCCCGCACTTCCAGAAATTCCGGCGCATGGTTTAAAATCAGCGGAATGCTGCGGACGGTTTTTAAATTGGCCGTAACGTCCTCTCCCACATCTCCGTCACCGCGGGTAGATCCGCGGACAAACCGGCCGTTGGCATATTCCAGTGATACCGATAAGCCATCGATCTTATGCTCAACCACATACTGCACGCTTTGGCCCTCCAAAGCCGATCGTACGCGCGTATCAAAATCCATAATTTCTTCTTCCGAAAACGCGTCCTGCAGGCTCTCCATCCGCACGTCATGCGTGACGGGAGTAAATCCATCCAAAATCGTGCCGCCGATCCGCTGCGTCGGAGAATTTTCGTCCGCAAATTCCGGATGCTCTGCCTCCAGTTTTTTCAGTTCGTTCATTAAGGCGTCGTATTCATAATCCGATATGGATGGAGCATCGTATACATAGTATTGTTTTGCCTTTTCTTCAATCACGGCCCGAAGCTCTTCGATTCGTGTTTTGATTTTGTTT
The DNA here is from genome assembly GCA_944393585.1 of uncultured Clostridia bacterium. Taxonomy (GTDB): domain Bacteria; phylum Bacillota; class Clostridia; order CALYAR01; family CALYAR01; genus CALYAR01. The sequence continues at coordinate 13,369 of CALYAR010000032.1, read as the reverse complement.
TCCAAGCAATTCTCTCCTCTGTTATATTTCCTCAACCATCAGCGCAGCCATTGCTTTCACGCAGATTTTAGCATGATCCATCAGCCGGTCGATATTCGCGAATTCATCGCTCATATGAATATTGCCGTCCGTGCCGTCGCCGAATGAAGCGCCGAACGCCACGGCCATATTTCCCATATGCCGGGCATAGGTGCCGCCTCTGGCGGACAAGAGCTCCAGTTTCTTTCCCGTGCTTTGTTCATAAACGCGGGAAAGGATCCCGATCAGCGGGCTGTCTTCCTTAACATAAAGCGGTTTGTGGTGTTCTTCCAATACCAGGCTGCAAAGAGTAAGCTTTTCTTTGATCTTGCCAATAATCTCTTCTCCATCTGCCAAAACCGGGTAGCGGATATCCATGGCAATTTCGCCTTTTCCATTTTCAAAATTGATTTTGCCTACATTCAGCACCAGCTTACGCGAGACATGATCGTCCATGGCAATGCCCAGGCTGCTCCCGTTCGTCTCTCTTCCAATGCACTCCGCAATCTGGCAAAATGCACGCCCGGCTTTTTCCTGATAGAAATCAGCCAAAAAGCAGATCAAATTCAGGACTGCATTAAAGCCATTTTCAGCATTTCCCGTATGACAGGCAAGACCGGTCGATTCCAGCTTTACCTTGCCGCGCTCCAGTGAAGCTTTGATCCCGTATTCGCCATGAGAGAATTTCTTGGCATGTTCATTCAGCGCATCAATTTGTTCAGCCTTGTCGTCGACATAGCAAACCGCATATGCCGGAACGACATTGTAAACCAGTCCGCCGTAAAAACGCGTTACAACGCTGTCGTATGCTTTGAACTTAGCCAGAATATTTAATATTCCCGATTCCCGGTTGATTGCCGGATACCCTGCATCGGGGGAAAATCCCATAACAGGATAGGGCTCCTCTTTAAAATAAGCCTGCAGATCCTCCATACCGGTTTCCTCACCAGCTCCAAAAATAACCCGCAGGCGCCGCAGTCCTTCCAGTTTCAGGTCTGAGATTGCTTTTAAGCAATAAAGGGCGCAGATTGCCGGACCTTTGTCATCGCTGACGCCGCGGCCATAGAGCGTTTTGCCTTCCTGCTGCATGGAAAACGGATCATGCTTCCATCCGTCGCCAGCCGGGACAACGTCCACATGCACGGCGACTGCGGCATAATCCTCTCCCGACCCATATTCTGCATGGCCGGCATACGAGGACACATTTTTCGTTTTAAGCCCCATCTCCTCCGCACGTTTTAACACAAACTGAAGTGCTTCATAGGATTTTTCTCCAAACGGCATGCCTTCTTTGGCGCTGCTCCGAACGCTTGGAATTGCGACCAGTTCGCCCAGGTCACGCAGGATGTCATCCCGATATTCCTCTATCTTTTGCTCCAATGCCTTCTCAATTTCTGTCATATTCATAGTTACCCTCATCTCTTTTTCGGAATAAACAGCATTTGCTGTGAAATGCCCAGCTTTTCAACCAGCTCCAATGGATAAGAAAGCTCACAGGCCTGTTCTCTGGTGTGGCAGTCGCATCCAAAGGAAAATAAGACTCCCGCCTTCATCGCTTCCTTGACAAAATCCTCCGAAGGCTCCTTCCATAACCCGCACAGCTCAATAGCAACCTGATATTTCCGGCACAGCGCAATCAGCTCACGGTTCCAATCCTGCAAATAAGGATCTCCCTTCAGATAGTCATACATGGGAGTTACGACACAATGACCGATGATATCAACCCGCTGTGTCCGAAAGCAGGTTTCAATCGTATGGAGCAAATGCTCCAAATAAAGCTTGGATTTGCTCACATCAAAATCCGGCTCATATTTTTCGTTAAATCCGCCCCGCATCCCAAAATAGGAGCTGAAATAGTGTTTGCTGTCTTCTTCTTCAATCGAATGCGTGCTGGCGATTACATAATCAATCTTATCCTCTATGCGGGAAGGAAGAGAAAAATCCTCCCCAATGTTTGCCTCCACGCCGACCAAAGCTTCTGTGCCGCGCACATAATCTGCATACTGCTCAATTTTTTCTATCGTATCATTTCCGCAGCAGAAGATATGATCCGAAATTCCTATTCCATAACCCTTTTCGCGGGCCCGCTCAATTAAAAATTCTACGCTCGCTTCTCCGTCTGAAAAAGTAGTATGGGTATGTAAATCGTAAATTTTCACCTTATTCTCCTTCCCTTAGTCCAATGGAATCAGCTTTATTGCATTCTGATAATAAATTTTATCCATAATCTCCTGCTTTAAACCCAGTGAATTTAAAAATTCCTGATGTGCATTGTCGATGAAGTCCCGTCCATAGCAAGCCCGATCCTGGAATTCATCCAAAAATTCCTTTGTAAAGGACAAATCCCGTTTCATGGCGTTCAGACCCGATCCCGCCGAAAGATCCAAATAGAGATTGTCATACCTGCGCATTAATTCAATCAATTTACCGCCCGGCACAATGGGGCCGGTGGGATAATTTTCTTTGTCGTAACGGTCATCGCCTGAGATATGCGCCCAAAAACCTGCGCCATGGCCAAAGAAAATAGTATCCGGGCATTGCCGGAGCGCCCGTTCAAAAACCTCGATTCCGCCTCCATACCAGAAATCCGTAAAAGGCGTTTGGCTTTCCCCTTCGATTCCATACTTTAATTCAACAATAACCGGGATTTTTCGCTTTCCGCAAAACCGGAACATACGAATAGCATCCAAATTATCATACATCATGCGAAGCATGATTTCACCGTAAACTTTAACATTGTATAGATCAATCGCCGCTTCCATCCGATAAATCGAGTCCGGCTTTCTGGGATCCGGTCCGTATCCCAAAATAAAGCGATGGTCCGGATCTTGAAAACCAATGGAAGTGGAAAAGGGGATCGGGCCGTCTTTTGTGACAAAAGTACATTTGTGATAACTGTACGCATATTCCGGATCGGGAGTTTCCAAGGTTAAAAGCCACGCTTTGTCGATTCCATACTGATCCATATTCTCAATGAGCTTTTCACAGGTAAGGCCATAATAATTTGCATGGGCATGGATGTCAATAACCACAATGATAACCCTCTTTCTTAAATTTGAATAAAAAGGCTGTTTGGAGCATAACCTCCCCAACCAGCCTTTCCCAATGACAGAAGTTCAATTAAATGTTTAAAAATTCATTTACCATTTGTTCCATTTCATCCTTTTTGCAGGTAATATTAAACGCCGCGCGCTTATTGGTAAGCTCCGTCAAAGCTTTGGGCGCCCGGACTCCGGAGCGTTCTTCCAGCATCTGAAGCAGTGCGAATTCATTCTTCCCTGCCACGCTTTCAATCCCGTCAAGCGCCATTAACACGCTCTGGCTGAATTTAAATGGGCTGGCCGTTGAAGCAATGACAGTTTTTGTCTTATCTCCTGTTTCCTTTACATATTGGTCATAGACGCATTTCGCAACGGCAGTATGCGTATCCATGACATAGCTTCCCTTTTCGCTCACTTCTTTGAGCGAAGCGAAAGCCGCTGCATCGTCGCAGAAACCGCCCCACATCATTTCTTTCATTTTAGACAGCATCCGTTCATCAATCTGATACTTTCCTTCCGCTTTCAGCTGATCCATACAGCTCTTTACCGTCCGGGTATCAGAGAGCAGATAGAGGAAACGCTCTAAATTGCTGGAGATCAGAATATCCATCGACGGCGATGTGGTCGTATAAAACTGCCTGTTTTTATCATATACTCCCGTCCGGATAAAGTCGGTTAACACATTGTTTTTATTGGATGCGCAGATCAATTTTGAAATCGGAACACCCATTTCCTTTGCATAAAAGGCAGCCAAAATATTTCCAAAATTTCCGGTCGGAACACAAACATGGATGTTTTCTCCCGGTTTAATTTCACCATTTTTCAAAAGCTCGGCATAAGCAGAAAAATAGTATACAATCTGCGGAACCAACCGCCCCCAGTTAATGGAATTGGCAGAAGAAAGCACAAAATTATTGTTGGACAAAAATTCCTGATAGTCCCGGTTGGTAAAAATCGCTTTGACCCCATTTTGAGCATCGTCAAAATTGCCTTCCACTGCTGCAACCCCAACGTTGTTTCCGTCCTGAGTGATCATCTGCAGTTTTTGAATTTCGCTGACCCCGCGTTTGGGATAAAACACAATAATCCTCGTTCCGTTGACGTCTTTAAAGCCCTCCAAAGCTGCTTTTCCAGTATCCCCGCTGGTTGCGACCAATATGACAACTTCCCGGGTTTCCCCTGTCTTTTTCATCGCTTTTGTCAAAAGATGCGGTAAGATTTGCAGCGCAACATCTTTAAAAGCGCAGGTCGGCCCATGCCACAGTTCCAGAAAATAAACCGAAGAGTCGTATTTATAGACCGGAGCAATGACTTCCGTCCCAAATTTCTCTTTATTGTAAGCCTTTGCAACGCAATCTTTGAGCTCTTCTTCCGTATAATCCGTTAAAAACTGGCTTAAAACACGGTAGGCCCGCTCCTGATAACTCATGGATGCAAAAGAAGCAATTTCCTCCTGCGAAAAATGAGGGATATCTACCGGAACGAGCAATCCTCCTTCTTCTGATAATCCCTGCTTGATTGCCTGTGCGGACGAAATGTCCACGCTGTTATTTCTCGTACTTGTGTAGCGCATATGTTTTCTCCGTTTCTAAATTGAATACAGTTCAAAATCTCATAAATTTATCTATAAAAATAAACGGTATTGTAATACCGCAGCTAGCTTAGTCAATTATTGTATTACAGCTTTCGGCAGGTCAAAAAACCAGCGCCTGCAGCCGGTCGTTGCCGAATCTGCAGACGCTTATGTCCGCTTTATTCAGCTATATGTATTTTCTCACGCTTTCCGGCAATTCCTCTACTGCTTTGCTAATTGTAATAAAGAAGGAAACACTAAAATCAGCTGATAACTTTTCCAGACTTTCCATAAACTTTTCAAGGAAACTGATCTCGTCGCTGCATATTTTGGTTAAGCTGTCAATGTAAATAGTCGAAATATCATAATCCTGTGAAATCAGCCCGCAGAGAAACCCATAAAACGATGCGAAATACTTGATTTGGAACTCAGATGTGTCTACCATTCGAACTTTATGGCTGATATCGTAAATATGCCGCTTTGTATCATTGCTGATAAAAACGATATTCCCGTCCGCCACACTTGCAGAACTGTTGACGTTTTCAATGAGCGTCTTTGTTTTTCCGCTGCCTTTTTTTCCAACCAGTAACTGAATCATGGGAAACATCTCCTTTTAGTATATTTTTTGGAGCAGGAGTATTCAAAGCCGTCTTTCCATCCTGCTCCTATTAGAAAAACGGATTCTCAGCACCGATACGCAGCTTTCCAAAAGATCTGTGCTGAAAGTAATTTGTTCTCAGTTATAGAATACTATATTCATTCCATAAATTCAAGTAGTTTCTAAGATTTTCTAGCGACGGATTTCTCTGTTTTTTGTCTTAGTTAATACACGGTATCAATTCAATAATTACGATAACAAAGCACTTATTATTTCCTGCGAATCATATTACTTATACTGAAATTAAATTTCATTAATTGGAAAAAAGTTATTATTGGTAAATAACGGATAAAGATCACTTGGCTTTTCAAAAAAATAGAGTATAATCAAATTTAGACATTCGTCTAATTAATTTTTCCAATGGTAAAACAATTCAACTCACAGCATTTCATTTATGGATGGCGGGAGGTGTTTTTTAGCTCCAGTATCGCGTAGAATAATTTTTTCTTATTTTTCTGTTTTTTCAGCTCGAAACTCCACTTGACTGCGTGGAAATAAAAATTGAAATTCAGGAGGATGTTATCATGAATATCTCTATTCAAAACGTCGAAATGACTTACTCCAACGGAAAGCAGGCGCTGCAGGGTATCTCCGCTCCCCTCCAGTCTCCCAGCCTGATCGGGCTGGTTGGGCCGAACGGGGCCGGAAAATCAACCTTAATGAAACTGCTGGTCGCAGGACTGCTTCCCACCAAAGGCGAGATTTTGTTGGGTGACTCGCCTCTGATTTCCAAAGAAAAAGAGTTAAAGGAAAATCTCGGCTATCTCCCGCAAAGCTTTGGATTGTATGACGAATTGACAGTATATCAATTTCTGGACTATATGGCAGCTCTAAAAGGGATTCCGCAGAGCCGCGCGGCAATCGAAAAAGCAATGGCCGAAACGAATTTATCGCAATACAAGCGCACAAGGATTCGGACATTATCCGGCGGGCAGCGGCAGCGGGTCGGAATTGCGCAGGCGATATTGGGGAATCCCAAACTTTTGATTCTAGACGAACCAACCGTCGGGTTAGACCCCGAAGAACGAATTAATTTCAGAAATCTATTTTCCAAAGCAGCTCAGGACAAAATTGTGCTTCTTTCCACGCATATTATCGAAGATGTGCAGTCCATCTGCAACCGTATTATCATCCTTCACTGCGGGATTATTTTATTCGACGGAAGCCCGCAGGAATTGATCCTGGCCGCACAGGGCCACGTCGGAATGATCGATCAGATGCCGGCGGAAAAAGAAGAGGGGTATCACATCACCGCACGGCTGAATACGCTCAAAGGCGTTTGCTGCCGGATTGTTGCGGAAGAGCTGCCCCCCATAGCGCAAGCCGTTGATCCCACACTGGAAGACGCCTATATGTATCTCATTGCAAAGGAGGAGAAAAAATGAGCTTTCTTTCCTATTTGCGCGTAGAGACGGGACGCATATTCCGAAGCCGTATTTTCTGGCTTGCAGCAGTATTGACGCTTTGCGCTCCCATTGCAGGTTATCTTTTTTATTTTCCGGCTACTTTGAACCATGAAAGCAGCATCGGCCTATGGATTGCAAACCCTGCACTGGCAGGTACGTTTGGCGGCACGGTGCTCTTTGCCCTGCTGACACTGTATGAGCTGGACCGTGTCTATCGGAAAGAGATGGCATCCCTTACGGATACGATTGTTTCTACACTGATGTTAAGCTCCTCCAGAACCCTTTCTTTGCTGCTTGCAGCTGCGGCAGCGGTTGTTTGCGCAGCAGTTTTATATTTGCCCTACACGCTTTACCGAACGGGAGCTTTGTGGGACGGGGGATATTATCTGTTTGCATATTTGGGGCTGATGCTTCCCACAGTTTGGAGCGGAATCCTTCTGGCCGCAGCGCTGTATCAGTTTACCCGAAGGGTGGAACTGAGCGCTGTCCTTCTTACTGCCTTGGTTCTGCTGAGCATGAGCCAGTATGTTTCGGATCAATTCCTGCTCCGCTGGATCAATCCTTTAGTCCCCTGGTGTTCAGACTATTTTGGAAACCTTCGGGTCATACAGACTGGCCTGTACAGCCGTCTGCTCTGGCTTCTTCTGTCCGCCAGCCTGTGGCTTCTGTCCCTTCCGGCAATCCGGAAGTATGGATATGGATTGGGAAGATCTTTTCTGAAGGGCTGCCGGAAGATCTATCTGCCTTTTACCGCGTTTGTGCTGATTGGCTGCGGTTTCGGGATGTATCTCTGCCAGCCGTTTATTAATCACAGCCAAATGGAATATGCTTCATTTTCTTCCCATCCCATGTCGACCGAGCCCAAACTAACCATTGATGAAGTGGAAATAACCTGCAAGCCAAACGTAATGACTGGTACACAGCAAGGAACTGCCACCTATAAAATCTTTAATCTGGAAAAAGAGGATGTAGTGGAAACCTTTATAATGAACTGCGGCTATACCATCGACAAGGTCACGGCCAACGGAGAAACAATCCCCTATACCGATCTCAACAATGATTTAAACTTCGAAAAACAAATCGAAGTCACCATACCGCCTGGTTATGTTACTTTAGTCATGGAATACAGTGGAATGCCACAGGTATGGAATGGGTTAAGGGGAAGTTTAACCGGTACGGTATTCAGTCCGGAATTTATTTCTCTGGAAATGTGTGATTTTTATCCTTATCATTCTTTCATTGAACACGGAAAACTGGAATTGACATTGCCGGAAAAACTAATCCCAATCTCCAACTGGGTTGATATTGAAGTAAATCTCATCAGCGAAAATACAGACGGCACCAGAACATGGGAGCTAGAGCCGCCGCGCGGAGGATATTTTGGCAATTTATATGCTGCTGAATATATTGCGCTTGAAACGGAAACCGAAAACATTTCTGCGGTATTTTACTGTCCGAAAAAGCAGCAGGCGGCAATGGAGGAAGTGAATATTCAGCAGATACTTGCCGATGTGCTGGAATACTGCTCCGCCCACTACGGTACTCCGCCTTTTGCAGAAGAAGGAAAGCTCAGGCTGATCGAAGCGGGAATTCCTGCTATGATGGGAGGATATGCAGTCGATCAGACCAGTATCATGTCTGAAAATACTTTTTATGAAAAAATATACACGGCTTCTGCTGAAACCGCTAACAGTCCTGAAATAATGATCCACGAAATTGTACATCAATGGTGGGGACTGGGAAAAAATCTGTATGACGATAACACCGCCAGTAACGGATGGAGCAGCGAAGGTTTGACGACATATACTACTTACCGGATTATAAAGGAAAAATATGGAGAAGAATACGCTAAGGAGCACTGTGTGGATGTCTGGCAGTCCCAGGCGGATTATCTGAAAAACAATTTTTATTTCCGCTACCCTGAATATTTGGACCGTCTGCCGGAGCAATATGCCGCCCGGGTTCGGGGGAGTGTCGACTCCATTATGATGTACAGCGTTGTTCCGCTGAAAATTTTAAAGGCAGAGAAGCTGGTAGGCGGTGAAGAAAAAATGGACGAAATTTTGAAAGGCCTGTTTACGAACCAGAATCTAAACCCGATAACCTACGCAGATTTTCTGGATGCCTGCGGGCTTACTGAGGAGGCGTTAGAACTTGATTAAAATATTTTTATACGAACTAAGAAGGATTTTGACCAATAAATTCTTTGTCGGACTGTTCATCGTTACCTGTATCTACTCCTGGCAGACCTTATCCGGCGACATTATCACCGGCGTTGCCAATACTGCGCCTTTTTCTGCCTGGAGCTATGGCCTGTATCTGGGAAAGACCGCTCCCCTTTTGGTTATTACCCTTCTATTTTTTGTCACATTTTTATATTCCAGGAAGGAAAAACAGGTTCAGAGCATTACCAGTACCACCTCCTTTTCCCCCGCCCGCTACTGCTTACTTCGGTGTGCGGCAATGGCCGTTGGATATCTTCTTCTGTCAGTAGCTGTCATCGGCATCAGCTTTTTCTTCTATGATTGGGTATTTCAATTTTCCGACTTTGGAAATCTGCTGCTTCCTATCCTGCTGATACTTCTGCCCACTTTTGTCTTCTTTCTGGGGCTGGGGATGGCGGCGGGCAGAATTTTCCCGCCTATCCTCTATGGAATTATGCTGCTGGTACTTATATTCGGCCAGATCGCTCTTCCCCCTGTCGCCGATCTGTTCGGAATCCAGTTTTATCAGAGTTACCCCCTTACCCTCCCGCTTGGCGCCGACGGCGAGCCGGCCTTTTCTGTTCCAGCTTCCTTTTGGATTGGAAAAATCCTATATCTGGCCGCCGGGGGCCTGCTCATGTTTGCCGCCCTTTTCAAAAAGAAGAGAACATATTAAATTTTCTCTATCTGTCAAAAACAGAACTGTAATCCCATACAGTACAGAAGATTTTTGTAAAATATGGTCTGAAATCTTGATTTTGGGAGCATAATGTTCTATAGTATAATTAAATAAAAATTTAACAAGCATAAGGGGTTACAGTATGGAAAAAATATCATTTGACTACCGAAACGCGCTGGACTTTTTTGCAGAGAGTGAAATCGAACGGCTGGCTCCCGCCGTTGGCTTGTACCACGATATGGTACACGGGGGGACTTGTGCGGGGTCGGATTTTCTGGGCTGGGTCAGTCTGCCCTCTGATTACGACAAGGATGAATTCCAGCGTATCAAAACAGCAGCGAAAAAAATCCAGTCCAATTCCGAAATCTTCATCGTAATTGGGATTGGAGGCTCTTATTTGGGAGCCCGATGCGCAATCGATTTTATTCACGGTACATTTTACAACAGCAAATCCAGGGAAGCAAGAAAAAGCCCGCAGATTTATTTTGCCGGTAACAGCTTAAGCGCACCCTATTTGAAGGAACTGATGGATCTCATCTCCGACCGGGATATCAGCATCAATGTTATTTCCAAATCCGGCACTACTACAGAGCCTGCTATCGCATTTCGTATTTTCAAAGAATTTTTGGAAAAGAAATATGGAAAAGAAGAAGCCAGAGAACGGATTTTTGTTACGACCGACAAGGAAAAGGGCGCATTAAAAGGTTTGGCTGATCAGGAAGGATATGAAACCTTTGTAGTTCCAGACGACGTGGGAGGCCGCTATTCCGTTTTAACTGCGGTCGGCCTTTTGCCAATCGCCGTATCGGGCGCCGATTTGGACGCTCTGATGGAAGGCGCGCGGGATGCTTCGGCCGAATATGCCAACCGTAATCTTACAGAAAATGCAAGCTATCTTTATGCAGCATGCCGCAATATTTTATACCGGAAAAATAAAACAACGGAAATACTGGTCAACTATGAACCGGATCTCCACTACTTCGGAGAATGGTGGAAACAGCTCTACGGCGAAAGCGAGGGCAAGGACAACAAAGGAATTTTTCCTGCGGCAGTTGATTTTTCCAGCGACCTGCACTCGATGGGGCAATACATCCAGCAGGGGCTGCGGAATATTTTCGAAACAGTCGTCCATGTGCAGCAGCCCAAATACGATCTGCAGATCAAAGAGGATGCTGACAATGCAGACGGTCTCAATTTCCTGGCTGGCAAAACCGTGGATTATGTCAATCAAAAAGCGTTTGAAGGAACCATCATTGCTCATACAGACGGCAAGGTACCAAATTTTGTAGTAAATGTACCCAAAGCAAATGAATACTATCTGGGCTATCTTTTCTATTTCTTTGAAAAAGCTTGTTCCATCAGCGGCCAGCTGCTGGGAGTAAACCCCTTTGATCAGCCCGGCGTAGAAGAATATAAAAAAAATATGTTTGCTTTAATCGGCAAGCCTGGATATGAAAGCCGGAGAGAACAGTTGCTGCACCGCTGATCGATTCTCTTTCATTTAACGGGAGCTTTTAAAAAATCAGTCATAAAAAACCTCCTGGAGGAATGGTTCTCCAGGAGGTTTTTTCTTATCTTTTTTCCTTGAATTTGGTCCCTATCACATTGATTAGTTCAAATACATCCAGTACATTTTGCAGGCTGTCCTCATTGATTTGTACATAAGTCTCTACCTGGTTCCAATAGTAAAGTGCAAGATCAGCGTCTCCGCAGGCCCGATGATAGAAAGCATAGGCCAACGGAACCAGCATATCAAGATAATGCTTCATGTATTCATAACTTAACCGAATAGCAGGATCAGCATGCTTTAAGTTACGAATCACAACCGGCCGGAACTGATCGGCCAAAGCCGGGATTTTTGCAATATTTTCTGCCGCTTCTGAATCTACAATGACGCCGTTTCCATTTTGAAGGCTGCCGGTGTCTGCCGTCGTTGTTTTTTTCTTGATTCCTTTGTCGCCACGGATGTATACCGGATCGAAAAGCTCGGAAACCGTCTTCATAAAGAGGCGGCATTCTTCCCCGTCTTCCCCATAAGCGGAACAGAAATACTCCTTCGCGATATCCTCTGTCTGCGTATCAATATCCCACAGCGTTTTGCAATACAAGTATTGCGGATAACCGGTCGGGAAAAAGTTTCTCTGGCTCTGATCCTCTATCATTCCGCAAAGCGAAAGCTCTGGAAGCTTTTTAATATCCTGTGATAAAATATCGGCCATTTTATAAAACCCGGGATCGTTGTAACAATCCCACATGAAGTGATACTCATAGGTGAACGTGTCTCCCTGAAAGGATTTCTGCCACTCGCGCAGGAACATGATGTTTTCGGAAACGTCGCGCGGAAGCGCCGTTTTATTTCTTTGATACGGCGGCATTTTCAAACCTTCTATATTAGTATTGTAAGATTCCGAATAGGAGCGCGAAATCGGCGCAAACAGCATGGCAAACCGGTCTGGATTGTTTAATTTCTCTTTAATCGGAGGCCATAAAAGTTCCATATAATTCAAAAATACAATCTTTGTATCCAGTTTTTTTGCCGTAAGCTTTTCATCCAGCTCATTGAGCATCATAATAAAGAAGTCCGTCGGTATCGTGTCGCGGCAGAGCTCGCATTCACATTGATTGTTGTAATCATCTGCAAGCCAGAAATGCAGCAGGGAAACATTTTTGTGTTCTTCTGCATACGCAGCAATGAGATCTACCATTTTGGTGCGTACTTCCGGATTTCCATAGCACAAATTGGTATTGAGTGGAACATCCTGAAACAGTTTGCGTTCTCCATTGATTTCCGCAACACACATTTTTTGCTCTTCCGTGAGTTCATGTGCTTCCTTATCCCAGCCTAATCCAATAATCCCCAAAACCTTGCTGGTCCATCCATGCCCCATCGCATGATAAAGCATGCCGCGTTTGTTGATTTCTTTTTCGATTGCAAGGCTATATGCTGCAACTTCCGGTATGGTACGGGATTCCGGCGTTTTATAGGGATTATGCCGATGACCATAGTACCGGTCAAAAAAGATAAAGGGAACTTCAAACTCCAAAAAATAGGAATTGCACCGCATTTTCGCGGCCCAATCCACATTATCAAGCATATTTTCCAACGTAACCGCACCCTCGATGCAAAAACCGCGGTAGCGCAGGTCAGCTGTTTCATCCAGCTGGCAGGAAATTTTTGCCGCATCACACTGCGGAATATAGTCCCCGTCTTTTCCCTGGCGAATCCATCTGCATCCGCAGGCTTCTAAAAAGGCATAGACGCCGAACAGGACAGAACGCGGATTGGAACCTGCAATATACCCTTTTCCACCCGCTACTGATACAACCAGACGGTCGTCATATACCGGATCCAAATTGCCTGCATCCAACCCAAAATCGCTTAGCAATCCCAGCTCAATTTGCACTTTGGAGGAACCCATAAGCTTCAAATACTTAGATAGTTCACAGTTAGCAAACCGAATCGTTTCTCCATTGGACTTATTAATTATCACAAAAACCGCCTCCTTTGTTTTCATTATAACATAATTGCTTTTTAGGAATCAATAGAAAAATCATCTGCGGTATAATTCTGTTCGTTCAAACTGCGGCGCGGGGGCAGCTTTTTTTTAAAGATATCATACCGAAACTTTTTGCAGGTATAATTATAGCGGACGTCCCCCTTCTTTTTACAAAGAAGTTGCATGGGGTCATCCGTTTTTTGGGCATAGACGCATAATGCGCAAATCTTTTCAATATTCGGAGAATACATCCAATCTCCTCCTTATGTATGAAGCAAATCCGGATTGTTGTC
>CALYAR010000031.1 GCA_944393585.1 uncultured Clostridia bacterium | reverse complement strand
CTCCCATCAAGGGCTGGCGCCGTGCCCGCCGCGCGAGCGTGCGGATCTGCTTAAGAAAAAAAGAGTCGGCGAAGCGTGCTGTTACTTCGGCGTAGCGACTTTATCGACACGCTCAGACCGGCGTCTTTGCGCCGGTCTTTTTTCCTTTGCTATGATGAGACAAAAGCGGATTAAAAATTTTTGCCGTTTCGTCCTGCACTTCTAGATGAACTTTTTCGGATGTATTCTTATTCTGTCTTCCATCTTTTCAGCAAAAAGCTGCAAATCATAATCGCCGCTATAAAAATAAGTATCAAGGGCCACAAATTTTCAAGCTCATTGCTTACCATAAATTGATACCCCCAGGATGCAGGGAACAGTTTTCCCGCCCATTTGAATACTGCCGGAAGCAAATCAAGCGGGAACAGGATGCCGGACAGCATAATAGAGGGCAAAAAAATCAGCTGTGAAATCATGGTGAGCTTTGCCTGGTTTTTCACCGCCAATCCCAATATGCTCCCAAGGCTTAATGAAACCGTAATCAATATGGAAAGCGTCCCGAAATATTTCGGCAGGCTGGACGGAAGAACGGCTTTGAAAAGAGCAGGAGCCGTACACAATAAAATGACGGACATCAACAAAAGATGGCAAAATGCAGACAACACCATCGAAATCAGTCCGAAATACAACGGAACCCCGTTTGCCTGATACACTCTTTTGCTGCCGCCTCCATATATCTCCGCAATCGAGGGCGGCAGGCCGATCAGTGCGCCCATGGATACTCCCATGACAGTCATGGATGGAATCAAAGTTTGTTTTGCCTCCGGATTGATCGATGTAAATATCCCGCCCATGACGGCAAAAAATATCAGGGGAACCAGATAACAAGTAATCAATAATGTTTTGCTGCGCAGATCCAATTTCCATTGCAGAGCTGCCCCATATAAAAATGCACTCATGCTTCTTCCCCCTTTGCTATTTTCAGAAAATGCTGTTCCAAAGTCCCTCGGTCTATTTTTAGATCCAGCACGCAAATTCCCTTTCGTTTATAATTCTCTAATAAGTCCAAAAGCTTCTCCGTTAAATGATCTGTCTCGTAGCTCTCACTGCCCTGATCCGTTTGGATGTGCAGCATATAGTGTTTGCCGGCTTTTTGGCCCAATTCCAAAACCGTTCCGGAAAAAGCAATCCTGCCTTCCTGCAGGATTGCAATGCGGTCGCATAAACTCTCCACTTCCGCCATATCATGGCTGGCCAAAAGGATAGTTTTTCCTTTGTCCCTTTGCTTCCGTATGATATCATGGAGCGTGGCCCTGCCCTCAACATCAAGCCCGGCAGTTGGTTCGTCCAGGAATACAATATCAGGATTGCTGATTAAAGCAAGGGCCAGATGCAGACGCCGTTTTTGCCCTGTTGACAATTCCATGTACATTTTTTTCGAAAATTCATGTATCCCCAGAGCTGTGAGCATTGCTTGATCCCCTCTTGTTTTGTTCCATTTGGCAAACAAGCGAACAGCTTCCATGGTTCTGATATGACCAGGAAGAGAACTCGATTGCAGCTGAATCCCTATTTTGCCCTCCAGCGCTATGCTGCCGCTGTCATATTTACGCAATCCTTCCATACATTCCAGCAACGTGGTTTTTCCTGCTCCATTGACACCGAGGAATGCGAAAATTTCTCCTTTTGCTATGCGAAAAGACACTCCCTTCAGCACGGTATGATTTCCATAGCTCTTCCAAAGATCATCGACCTGTATCGCATCATTCATTTTGTTTCCTCCCCGAACGGATTGATTCCTAACTTTGTGAAATAAATATCCAAAGCTGGTTCAATAAATTCATTGGCGGCTGCCTGCTTTTGCTGCCATTGTGGATCTGAGCTGTCAAACTTTCCCATTTCCATCAATTTTGGCAGCATACTCATATCCCCGCCGGTAAATTCCATAACCATATCCCAAAATGCTTTTGCAAGAGCCTGCCCTTCTTCACTCTCAGGCCGGATTCCATTGTTTTTAAAATGAATCGCTTCCTCCCGCAAATTCTGGAAAGTATTTATCATAGTAAGCCCGCTGTTTTGATTAAACCGGCTGCGGATATGATCCAGCATTTCATCATCAAAATATTTAATCAGCCAGTAGTATTCATTTTTCATTTGCAAATTCACGATAATATCGGCATATTTCTTAAAGTCCACCGTCTGCATCTGCATGACCTCTTCTTTCAGCATTTCGATGTCTTTCAAAGCTTCTGTCAATGTTTTAATTTTTCTCTGCACGGCAGCAGCCTGCTCGGAAAGCACATTTGCTACTTCCTCAGGACTCTCAAGTGATACCAAATTATTTTTGATTTCCTCCAGAGAAAATCCCAAATGCTTCAGAGATAAAATTTGATGGAGCTGGATTAAATCCTTATCAGTATAAAGTCTGCGTCCTCCCTCGCTTTCTGCACTTGGCGAAAGCAGGCCGACTCGATCATAATATTGCAGGGTACGAACCGTAACTCCCATTTTTTTTGCAACTTCGCCTACCGTCATATATCCACAGGGAATTGCCTTTTTTTCCATATTAAAACCTCCTCTTGCTGTTAGTATAACTCATTACGCCGCGTCACAAGCAAGTACTTTTTTGTAGATTTTATTTTAAAAAAACTCCGAAAGGCGGAAAAAATGAAAATATAAGGTAAAATATGGTACTGCTTCCTTATTAAATTGTTTTTATTTTCACGCCTTTCACCAACAAATCAAAATTTTGTTTTTCTTTGCTTTTCTATACTTCGTTTTCGATGCTGGTTTTACAGAATAAGGTAGACGGCCTGTACAATACATGCTATAATTCAAACAGCAAAAATTACAACTCCATTTTAATCATAGAGAAAGGATGATTGTAATGATAAACAATAATGATTTTATTAAAAATATACTTCTTGATAGGGAAATTGCACTGATCGGATTCGCCGATTTATCCAAAATGGACGAAACACAGCGAAGCGGTTTTCAGTATGGGATTTCCATCGCAGCTGCACTTACAGTTTTTCCAAGCATTGGAGAAGCAAGTCAAGAATATTTTGATGAATATAAACGAGTAAGCCGTGTTTTAAGAGAAACAAGTTATTTTGTTGAGGCAAAAATAAAAGAACGTGGATATCATGCTTATTCCCTTGCAGGCGTTCATCAAAACGAACAGTTTAGAACGACTCTTCCGTATAAAACTTTAGCCACTCGTTCCGGTCTTGGATGGATTGGAAAGTCTGGAACATTAATCACAAAAGAATACGGCAATGCAATCAGATTAAATGGAGTTTTAACAGATATGCCGCTTATTACAGGAAATCCTGTCAATTCATCTTTATGCGGAGAATGTACGAAATGTGTTGATGCTTGCCCTGGGAAAGCAATTAAAAATAAAATATGGAATGTAAATACTGATCGCGATGAACTTCTTGATGCTTTTGCCTGCAAGCGCACAGTCATTGACAGAGGAACAAAAATGGGTGTTACAGAAGGCAGCTGCGGGATATGTTTAGCTGTTTGCCCTTGGACAAAAAAATATATAGAAAAGATAGAAAATTTAAAATCAAAAAATAATATTTCTATAACATAAAAAAGACAGCAAAGCAGGCTCGCCCATAGCAAAGTGAACTGGGCTGCTTTATACCGCCATTTACCGTGCCGTTCTGAACCATTTTATACCCAATTGGTTTCAATTTTTCCTGCTTTAGTGCCTTGCGCTGAAATTCAAGCAGAATAAAGAAGAAATAACCGTAAGGAAATCATCATGATTTGATAAGGAATTTTATAGCCATTCAGCTTCGCCGGCCTTTTTAAAGTAAAACAAAAAGAAGGACATCTCTTGTGAGATGTCCTAAAAGATCCGGCGATGATCTAACTTCCCAGGCGGTCGCCCGCCAAGTATTGTCGACGCGAAGGAGCTTAACTACTGTGTTCGGAATGGGAACAGGTGGGACCTCCTTGCCATAATCACCGGATATAAAA
>CALYAR010000030.1 GCA_944393585.1 uncultured Clostridia bacterium | reverse complement strand
ACATTGGGGAGATTTAAATCCTTTCGCTGATTCCATGCTGCCGGTTTGAGCTGCCCAATAAGATACAGTGCTTCTGCCTTGGAATGCTATTTTTGATTTGATGATAAAAATATGGTATTGGCTGTTTTTGTGCCTGCCTCATGAACTCAATGATAAAGGATCCCGTTGGAAGATATAAAGCCGGCCATAAAAAGAAGCAGCGCCGCTCAAACGCGGCGCCGCGGCATATTCCCATGGAGAACGGCGGGGCCTAGCATGCGGCCGGGCTCGCTTTTTACAGGCAGTTCACATATCTTAGCTCGGTTAAGTCTTTTCCGCCGATATGGATTACTGCTTTGTCACCGTTTGGAACAAAACCGTTTCGTTCATAAAATCGTCTCGCCTTTTGGTTCTCTTCCAGTACCCATAGGTAAATATTTTGAAATCCGTTTTCGCGCAGCTGTGCAGCCGCGAAAGAAAACATTTCTTTTCCATACCCTTTGCCGAAATACTGGGGCAGAACGTAGAGCGAAATGATTTCACCCCAACCACACATTGTCTCATCCCTTGCAGGAGCGATGGAAGAAGTTGCGACATATTCCCCTCCGTCCTTTATCACAAAACTGGTATAGGGCGAATCCAGCAGAAGCGGCGTCCAGCGTTCCAGCGAAAGACCGTCGAGATATTTATGCGGGACAATATTTTTGTATGCCGTTTTCCAGCTGAGAGCATAAATGTGACTGGCGCACGAAGCCAGATCTTTCGTGACTTTCAATATTTCCATTCTGGTTCGACCTCGCAACGGATAAAAACCGTATCTTTCTTTGATCTGTTGCCTATTATAGCCGGTTTCCTTCCAGCCGTCTACTCTGTTTGTTTTCCCGGGCGTGAAATCAAGCCATAAATAATATGGATGCAGTTTTTCGTCTTTCATCCGTTTAAAATCCCGGAAGTTCTTCCAATTCAAACCAATGCTCTGTCAGCCACTGCATTTCCCTCCGAAAGCGTTTGATCTTTGGCGAGGTATTTTCCTCGAAAAATTCGGGCCGGATCCACCAGGGGATCTCAAGGCACCAGGTAAGGCGCAATACATCCGCAACATCCGGAAAATCAACTTCAAAACGCTGGCAATACCCTTTCAGAAAAGCGTTTGTTTTATCCGGATTTAATGTCTGATCCTCCAAAGCCAGCGACAGGATCGCTCTTCCCATATCGTGATAAAGATAGCTGTAGCTGCTTCGGTCAAAATCGATGATGGATACCCGGTCTCCCTCAAACAGGATGTTGTCGGGCGAAAAATCCTCGTGGGCGATCCCCTGCGGAAGCCGGTCAAAAAATTCGCATTTTAGCTGCTTTAAAATTATCTTTTGCGATAGTACCGCCTTCCGAAATTCAAGGGACGAATTAAAGCGGGCTTCTTTCATGCGCAGATAATAGTTTTCCCAAAGCGATTGAATCTGCTGCTGGCCGGTTGGAAGAGGATAACCTTTCACGGAAGATGTGGGTAACTGGGACAGCGTTTTGTGCATGAAGCCGCAGGCTTTTCCAAGACTGGACATTTGCGCGGCAGTGACAGTACCAGGCGTTTCGGATTTTCCCGGATCAAAATCCATCACCACATATGCCGTTTCCGGATCCGGACGGCGGATCGCACGGTCATGGCATTGCCGGACGGCAGGGCAGGGCCCGCCGTTCTGATAGAGAAATATCTGCCGCTGCAATGCTTCTTCAATTAATTTTAATTTCTCCCTGCCAAATCGTTGAGGGCTGAACTGTTTTACCAGCAAATCGCCCTGGCCGGTAGAAACTTTCCATTTTTTATTTAAATATCCCCCCATTACAGGAGTAATGCTGCTGCAGGTAACTCCATAGTAATGTTCTAAATCTTCAATTAAGCTGATGTTCATAGGTTTCTCTCCTGGAATAATCAAGTTTCGGATAGGAATATTGTAGATTGAATTTTGGAATATCACAAGTACGGAGCCATTCGGCCCGCGGTTATTTTCCCCCTTTTTAAGAAAGATTTGGGCGCTTTCTAAAAATTATCCGCATGAAATTAGAATAAAAACTTTAGACATGGAGCTTCTTTTCGTATATATTTTTAATGGTTTCTACAATATCCGCCTCCTGCATGGAAAAGTCGCTGAGCTGATAGCGGGCCGTAATGAGATTGAGCGCCTCCATCGGAGCAATTTCGTCTTTGCGGAAGGAGATCCAGCGGCGCGGCCCTTCCTCTTTGATCAGCTTCAGGCGCGGGTCAGGCATAACGACTTCGTCCGCGTCAAAATCAGCGACCAGAAGATTTCCTCCGGCGTAAGTGTTGCGGAATTCTTCCAGGCCGCCGTCATAGAGCTTTTTGCCGTTGTCAATCAGGATCAGGCGGTTACAGATCGCTTCGATATCGTCCATATCGTGCGTAGTTAAGATCAGAGTGATGTTCTTTTCCCGGTTGACTTCTTTGATAAAGGTGCGGATCCGGCTTTTAGCCAGCACATCCAGGCCGATGGTCGGTTCGTCCAAATACACAATGGGCGGGTCGTGCAGCAGCGCAATGGCAATGTTGCCGCGCATTTTTTGCCCCAGCGAGAGCTGGCGCACCGGGGTGTTTAAAAACGGCTTCATGTCCAACAGTTCTGTATAGAATTCGACATTGCGGCGAAATTTTTCCTCGTCAATTTTATACATTCTTTTGTACAGCTCAAATGTCTCACCCATCGGAAGATCCCAGTAGAGCTGGGAACGCTGGCCGAATACGACGCCCATGCGCATGTTGTTTTCCTTCCGGTTTTCATAGGGGACAATCCCGCCGACTGTGACCTTGCCGGAGGTCGGGGTTAAGATGCCGGAGAGCATCTTAATGGTGGTGGATTTTCCGGCGCCGTTCGGGCCGACATAACCGACCAGCTCGCCCTGTTCGACGGAAAAGGAAATATCGTCGACCGCTTTTTTAATGGTATATTCCCGATGGATCATGGATTTTATAGCGTTGAGCGCCCCTTTTTCCCGTTTTGTGATTTTAAATTCCTTCGAAAGGTGTTCTACTTCAATAAATGACATGGTTTTCCCTCCTTGTAATTAAGAACCGGAACTGTTATAGTGCTTGAGCCCGCAGAGCCAGAAGCGGTAGGCGAGAAAGAAGAGGACAATTCCAACTGCAGGCGTTAAAAACTGGAACGCCGGATGGAAAAAGGAAAAGTCGTTCTTCCCCAGAAAATACTGTAGCGGGAAAAAGCTGATGAACGCATACGGCACCACAAAGGTGAGCAAAAACTGAACGGCCTTGTGGTAGATCGTGATCGGATATTCAATAAAGCTTCGGGCGGTCCAGGGAATTTCACGGATCGCATTGCTTTTGACAAACCAAAAGGCAGGGACGGTCGTAATGAGATTCAACGCTCCCTGGATCAGCGCGCCGCCTAGGATTACGAGGATCAAAAGCACGGTTTTGGAAACCGTGAACACGACGCCGAGCTTGATAAAGCAAAAGCACATGAGACATACGGATAAAATAATATGCGCCCAATACCCGGTGACGAAACCGCTGGTACAGAGATAAGCGAGCGGGTTGGTCGGTTTTGTGATGACGGAGTCAAGTTCCCCTGTCCGGATCTGCCCCGCCAGGTTGTTGCAGGTGCGGTATAGAAACATGCTGGATAAGGCATAGGAAAGGAGGTTAAAAGCGTACAGGAGCATGATTTCATAGGCGTTCCAGCCGCCCATGGTCTGGAACTTGCTCACCATGACGGCAACGACGATGAAATTGGCCAGATATCCGAAGATTTGGGCGATTCCCATGGCGAGGGTTTCAGCCCGATATTCCACCATGGTTTTCAAACTGATTTTAATAAATTCCCAATATAATCGCAAATAATACATTTTCAATACCTCATTCTTTATGAACCGGAACTGTTATAGTGCTTGAGCCCGCAGAGCCAGAAGCGGTAAGCGAGAAAGAAGAGGACAATTCCAACGACCGGCGTTAAAAACTGGAACGCCGGATGGAAAAAGGAAAAGTCATTCTTTCCCAGAAAATACTGCAGCGGGAAAAAGCTGATGAACGCATAGGGCACCACAAAGATAAGCAAAAACTGAACGGCCTTGTGGTAGATCGTGATGGGATATTTGATAAAATCGTAGGCAGCCCAGGGAATTTTCCGGATCGCATGGCTTTTGACCAACCAGAAAGCAGGGACGGTCGTAATGAGATTCAGCGCCCCCTGGATCAACGCACCGCCGAGAATTACGAAGATCAAAAGCACGATTTTGGAAGCCGTAAATACGATGCCGAGCTTGATAAAGCAAAAGCATATCAAAAAAAGCGACAGGGAAATATGCGCCCAATATCCATACATAAATCCGCTGGAACACAAATAGAGAAAGGGGTTGGTTGGCTTGGTGATGACAGAATCAAGTTCTCCCGTCCGGATCTGTCCGGCGAGGTTGTTGCAGGTGCGGTATAGAAACATGTTGGATACGGCATAGGAAAGGAGGTTAAAAGCGTACAGGAGAATAATTTCGTAGGCGTTCCAGCCGCCCATGGTCTGGAATTTGCTCACCATAATGGCGATGACGATGAACTTTGCAAGATAGCCTAAAATTTCCCCGATCCCCATGACAAGCGTTTCCGTCCGGTATTCTACCATGGTTTTAAAGCGGATTTTGATAAATTCCCAGTACAGGCCCAGATAATACATATCCTCATCCTCCCTGCACCGTGACCACCTTTTGCGCCCGGTTCCAGACCAGCCGGCAGGCAACGAAAAAGACGGCGATCCAAATCAGCTGCCCGGCAATGACAATATAGATGTCGGACACCGGGGTCTTTCCCAGATAGATTGAAACTGCTTCAAACGAGATAAACCGGAAGGGCAGAATATTGGCTACGGCCCGCAGGGCAGGCGGATAAAACCAGAGAGGGACGGCCCCGCCGGAAAACAGCGTTGTAAATGCCCCCAGAAACCAGGAGATATACCCATAGTTTTTAATCCAGAACACGAACAGGCCGAGGAAATAATTGAGAAGATAGCCGAGCAGGATTCCCAGAGCAAGCGACAGCCCAAACATACAGCCGTGAAAAAGATCTACCGGCGGCAGAAAGGTACGGTACAGCGCCAGCATGGCCCCCGCGGGAATCAGGGCAAGGAAAATGCCGTAAAGGGAGTTTCCGATCTGATCGGCAAACAGGTACCATTTTAAGTTGATCGGCCGGACAAAATCCCCTGCGATTTCGCCTGTGCGTATCTTGTCTCCTAGCTTAAAGCCGATGGAACTTTCCGTAAGCCGGCTGATGAAGGCCATCAAAACAACGTAGGTCAGCATTTCAGACAAATTTACGCTTTCGACGGCGTCCTGCGTGGAATAGACAGCCTGCCAGATGTTGAACTGGATCAGCAGGCTGAGCGTTCCGGTAAAAAGGTAAATGAGAGTGTTGGCGCGATAGATGTAATTTTCCCGGAACGCATTCTTGGCAAATAAGTAATACATTCCCATAGAATCCCTCCCTCTTTTGTGTCAAAACTATTTTAAAAATTATTTCAAAAGCTGGAAAACAGCTTGTAATCTGTGGTTTGCAAAACGCCGTCTTACAAGACAGCAGAGGGTTATTCCGTTCAATTTTAATATTTTTGAATAATATAACTGGATTTTGAATCGTATATTAATAATAAATTGAGATTAAAATTATCATAACAAACGCAATTTTGTTTGTCAATGACAGAAATAACCAGAATCAAGTGGGAAGGAGGAAAAATGCTGGAACAATTTATCCAAAGAGCCATGACAGCATATTGCATTTACTGATTTCTGCCATTTTACGGTGCAGGATTGAAATTTCAGTGGAAGAATGGTATAATTATGTCCATCATTTGCAAGAGGCAGGCTGCCTTGTTAATTAGGACGGATCGGGCAAAAGTGTGTTGGAAAAGGCAGTTTGTGTAAAGAATAAAAACTACGATGGTAAATTAAAAAGAGATGGGAGAAATCAATATGGCGTATTCATCGGAGACAGACAGAAAATGGCAAAAAAAGTGGCGGGAAACCGGGATTTACAAGTTTGACAAAAGCCGTCCGGGAAAAAAACTGTATTGCCTTGAAATGTTTTCGTATCCTTCGGGGGCAAACCTGCATGTCGGGCATTGGTATAACTACAGCTTGACGGATTCCTGGTCGCGGATGAAGCGGATGCAGGGCTATAACGTGTTCCATCCAATGGGGTTTGACGCGTTTGGGCTTCCGGCGGAAAACTATGCGATTAAGACCGGCATTCACCCCCAGGATTCCACGCTGAAAAACATTGCCACCATGGAAGAACAGCTGCGGGAAATGGGTACTACCTACGATTGGGATTACGAGATTAAAACCTGCATGCCGGATTACTATAAATGGACGCAGTGGCTGTTTTTAAAGCTTTATAAGGCGGGCCTGGCCTATCGGAAAAACGCGCCGGTCAACTGGTGCCCGAAATGCCAGACAGTTCTGGCCAACGAACAGGTAATCGACGGCGAATGCGAACGCTGCGGTTCGGAAGTGTCCAAACGCGATTTAACCCAGTGGTTTTTCAAAATTACAGACTATGCCGAAGAGTTATTGGAGAAACTGGATGGATTGGACTGGCCGGAAAAGACGAAAAAAATCCAAACCAACTGGATCGGCAAATCCACCGGAGCGGAAGTGGAATTTGGAATCGCGGACAGCGATTTGACGATGAAAGTATTTACGACCCGTGTGGATACGCTCTATGGCGTGACCTATGTGGTATTGGCTCCGGAAAACCCGCTGGTCGACCAGATTATGACGGACGAGCAGAGAGCCGTTGTAGAAGAATACCGGGAACAGACCAAGAAGCAGACGGAAATTGAGCGCCTTTCTGTGACGAAAGAAAAGACGGGCGCCTTTACCGGAGCGTATGCGGTCCATCCGATTACCGGAGAAAAGGTCCCGATTTGGATTGCCGACTATGTACTCGGCTCCTATGGTACCGGCTGTGTCATGGCAGTACCGGCGCATGACGAACGCGACTATGAGTTTGCCGCCAAATATTCGCTGGGAATTAAGCGGGTAATTCGAAGCAAAAACGGTGAGGCGGACGAGCTTCCCTTTACAGAGGATGGTATTTTGGTGGATTCCGCCGAGTTTACCGGCAAGACTTCCAAAGAGGCAAGGGAAGGTATTGTTGCAAAACTGGAAGCGGAAGGCAAAGGCGCGAAAAAGATCAATTACCGCCTGAGAGACTGGCTGGTCTCGCGCCAGCGGTACTGGGGCTGCCCCATTCCGGTGATTCACTGCGACAAGTGCGGCATTGTGCCGGTGCCGGAGGACCAGCTGCCGGTTTTGCTTCCGTACAATGTCGAGTTTACGCCGGACGGAGAATCCCCGCTTCGCAAATGCGACGAGTTTATCCATACCACCTGCCCCGTCTGCGGCGGGCCGGCGCACCGCGATGCGGATACGCTGGATACGTTTGTCTGCTCGTCCTGGTATTATTTGCGCTATCCGGACAATCGGAATGAGGATGCGCCCTTTGATTCCGATTGGATCAACAAAATGCTTCCGGTGGACAAATACGTCGGCGGAGCGGAACATGCAGCCATGCATTTGCTGTATGCCCGGTTCATTACCAAAGCGCTGCGCGATTTGGGCTATCTGAATTTTGACGAGCCCTTCCTTTCTTTGGTGCACCAGGGCACTATTTTAGGGCCGGACGGCAATAAAATGTCAAAATCACTGGGCAATACGGTCTCGCCGGATGAATATGTAAGCAAGTACGGTTCGGATATTTTCCGGATGTATTTAGGCTTCGGCTTTAACTATGTGGAAGGCGGGCCGTGGAATGACGACGGCATCAAAGCGATTTCCAGATTTGTCAGCCGTATGGAACGGATGGTTGACTTGTTCCTGGAGGAAAAGCAAAAGCCCGGAAAGCAGGAAATGGGCACGGCGGAAAAGGAATTAAACTATATCCGCAACTACACCATAAAATCTGCAACGGCAGACACGGAACGGTTCCAGTTTAATACGGCAATCTCCCGCATTATGGAGCTTTTGAACGCGCTGTACCAGTATCAGGATGAAAAGGTGAAAAACCTTGACCTGCTGAGCGATACGATCGATGATATGTTAAAGCTGATCTCGCCGTTTGGCCCGCATTTTGCCGAGGAAATGTGGGAGAAAAAGGGGAATGAATACTCCATCTTTAACCAAAGCTGGCCCTCCTACGATGAAAAAGCCCTGGTGAAGGACACCATTGAAATGGCTGTCCAGGTCAACGGCGTGGTGCGCAGCCGGATTGCGGTGGCATC
>CALYAR010000029.1 GCA_944393585.1 uncultured Clostridia bacterium | reverse complement strand
CTGTCAGCCGGGCGTGGCGCTTTGCACAGCGGTATAAAAGCCAGTATTCCCCTGACTTTATGGCCGGTTGGGATACTGGCCGGGCAGCAATGCTGGCCCGCTGGGGCTGCTATCTGGGCTGGCTGACAGAAAGCGAAGCCGTCGGTATCCTCTGGGATCTCTCTCAAAAAGCTGCCGAAAGACTGCATAGCTGGCGTGAATTCGCTCAGTCCTACCTTTTTGGCGGTCTTATGTGGAAATTGCTGTGCGGTGACAGCTCCGCTGGAAGTTACCTGGGCTATATTGCAGACGCCGCTACAGACCTGTTGACCGGAAAAGCAGGGCAAGACAGCGGACAATGGCGGGATTGCCCTTGGCCTGCACAGAGAAAAATCGGCTTTACATTGTAAACTTTTTTGAAAATTTATTGTTATTCACAAGCCGCCAACGGAAACGGCATATAAAAAAACGGTGGATTGGCGGCTGTGTTGATGCGCGCCTTAACCTAAAGCCAGACGGCAGTTTTGGAATTAACCATTTCAAGGCCGCCGTTTTCATTTTTGTAAAGATATCGATAGAGGACTATTATAGTTACTCATTTTTAAAGACGGCGGTATTCGGGAGGATCGCCATGTCGATTTTGTATTTATGGCGACTTCGGGCCAAGTTGGCCCCAAGTACCTCGCGGCCGTTCCCAGCCAAATTCCATTCGATTCGTATTCACTCTGCTAAATTGAATAGAGGATAAAGCGTTAAAATCATCATTCTGCGGGACTATTAGCCGTTTTATACCCAAGATCCCCTTTCGGAATTTCAGATGAAGTGGAAGGGCTGGCTGATGCCGAATAGCTGGAATGTAACTATATAAGCCGCATGTACTATCGTAAGTCATACGGTTCCCTTGGCTTGAGGGATGGTATCGAAACATCGGCTATTCGGCGCCAACAATTTTAACCCGGAGGAGGTACTTGAACTAATGTAACAATATTGTCTGCTCTGCCTGCTGCTGAAATTCCCGTTGAAGACACAGGAATGCGGGGTGAGGCCGCGCTATTTACTGTGTAAAAAGGAGTGGAGATTGCCAAAGCTGAGGGCGTGTCATGCAGTTCAGTTAGCGAGAGCATAAAGAAAGGACTGACCGTTGTTTATGTGGCCGGAAATTACGTTAGTACAGTATGGATCTATAGTGCAACCGCGCAGAAATATATACGGGATCAGAGACAGTTTAAGCAAGAAAGAAATGTAGACTATGCAAGTAGTCATACCATCATGGCTTGAACGAAATAAAAACCAGCGTCTTTTAAGCGCTGGCTTCTTTCTGGGATGTATAGATTGCCCCTTCTTAGGAGAGCTGGCTTCAGACCAGGCAATATTAAAGATCCTGTGCTATTTGAAAAAGCGCAGGACTCTTTAATTAAAATGCAAAATTAATCCACCGCAGGAATGTGTCAACATACCACACGGAAACAGGAACTCCGGAAATGACAGGATAAAACATGACAAACAGGAGTGCTGAAATTCCGACATAGACCACAGCTGGTTTATAGTTGGGCAGTTTTTGAAAGACATAACCCAGCATCAAAATCAAAAAGACCGTCATAGGGAAGTAGTGGTAAATAAACGCGACCCGGCTGATAAAAGCCCAGGGAATGAAGGAAAGGAAATACCCCAAACACAAAAACCATGCTTTGCGGTCACGGTCACGAATGGCATAGAAAATGCACATAACAAAAGCGATCAGACCGCCCCACCACACGGTCGGATTGCCGAATGCACTCATGCCGGCGCGAACTCCGTTTCCAAAATCCTGCTGGTAGTAAAAGATCGGTTTTACCATCAGCGGCCATTGCCACCATGGAGAAGCATAAGGATGTCCTTCGGTTAAGTCGCTGTGATAACGGTACATGGAATACTGGTGCTCGAAGAAATTATCCGGCCGAATCCACGGAGTGGTACGAAAGACGGGCAGGTAGCACAGATAATATAGCGCCGCCGGAACTAACAGGAAAAAGCAGATTCCGGTTAGGATAACGCCGCGCACGTACCGCCAAAAGTACCATTTTCGCGTGATATACTGCTTCCTTTTTTGAAAGAAGGATATGACAAATATGACAAACAATCCCAAACCGGCAAAAATACCCGTCCACTTTACGCAGGCCGCTAAACCGAAGAAGATACCTGACAGTGCGAAATATCGCAGAGAGCGTCCAAGACTCTCTTCCTTAATATGCTTGTACATAAAGAAGTAGCTGCACATTGCAAAAAACGTAATATAGCTGTCAACTGTTGCAATTCTTGTTTGGGTAAAGTGCATAAAGTCAAATGCCATCAGGCACATGCAGAACAGAGCAGCTTTGGAGGAACGGAACATCTCCTTGGCAAACGCATAGATGACCGGAAGCATCAGGATGCCAACCAACGCGCCCATGAAACGGAAACCGAACGGAACTGCGCCAAACAGCAGCACACCCAACGCAATAATGAGCTTGCCAAGCGGAGGATGCGTCCATTCATAAATTGAGATTCCGTGAATCAATTCGTAAGCCGTTCTGCCGTGGTAAATTTCATCAAAATAGAAGCTGTTCATATAAGTACGGCGCTCCGGAACAATTTCCTGTTCATCAAAAAGTTTTTCTGCTTCTTCTGACACATAAGACGGCTCCAGCAGATTCCCCTCTGCATCCCGAAATGCCACTTCTCCCATCATGGAGTCTGCCGGCACAGTAAATGTGACCCGATCAGCGGTGACGTCAAAATCCGTTTCATGCCAGGAAAATACATTTTTTAACTCCGGTTCTACCGTCCCGACCAACGTATTGCCCAGATAGAAACGATATGTTGTTTCAATACTGGGATAGACTCCCAAAAAAGTCATAGTCCGATGGATATCAACCGGTTCATCAAATTGAACTTCAGCTGTCTGCGATGAAGTATTGTCGGTGAAGCTTTCAATACTGGTTAAATCCCCCAATTGAAAAAAAGCAAGAAAAGTATAGAGGGCAATTACCAGAATAACCATAATAAATTCATTTTTTCTTGTCATATCCCGCATATGTTGCTCCCATCCGGCGCGTCAACGCTGCGCACTATTAATTGTTTTAATCTTTTTCCAAGTTAATATTAAGGCAGTTGCAATATTTTATAAATTAAAAGCCCTCTCCGCAAGAAAAATCATAGAACACGATTGTTTTTTCGAGAAAAAGCCTTTTTGTTGCAGGCTGGTGAATTTCATTGGATTCAAAGCTCTTTCTTTAGAAACATTTCATCTGAACTTTTATTTATCGTTTGGGTGAAAAAGCTTTGAATTCTATTTTGTTATTTTGAAGCTGCAAATACGCTTTAATAGTTGTAGCCGCAGGAATGATTTCCGGTATTTTTTGATTGCAAATGCACGAATGTGCGCAGAGCAACAAAAAATATACTTTAAATCCGCGTCCATCGATGCGTATTTGTTCGGCTTTTTTTATTGTAACCGGTTTTTTACTGCTTCAAACACCAGAGCTTCCTAGTTTAATTTTATCCGTAAGTTTTGTTTTGTCAAATAAAAGCATAGCCAACGTACCGATGATGCTGCCGACAACTCCCTGTATGGAATTGGGAATCGCCATTGTAAAAATAGATGCTGCAAAGTTTTGGGTCACTAAAATAACGTCTGAAATGTAATAGCCAATGACCATAATGACAAAGGCCGTCAGCATCCCGAATAACATCCGCAGGCAAACCAGTTTTTTTGAGCCTTTTAAAAAGATTCCCATAACTGCACCCATCGCAAATTTGATGATAAAGGTAGAAACCATCCAAATTGGTGCTCCAGCTGCCAAATCGGCAAACATAGAGCCAAAACCAGCGGCAAAACCTCCATAGAGCGGCCCAAGCAAGGCGCCGGACAGCAAAACCATGCTGTCTCCAATGTGGAGATAGCCGCTCGACGGCATACGGTAGTAAATAATCATCGTGCCGAGAAAGCACAGTGCCGCCATAATACCCGTGTAGGTCAGTTTTTCACTTTTTCATTCATAAAATTCCCCGTACCCCTTTAAATAATTTTATAATTAATGCTGCCGAGCGGATCATTGACCGTAGGCAGTATTTTTTCCAGTAAAACTCCTTCACGCGGCGTGGTATTGTAGGCGTAAGTAAAACGGATCGCTCTTGCCACAAATTGGGTAGCGCGGTCCGCTGCGACGGCCAGCGGTTCTCCCTGCAAAAGTGCCCCCGTCATAACGCTGGTAAAAATGTCGCCTGTGCCCGGATACTGTTCCGGGATATAGTCCGAAGAGGAAAGAAAGAAGCGGTCCTGCTCTCCGTCATAAGCAATGGCGGTTTTTTTATCATCTTCCAGCGGCATGCTGGTCACTACAATGGTTTTTGGGCCAAAATCTGCTAGCCTGCGGATTTGTTTTTTTATTTGATCCAGATCATTCGATTTTGCGCAAAGATCTTCTCCCAAAAGATAGGAGGCTTCGGTAATATTGGGAGTGATTATATGAGCATGACGAATGAAGCCGCGCATTGCTCCGATAATTTCTTCCGTAAAAGCAGAGTAAAGAACTCCATTGTCGGCAAACACAGGATCAATTACAATGAGCTTTTCGTCCATGGAAAAATCGTGAAGAAATCGCTCCATAATTTCCATCTGTTCGCCAGAGCCGACAAAACCGCTGTAAAAACAGTCAAACTCCTCGCCGAGACTTTTCCAATGACGGATAAACCCTTCCATATCACCCGCCAGATCGTGAAACGTATAATCGGTAAAACCGCCTGTATGGGTAGACAACAAGGCAGTCGGCATCGCGCAGACCTGGATTCCCATGGTCGACAGCACTGGTATGATCACGGATAGCGAGCACCGGCCGATTCCGGACATATCATGGGCTGCCACAACACGCGGTATTACATTCGTCTTATTTTTCAACTTCAATTGCTTCCTTTCTTTGATAGGAACCGTCAAAGTCCCAATTTGTTTGGAATCAGGAAAACAGACGGACAAATCCGCTCAATACTCTTTATTTACTCGTTTCCTCATCCATTACCAAAGTCTAAGATAGCACATTTTGTCGTTCTTTACAAGTAAAGATCTTAGATCGAATTAATTTAGCAAAGGTATTTCGAAAATAAGCAAATTTCATTCTATTCTTCCGGCCAAAAAGAACGTAACAAGTCAAAAAAGAGGAGAGAAGGGTTGATTTTGCGCGTCGTATTTGATAAACTATTAATATTCCGATATGATTGCAGCAAGGAAAAGTCGATTCGGTCAATGTAAAGGAGCTGTTGTGCATTGCTGACGCCGTTGGAAATTGAAAACAAAGGATTTCGCCGCAGATTATTTGGTTTGGACCAGGAGGAAGTAGAGGAATTTGTCGCTCTGCTTTTGAGTGATTATGAAAAGCTATATAAAAAGAATATTGAATTAAATGATAAAATTAACGTTTTAACGGAATCGTTAAATCATTATAAGGACATGGAAGAAACCATGAAAAACGCAATTTTGGCGGCGCAGAAAGCAGGAGACGATTTAACACAGGCAGCCCGGGAAAAATCAGATGCAATTTTGAATCAAACCAAAGCGCGGATATCTCAGGCCATTTCCGAAGCAAATACCCAAATACATAAACTGGAATCGCGTTATGAAAGTGTTCGAGCTGAATTTGAAGGGTACCGGACTAAAATGAGTGCATTTTTGAAGGCTCAGGAAGGAATTTTAAGCAACATATCCGATTTGTCTCAGATTGCGGGTGAGGGTGTGGCCAATGTAACCCGACTCTATGAGGAATCGCAGTATACGGAAGAGACTAAATCTGCGGCAAATGCGTCGGGACAATAAAAAGCGGTCTCGATACATAAAACGATTGCATTTGCGTACTATTTGAAAAAGAGAATAAAATGAATCAAAGCCGCATTTTGCGGCTTTTTGTTCCTGATATAAGGGGGGATCGAAGTGGATGAAAGAAGTCTGCGGGTATTGGAATACCCTAAAATACTTGAGCAGTTAGCAGAATTTGCCTCGAGTGAATACACAAAAAAAATTGCAGAGCAAACGCGCCCCTGCGATCAATTCGAGGAAGCCAGGCAGCTGCTGATGGAAACTGACGAAGCGGTACGCATGCTTTTAAAGCGCGGGGACAGTATTTCATTGGGGGAAAAAAACATTCTACCGGCGGTAGGACGTGCCAAAATGGACGGCGTATTGAATTTGGGAGAACTGCTTGGAATCGGGGATGTGTTAAAAATCAGCCGGTATTTGAAAAATTTCATAGAAGGCGACGGCGAAGAAAGAGACTTCCCCATTCTAATGGAAATGGCAGAAGGCCTTTTTCCAAATCGGATTTTGGAAGAAGACATC
Source organism: uncultured Clostridia bacterium (assembly GCA_944393585.1). Classification (GTDB taxonomy): domain Bacteria; phylum Bacillota; class Clostridia; order CALYAR01; family CALYAR01; genus CALYAR01. The sequence continues at coordinate 11,136 of CALYAR010000029.1, read as the reverse complement.
TTTTCTGCGATTCTTTCGCCGGAGGAAATGGCGGATGGCGCGAGCCCAAAGCTTTTCGATATCCGGCGCAAGACGGCGCGCCTTCATGAGAAAATCCGGCAGATGCTCGATGAGATGATTCGTTCGCCGCGCTACCAGAAGTATTTGCAGGATCCCATTGTTACTATGCGCTCCGACCGCTATGTCATTCCAGTCAAAGCGGAGAGCCGCGGCGAAGTGCCTGGAGTGGTGCACGATACATCATCCAGCGGAGCAACGGTCTTTGTCGAACCCATCGGTGTAGTCAATGCGAACAATGAAATTCGGGCTCTGATGGCAGAAGAGGAAAAGGAAATCGAGCGGATATTGACGGAATTCTCTGTGCGTGTGGCAGAATGTGCCCAAACGCTGATATCGAATTTTCATACCATCGCCGCGGTGGATTTGATTTTTGCACGTGCGCGCCTGGCGCTTTCGCACGGTGCAACCATGCCGGTTTTAAACCAAAACGGCGTAATCAATCTTAAAAATGCGCGTCACCCGCTTTTAAAGCGGGAAACAGCTGTCACAAACAACATCTATTTGGGAGCAAATTTCACGACTTTGGTTATTACCGGTCCCAATACAGGCGGCAAGACGGTTACATTAAAGACAATTGGTCTATTGTCGCTGATGGCCGCCTCCGGGATGTTCATTCCTGCTGCCGATGGCAGTGATGTCGCCTTTTTCGACCATGTTTTTGCCGATATCGGAGATGAGCAGAGCATTGAACAAAGCCTCAGTACATTTTCTTCCCACATGGTGAATATTGTTCATATTTTAAGCGGAATCACGCCGTCGTCTCTTGTCCTGTTCGACGAATTGGGCGCAGGAACAGATCCGACTGAGGGAGCGGCGCTGGCCGTATCCATTTTGGAATTTGTGAAAAGCATGGGGACGCGGGTTGCGGCAACCACTCACTACAGCGAGCTGAAATTATATGCGCTCTCCACCGGCGGGGTGGAAAATGCCTCATGTGAATTTGATGTGGCAAGCCTGAAGCCAACTTACAAGCTGCTGATCGGCATTCCCGGCAAATCCAACGCTTTTGCCATCTCGCAGAAATTGGGGCTTCCGGAATTTATTATATCCCGCGCAAGGGGAATTATATCGGAAGAAAACGTCAAATTTGAAGACGTCATCACAGATCTGGAAGCGAACCGCTTGCTGGTGGAACGCGAGAAGGAACGGGTAGAAGCGCTCCGCCGGGATGCAGAGGCTTATAAAAAGCAAATTGAAGAACAAAACAATAAACTGCGGGAAAATAAAGCAAAATATATGGACAAAGCCAGAGCTGATGCCAACCGCATTGTCGAGCAGGCACGCCAGGAAGCGAACGCTTTGATCAAAGAGCTTCAGGCCCTTCGCACACAAACGGCCAGTGAAGAGTTTAACAAAAAGCTGGAAGAAAGCCGAAGCAAGCTGAAAAAACAGGAGGAACGCATTGCGCGGGCAACCAATATGCCAAAGCCTCAGCGCCCGGCTCATACCATCCCCAGGAATTTAAAACCCGGAGAGTTAGTCGAAGTACTTTCTCTGGGTAAAACGGGAAGCGTTTTAAAACAGCCGGATTCTAAGGGAGATGTGTTTTTGCAGGTCGGCATCATGAAGATCACGGCAAATATAAAAGATTTAAAACGTGTGAGCGAAAAGGCATATGAAGCGGAACGAAAGGGAACTCCCGGAAACCGTGCGGCGCATCAATTTTCAGCGAAAGCAGTGAAAAGCGAAATTGACGTGCGCGGTATGACCGTAGAGGAAGCAATTTTGGATATTGACAAGTTTTTGGATGACGCGGCGCTTTCTGGCTTAACAGAGGTTTCCATCATTCATGGAAAGGGAACCGGAGCATTGCGGGCTGGTGTTCAGGATTATCTGCGCCGGAACAAGCATGCCAAATCCTTCCGTCTTGGCCGTTATGGAGAAGGAGAGACGGGTGTTACAATCGTGGAGCTTCGATAATGCCGCTTGACAAATGGAAGGCGGTATGTGATAATGAGACAAGAGATTCACCGCATATTTCAGAGAAGTACAACAAGGTGAATTGTCTCATAGCGGCTTTGGGATTTCATAAAATAATAAAATTCGTAAGGCCCGCTGTGGCAAGTGCCTCAAGAAGTAAAAGGCTAATGATTAACTGATTTTGAGAAAGGCGGTATCAGCATGAACTGGATTTTAACCAGCTCTTTGGAAAAAATTGTACCTGGAATGGAACAGGAATTTGCACCTCTTACACACGCATCGATGTTTCAAAACGAAACTTACTCTTTTTCTGTCTTTCACCGGCTTACGCCGGAAGATGAGAGCCATAAGAAATGGTTTACATTTGAAATGGAATCAGACTTGCAGGACTTTATTCAAGTTTGTGAGCTTAAAAACGTCCCGATGGAAATGCCTGCGTATCCTACTACAGCTGACGAAGATTATTTAATCAAAACTCCGTCTTTAATTAGTGATATTGTATGGCCGATGGAGGGAAATCGATTTTATTCTGCCCGGGGGATTTGGCGCGGCTTGTGGTTTACCGTCTCCGGAAATTTGCCGGCTGGCTTACATAGAATTACAATTTTTGCAGTCAATGAAGAGGGACAGCGGGTGGAGTCTGCTTCGCTTGAACTGGAGATCATTGAGGCAAAGCTGCCAAAACAAAAACTGATATATACGAACTGGTTTCATTGCGATTGCCTGGCAAAATATTACAAGGTTCCAATGCAGAGCGAACGTCATTGGGAACTGATCGAACAATATATCCAGTGCGCGGCTCAATTTGGCATTAATATGATTTTAACTCCGGTCTTTACTCCGCCGCTGGATACGGCAGTCGGTGCGGAACGTCCTACCATGCAGTTGGTTGATGTATACGAAGACGCTGCGGGCCATTATTCGTTTTCTTTTGAAAAGTTAGGCCGCTTTTTGGAAATAGGCCGGCAGGCTGGCATAGAATATTTTGAAATCTCTCACCTGTATACTCAATGGGGAGCGGCGCATGCCCCGAAAATTATGGTAACGCGGGCCGATGGAGAATACCGCCGGAAGTTTGGATGGGATACCGACGCTTTTTCGGAAGAGTATCGGACTTTCTTACGGGCATTTTTATCGGAATTGGTACCCTATTTAAAAGGACAGGGCGTAGCGGATCGCTGTTATTTCCACATTTCCGATGAACCATCGCGCGATTATATGGAAAACTACCGCCGTGCGCGGGAGGCAGTGGAAGACCTGCTGGCGGATTTCCCCATTATCGATGCACTGTCCGATTACGAATTTTATCAGGAGGGGCTGGTCAAAAAACCGATTCCTTCCAACGACCATATCACGCCGTTTTTGGAAAACCATGTTCCCAATCTCTGGACTTATTACTGCTGCGGCCAGAATGAAAAGGTGGGCAACCGTTTTTTGGCCATGCCGTCCTATCGCAACCGAATTTTAGGCTGTCAGCTTTATAAATATGACATTGAAGGCTTTTTGCAGTGGGGATTCAATTTCTGGTTTTCTCACCACTCCGGTCATTTGATTGATCCCTTCACTGTAACCGATGGAGAAAACACATGGCCTGCTGGTGATCCTTTTACAGTTTATCCAGGGGAAGACGGCCCCATCTTAAGCCAGAGGATTTACGTCTTTTTAGAAGCGCTTCAGGATTTGCGTGCGTTCCAGCTGTTGGAAAGCTACACATCCAAAGAACATGTGATGGAATTGGTGGAGCAGGAAGGGGAGCTGACCTTTTTTGACTATCCGCGCAATAACGCATATCTGCTTTCTTTGCGCGAAATGGTAAATGAAGAAATTAAAAAATATATACGCAAATAATTATGAGATCATTTTTGTCATACAAACAGGCCGGCATACGCCGGCCTGTTTCAGCGCGGCGATTAAAACTGAACACTCGTTAAGAAGCTTCTTCCACCTTTACTGCCGAAGGCGAAAGGAATAAAACTTCTGCGGCAAATGAGGCACAAGAACACCGCGGCTGCTGCAGGAAATAAATAAATGCTCATATCTGAGTCCCTGTGGGCCTATGAACGATTGCGGTTTTTTGACTGTTGTATTTTATAACCTTAAACTTTAGCGTAGGTATACTTCAAAGGACTGTTCCTTTTTTATTTTTTATCCGCTTTCCCCAAAAAGGGCAGAATAGCCTGTTCCGATGCTGTTAATTTCTTCTGATCCATATTCGGATTGGTCAAAATTTCCCTTTTTGGACCAAATCAAAGATATATATTCTTTTTATCATGTTAACTGCTACACGAATGGAAATTTGCTTTAAGGTACACATGGAAATTATGTCGGAGTTAATTCTCTCACCATTTATTTCTTGTTTTTGCTATTGACAAAGTTTTGAGAAAGTGATAAAATGTAAACGTCGTTAGCGAACAGTGTTTACATGTAAGGAGAGAACCATGCCGAAAGATAAAACCGATACATATTTGAGAATTCTTCCGGCGGCAAAAGAAGAATTTCTTGAAAAAGGATTTGAACAGGCCTCCATGCGAAGCATCGCCTCCCGCATTAATATGAGTGCCGCTGGACTTTATCGCCATTTTGCAGATAAAGAGGCGCTATTTACAGCTTTGATTGAGCCCGCATTAAAAGCCAGTGAAGCGTGGTACCAGGCGCACAAAGAAAGAGACTATGAATTGCTGGATGGGAATAATCTGGAAGTTATGTGGAACAGCGGCGCAGATGTGAATATGATTTTAGAAGTGGTATATCCCAATTTTGACGCATTTAAACTGTTGATCTGCCGCTCGGAAGGTACTCAGTATTCTCGTTTTCTGCATGATTTGGTCATGCTCGAGCAGGAAGAAACCCTTTTGTTTTTAGAGGCGGCTCAAAAGAAAGGCATTGCCGTAAAAAATGTTCGGCCGGAAGAATTGCATTTGCTATTAAGCGCTTATGTTACTGCTTTATTTGAGGTAGTGGTGCATGACTTTCCGCTCGAGGATGCAAAGCACTATTTAAAAACCTTTCAAACCTTTTTCTACCCAGGCTGGCGAGCCGTTTTGGGGCTGTAAGCCCCTTCTTTTTTCAAAACAAGTTAGTTCTTGCTAACTATTTCGGAGGTAATGATATGAAGGAAAAAAAGACGAATCCGATCAAGATCCTGTTTCATTTTGCCGGAGAAGAGAAAGGAAAAATGAAATTTTCAGTCATTCTGGCATTTTTAGGGGAATTGTTCGGGATGCTGCCATTTTTGGCGGCGGCCATGCTGGCAAATGAAGTATATGCTGGGATCGCAACCATAAAAAGCGCATTAATTTGGGCGGGCGGAGCCGCGTTGGGAATTGCAGTGCGGGCTTTGCTGTGCAGTCTTTCATCTGCGAGAAGCCATAAGATTGCATTTACGATTTTGAAAAATATCCGTCGCGCGATTGCCGATAAAATGAGAAGAGTTCCGCTGGGGGTCATGCTGGAGACTCCTTCCGGGGTCTATAAAACCTTAATGGTTGACAATGTAGGCAAGCTGGAAGATTCCATTGCTCATGTGATACCGGAATCACCTTCCCAAATTGCTGCACCGGCCGCCTGCTTGATCCTGATTTTTATTCTGGACTGGCGTATGGGATTAACATCCTTGATTACAATTCCGCTGTCTATTCCCTTTATCATCGGAATGATGCGCGGATATGGCGAAAAAATGGCGACTTATCTGCGTTCCGGTAATGAAATGAATGCAGCTTTGGTAGAATATGTGGGCGGCATTCAGGTGATTAAAGCCTTTGGCCGCACAGGGGCCTCTTTTGGAAAATTTGCAGATGCGGTAAACTTTTTCCATGACAGCACCTTGGCTTGGTGGCGTCAATGCTGGTTTTGGATGGCGGCAGTCAAAGCAATTATCCCATCCACATTGCTGGGAAGTTTGCCCGTCGGTGCACTGCTTTATATGAATGGTCAGATTCCCCTGCCTATTTTCATCGCTTGTATTGTAATCCCCATTGGATTTATAGCACCGATGATGAAGCTGGCGTTTGGCAGTGAACAGCTGACAATCATTGCAGCCAATCTCAGACCAATCCGCGAATTTCTGGCAGTTGCAGAACAGGAGCGTCCGGCCAAATCGGTGAAGCTGGACGGAAGTTCTTACCAGTTTGAGAATGTGTCATTTTCTTATAATGCTTCAAAAGAAGTGCTGCATAACATCAGTTTTGCAGTTGAGCCTTGTACTATGACTGCAATCGTTGGTCCATCCGGATCGGGCAAATCGACGATCGCCAAATTAATGGCCGGATTTTGGGATACAACGGGAGGTGTTGTCCGTTATGGCGGAAGGGATATCAAGGAAATTCCTTTTGATCAAATGATGGGAGAAATCAGCTATGTAGCACAGGATAACTTTTTGTTTGATAAATCCATCCGGGAGAATATCCGGATTGGAAATCCAACTGCAACCGACGCGCAAGTTGAAGCGGCGGCAAAGGCGGCAAATTGCCATGAATTTATTATGCAGCTGCCCAACGGATATGACACTCCGGCGGGAGATGCCGGCGACCGCCTTTCAGGAGGAGAGCGCCAGCGCATTACCATAGCGCGGGCGATGCTAAAACGTTCTTCCGTGGTCATTTTAGACGAGGCAACAGCCTATGCTGATCCGGAGAGTGAAGCGCAGATTCAGCAGGCAGTTGGCCGGCTGGTGCAGGGAAAAACACTCATCGTTGTAGCCCACCGGCTGTCCACCATTCAAAATGCACAGCAGATTTTGGTGATAGATCAGGGCAGAATTGCGGCCCGGGGCACTCAGACTGAGCTGTTGAGAGATTGCCCGTTATACCGGAAGATGTGGGAAGAACACATTGGCGCGGCCGACCGCGCAGAAGAAAGGAGCGAAGCCTTATGCTGACTATGATTCGACGGATTTTGAAACTTTCGGGCAAACACAGATCCAAAATTATTTTAGGCATTTTCCTGAACTTCATGAAAAGTATTTCCATGGCAATGATGCTGTTTGCAATTTATGTGGTAGTAGAAAACCTAGATTCCCTGACGCCGCAGGTTATCTGGAGTGCGCTGGGAATTTTAATTGCAAGTGTGGCGGGACGCTTTTTATTTCAGTGGCTGATGGATATCAGCATGAGCGCCAAAGGCTTTGATATGTTCCGCGATTACCGTCTGACCATTGGCGAACGAATGCGGAAAGCACCCATGGGTTACTTTTCCGAGCAGCGCTTGGGCAGTATTCAGACCGTGCTCACATCAACGGTAACCGAGCTGGAGCAATATTCCATGCTGGCTATAACCGACTTAACCGGCGGTGTTTTGATGACATTGGTGATGATGGTGTTCTTTTTGTTCTATCATCCTGTCTTTGCTCTGATTACATTAGCCGGGCTCCTGGCAGGAATGGGAGTTCTGCATATCATTCAAAAAGAAGCAATCAAGCACACGCCTAAGGTCCTGGCAGCTCAGGAAAATATGACCATTCAGGCTTTGGAATACATCCGCGGAATTTCAGTGCTTCGGGCTTTTTCACAGACAGAAGGAAGTGAAGAGGCGGTATATCAATCGTTTGACCGCAAACGGCAGGCCGATCTGGAGCAGGAATATGCTTCCTTGCCATTGCTCAAAATCTATGCAGCAGTATATAAAATAACAGGCTGTGTGCTGATGTTTACGGCAGTTGCGTTTTTCCTGGCAGGAAGCATTTCTTTGCCCTATTGTCTGATGTTTATCATCAGCGCATTTTTAGTGTATTCTGAAATGGAACAAATGGGCGACGGTGCTTTTTTGGCCCGAAAGATCACAACGGAATTAAACCGTCTGGAGGCTGTCACCGACATGCCGAAGATGGACACAAGCTCACAAGAGCTGAAACTAAAGAGCTTTGACATTGAGCTCCGGGATGTCTCATTTGGATATGATAAGCGAAAAGTCATTGACCATGTTTCAATTCAGGTGCCTCAGGGAACAACCTGTGCTATCGTCGGGCCATCCGGTTCCGGAAAGACAACGCTTTGCAATCTGATTGCTCGTTTTTGGGATGTGCAGGAAGGAAAAGTGTTAGTCGGCGGATGTGATGTAAAAGAATATACGGCTGACAGCCTGATGAAGTATATCAGTATGGTATTCCAGAATGTATATTTATTCCATGATACGATTGAGAACAACATCCGATTTGGGAATCCAGACGCCAGCAGGGAGCAGGTAATTGAGGCGGCGAAAAAAGCGCGCTGCCATGAGTTCATCGCATCTTTGCCGAACGGTTATCAAACCATGGTGGGAGAAGGCGGTTCCACTCTGTCCGGCGGCGAAAAGCAGCGTATTTCCATAGCCAGAGCCATTTTGAAGAATGCGCCCATTATTATCCTGGATGAGGCAACTTCAAGCGTAGATCCGGAAAACGAGCATGAACTTTTGGCTGCGATTCATGAGCTGACAAAAGGGAAAACCCTCATCTCGATTGCACATAGGCTCACAACGGTCCGGGGTGCCGATCAAATTTTAGTCGTCAATCAGGGCAGAATTCTTCAAAAAGGGACGCATGCTGAATTGATTGCAGAGGATGGAATTTACCGCCGGTTTTGGAAGCAGCGCGAAAAGGCGATTGGATGGAAACTGGGCGCATAAAAACCAACAAATTATGGGCCGAACCATAAAGCCGCGTCGAAATCTTAAAATAAAAATGGTTTGGGGCAGAAGGAGAAAATTTTTATCATGCAGTTATCTTCAAATTATGTACGGGTTTTTCAGGGATATCAGTTCCGCGGCGTAGAAACTACACCGAATGGCACTGTTTTGGTAATGGAAAATGAAACCGGAAGGGGGAGTATGCAGTGTTATGACGTTTTTCCGGGTGTTTTGCTGATCTATAACCATTTGCAGATGGAAACCTGCTATCAAGTGGCAGAGCCAATAACAGGCTTTTTACAGATCAACCATTGCAGACAAGGCTGTTATGAGCTAACGATGACAAACGGCTCCCTCTGTTTCATTGGTGAGGGTGACATGTCAGTTCACGACCCGGAATTGCTTTCTGTCACAGATTCTCGGATTCCTTCGGGGAAATATGAGGGGATTTCTATTATGATTGAGCTGGAACCGGCAGCCCATTGGCTGAATGACAACGCTCCCTGGGCGGATTTGAATCTCTTTGAGATAAAACAAAAGCTGGGAATGCGCCGCGAGGCCCTGTTGATTCGTGCTAATTCCCATATTGAACATATTTTTGATGAGCTGTATCGGGTAGATGAGCGAATCCGCAGCTCTTATTCCGTGTTAAAAGTAATTGAACTCCTGCTATTTCTGAGCTTGACGGCTGGCAGCCAACAGAAGTTTTTACCCCATTTTTCTCCGGCCGTAGTGGACGGAACCAGACAAGCGTTTGAATTTATGAAAGAGCATCCCTTTTATCCATTAACGTTATCGGAACTTTCCATGCGGTTCCATGTTGCCGAAACCAGCTTAAAGTCCTGCTTTAAGGCCATCTATGGAAAATCACCCGGAGCGTTTGTCCGCGGAGAGAGAATCCGGATCGGGGCCAGGCTTTTACTGGATTATCCGGAAATGAATATCGGAGAAATTGCCCTAAAAGCCGGTTATGAAAATCCCAGTAAATTTGCGGGGGCCTTCAAAACGATCATGGGTGAAACACCTCTGGCTTACCGTCACCGGCGAACAGCACGAAATGACGGATTGGATCAAAAATAAGACGTTGCGGAGTAGAAGACTCTGAAAAAATATGATATGATGTCTTTTGCTGGTGGAAAAAATGGTTCGCCTCCAGGCGGACCATTTTTTAAGGACATAAGTTAGTTTTGGCTAACCAGTTGGGAGATGAAATGATTGAAAACGTACATACGAAAGCGACTTTTGGGATTCGTCATTGTGCTAATTGGAGTCAGTATTTTAAGCTTTCTTTTGCTGGCCTTTTCGGGCAGGGATCCGGCGGAAGTTATTGCCCGAAGGGGAAATCTCAACGCATCACAGGAGCTGATCGAATCTGTCAGAGTGGAAATGGGACTGGACAAATCTTTGCCCATTCAATATTGGAATTGGATCAAGGGAATGTTTACGGGTGATATGGGGACTTCCATTACATCATTTCGTCCCATTTCGCAAGATTTGGCAGAATATTTTCCCACTACCTTTGCTTTGGTCGGCTTGTCACTTTTGTGGACAGTTTTGCTGGCAGTTCCAATCGGCCTGTTTTGTGCACGGTTTCGCGGCCGTGCAGCGGATCACGCTGTGAGGGGAGTGACTATTTTGGGAATCTGCCTTCCTACATTTTGGCTGGGATTTTTGCTCTTGCTGGCTTTTGCTGTAAAATTGCCATGGTTTCAAGTGCTCCCGGAGCCGGGAATCAAAGGGTTTCTTTTGCCGTCTTTTGCCTTGGCCGTACCGGTAGCCTGCGCTATGATCCGCTTATTTCGCTCAACGCTTTTAGCTGAATTATCCAGCGATTATGTCCGGTATGCCAGGGCAAGGGGGATGTCGGCCGGACACATATTGACACATCACGTCATGCGGAATGCGCTTGCTCCGATTGTGACTCTGTTTTGTCAGTATTTCGGTTATTTGATTGCCGGCAGCGCAGTAGTAGAAAGTGTATTTTCATTGAAAGGAATTGGATCGTATTTGGTTTCCTGCGTAACTGCGGCGGATGCAACATCGGCCGCAACCTGTATTGTCATCATTGCCGGAATTTTTGTTTTAGCCAATCTGGCAGGCGATGTGGTAAACCGGATATTGTGTCCTTGGATGGTTAGAGAGAGCAATGGTGAAACGAATTTTTAAAAATCCTCAGGCAATCATCGGGTTGATCCTGATTGCAGCTGTCACGCTGGCGGCCTTGTTTGCGCCGGCCTTCGCTCCGCATGATCCGGAATATGTGGATGTAACGCAAAAATATTTAGAGCCATGCGAGGAATATCCTTTGGGAACCGATCAGCTAGGGCGGTGCGAGTTTTCACGGCTTTTATACGGCGCGCGCTATTCTTTGGGTATTAGTCTTCCGATTTTGCTGGTGCTGTCGGTTATAGGCCTGCTGCTGGGAACTTTAAGCGCCTGCGCCGGGCAAAAAACAGACCGCATCCTCACGATCATTTGTGATACTTTTATTTCATTTCCTTCTTTCATTATTGCAGTGGCAGTTATCGGAGTGCTGGGAAATGGTATTTCCAATAT
>CALYAR010000028.1 GCA_944393585.1 uncultured Clostridia bacterium | reverse complement strand
GAGTGCCTGAAATGACACTCTGTTTATCATGCGATTTTCAAGGTACAACTATATCTGAAATGCGTTTCCGCAATTCATTCATAAAATCTTTATTTTAGACTTGACTTTTAATAGTTAGTCTTTCTGTTTCCATATTTATTCTTTGACGGAACCAACTACGATCCCCTTCATAAAATAACGCTGCAAAAATGGGTATACTGCTATAATCGGAAGCGAACCTAAAAAGATTTGCGCGGCCTTCAAAGTGGAATCGCCGACCTTTTTGAGCATATCGGCCATCTCAGGCGTTGATTTCAGCAGCTCCTGCGAGTTGCTCGCCATCATGATCATTACCTGAAGATATGACTGCAGCGGATAATTTGAAGGCTGGTTCATATATATGATGCCATCAAACCAGGAATTCCAGTGTGCAACGGCAGCAAACAGGGAAACGGTAGCAACAGCAGGTAAACTCATCGGAAGATAAATCTTCCATAAAGTCCGGAAATAGCCGGCGCCGTCAATAAAAGCCGCTTCTTCTACTGCTTTGGGAAGCTGCCGGAAAAAGTTGAGCATCAGCACTACGCTGAAAACGGGAACGGCCCCCGGCAGAATCAATGCCCATATACTGTCAAGCAATCCATATGACTGCACGACCATATAGGTTGGAACCATCCCTCCGCTGAACAGTATGGTAACAAAAAGAAACCAGGAATAAAACGTTCGAGCCTTAAATTCATGGCTTTCTCTTGACAGCGGATATGCTGTTATCACAATCAGGGCGAGATTCATTGTGACTCCCAGTATTACCCTCACTACAGAAATTAACAGCGCATGCAGAAATTTGTTATTGCGCAGAATAAAGGCATAGGAGTCCAGGCTGAATTCCACAGGAATCAAGAAAACTTTTCCGGCTGAAGCTGCACCCCCGGAACTCAATGAAAGCGCCAGCTCATGAATTAATGGGATGACACAGGAAATTGCCAGAAATCCCAGAAAAAAATAGTTGCAGATCTCAAAGACACGCGATCCTGCTCTGACTTTATTTTTGTTCATATCGTAAACCCCCTTCCGATGTTGCACGCATACTTCTTCTATTGTTTTTGCAGTCCTTTATCGTCGAACTGTCCCAATCAAAAGACGCGATAGTTTGCGAAGCGGTATGCCAAAAAATATGACACGGAAATCAATACAGTGGACACGGCAGATTTCATCAGCCCCATGGCTGTTGCCAAACTGTACTGTCCGGAACCAAAACCTAACCGGTAAACCATGGTATCGATGATGTCGCCTGTTTCATAGACCGTCGGATTGTATAAATTATATACTTGCTCAAATCCTGCGCTTAAAATACCACCGAGGTTAATAACCGCAAGCAGAACAATAATTGGAAGCATACCGGGGAGCGTTACATGCCACATGCGGCGCAGGCGATTTGCACCATCTACCGTGGCAGCTTCATAAAGATTGGGGTCAATCCCCGTGATTGCCGCAAGGTAAGCAATTGTGTTAAATCCAAAATTTTTCCAAACATCTGTGACAATTAACGTGCCGGGAAATACGTTTTTATCCCCCAGAAACGATACACTCTCCATTCCCAATGCCATAAGACACTGGTTGACGAGACCGTCTGTAGAAAGAATGTTCATAAAAATACCGCCCAAAATTACCCACGACAAAAAATTCGGCAGGTAAATCAGTGTTTGAATCCCTCTTTTGTATCCGGAGCAGCGAACTTCATTCAGCAAAATAGCAACCATAATCGGAAATAACTGGCCAATTACAATCTTTGCGGCAGCAATATAAAGAGTATTAAAAACGACTTGCCAGGTATTTGGCAGCGACAATAAATATCTGAAATTATCAAAACCAACCCATTGCTGATCTCCAAAAAGACCTTTTGCCGGAATAAATTTCTGAAACGCAATAACGAGCCCTCCCATGGGGACATAACAAAAAAGAATTACCAGAATCAGAGCCGGCACCATCATGAGATGGAGCGGTATGTTGCGATGAAACTTCGACCTTGACCGGATGTGTGTGACCGGCTTTTCTGCTTTTAATGCTTTCCCCCTCATCGTATTCCCTCCTTGCTTGAACAGGATGGGAGGCACCAGCTTCCCATCCTGATAATAAAACCGTATTATTTTACAAAGATGTTGTCGGCTGCATTTTTATGGTTTGCATACCACTCATTAACCTCTTTTGTAATCTGTTCGCCGCCCATAGCGTTCCATTCGTCGACAAACTTATCAAAATCGTCTATGGATCCTCCCATAATAATGCTTTGATATGCCTGGGCCTGTTTTTCACATAAAAGTTTCCAGCTCGTGTCCATTGTCGTAGTTGGGACTCCATAGAAGAGGTTAGGCTGCAGATTGTTTTCCTCAATATTGGTGCTGCAGATTTCCATCGCAGGATTGGAGTATTCAGGACAAATCATGATCCACCAGAACCACTGATCAAGAGCCCCTTCATTTTTATAGCGCATACCGGAATTGTAGAAATTCTTCCCTAACGCTGTTACCTGATCGAAATAGCTTTGATCTCCTGTTTCGTTCCACTTTTTGAGAAGACGGTAATTATTAATATTATTAATCGGCCGGTAAGCCTGGCACAGAGCGAGATTCCACTTCGCATTTGTACCTGATTCATTTTGGATCAGCTGATAATAACGATCATTTTCCAGCGTGTTAATATAGAATTCGCGAATCCACATATTCATGAATTTAACCGCCGCCTCAGGATGTTCGTAGCCTTTGCGAATGACGTGAAAATTAGTCGGTTTTGTGTCATAGGCCAGCTTTGCCGCTTCCCCTGATTCGGTCATCAGCGGAGCAGACTGCCAGAAATCGCCGTTTACTTCACCGGTTGCATTGACATAGCCCTGCATACCGTCACAGACATTATAATATCCGTCTATAATCGACCCAACTTTGCCTGCCGCGGCAAACTCTTTTGCTCTGTTGTAATCAATGGTATTAAATTCCTTATAAATTGCCCCGGCATCATACAAGCGTTTATATGCCTCCAGCCCTTTTTTGGCATTCGGCTGTACGCCGCCCCAAACAAGCTGACCGGATCCGTCATCGTACCAGGTACTCGGATAGGCATCGTAGCAGAAGAAGAGATTATCAGCGGAAGTAGCCTGTGAGAATGCTGTTTTGTCAAGCAGCAGGCTAAACGTATCCGCCTCGCCGTTTTTATCGGGATCCTGCTTTGCAAACGCAATCAAGGCATCCTCATACTCCTGCAGTGTAGTGGGAAATGAAAGCCCAAGCGCATCAAGCCAATCTGTCCGTATGCCGAACTGCGCAATATTTTCGATCTGGTTTCCCGTAAATGGCAGCGCCATCATTTTACCATCACGGATACAGGCGTCAATCGCATATGGCCCAGCCTCAGTGAGAATATTTTTCGTATCGTCAGAGGCATATTCCAGGTAAGCCTGGCTCAAATCTTCGATCAGTCCAGCGTCATAGCATTGCTGAAACTGCAAATCACTTACGGTAAACAAATCCGGCAGATCGCCGCCGGCGAGCATCAATTCTGTTTTCTGCTGGAACTGTGAGGGGTCGGAAACCCACATAAAGTTCACTTTAATGCCAAGCTCTTCCTCATATGCCCGTGTCCAGTCGTTATTTGTAACGTCATCACCAGGCGCGAATTCAAGAAACGGCATTTCCTGTGATACTACATTAATTTCGATGGGAGGATCGTATTTCTCAAAAGGATCCTTGCGTTCTACATTTGCAGGATCAAATTCACTGCCCTCAGCTGGAGAGGGGGAGACTTCTGTTGATGAATTATTGCTACACCCGCAAAACAGGAACATAGCAGCCATCAATACCGCGCCAAAACGTACTATTTTGTTTCTTGACATTGCTCACCATTCCTTTCCATATCAGTCCAATTATTTATGGACTATACTCCTTAATTGCATGCGCAACATGACTGCCGGCGGTCTGATACGCATCGGGATTCCCTTTCTCCCGTTAGCTATATTTTAATGGAAAAATGAAACGAAAACGTTCAAAAAACGGGAAATATTTTTATTTACATTTTATTAATAAAATGATATGATTAAAGCATAAATTTAATATTTGTTATAATTGAAGGTGAATGATCATGGAAAACAAGAGTATTTTTATCGATTTTTCAGATTTTCAATTTGCAGTTTTAAATTATTTTGGGTATGAAAAAAGCAGCTCTGCAATCGCACAAATTGACGAACACCATCACGGCGACTGCTATGAGATCCTGTATCATGTCAAAGGTGAGCAGGATTATTGGGTGGAAAAGGAATATTACAAGCTAAAAGGAAAAGAGCTTTTGATTATTCATCCCGGAGAAATCCACGGCAGCAACGGAATGCTTTCGGAAAGGAAGGTCTACTACTCTCTGGTGTTTCCCCTTCCCCAGGCAACTGAAAACTATCTTGGGATGTCCGAAGTCGATACGAAAAAAGTTTTTCATATTTTTAATGGCCCGCGGCGTCATTTTCCCGTCGAAGAGGACATCGGTAAATATTTCAGGCAGATTATGATGGCGGCAGAATCGGGCGCTGGTTTAAAAACAGCAGAAATTACGCTCAATTTCTTAAATATACTGCGTGCCATTGCCGCCAGCTATGAATCTGCTCCGCCTAAAATTCCAGAATATATTAAACAGCTTCAAAAAATGATTGCATCGAAACCAGCCTTTAAGATTGATTATGATCAATTTCTTCTTTCTTATCAAATTGAAAAAACTTATCTTGCCCAGGAATTTTTGAAACATGTCGGCGTAACAATTAAAAACTACACCATTGCATGTCAAATTGATCTCGCAGAGGAACTGCTGCGTACTACCGACCTTTCCGTGACGCAGATTGCCTATGAAGCAGGCTTTTCTTCCAGTCAGCATTTTGCAACAATGTACAAAAAATTCAGGAACATTTCTCCCAGCCAGTATCGAAAAAATATCAAATATGGTTCAATCCGGGAAGGTAATCCGGCGATCGATATCAGTCTGATGAATTATAACGGGCGAAACTGGTAATTTAATTTGTATGCACATCTGTATAAAATTAAATTTACTTGTCGCTGTTAATTATATTTTTCCAAACTAATATAATAATATCATATTGAAATCAAAACCACGCATTGAACGCAAGGTTTGCTCAGGCGCTATAAGGGCCTATCTCCTGTAGTGCCCCTCTAAAGGGGGCATTGAAAAGTCTGGCAACCACACTTTTACCACGGGCAGCCCCCTACTCAGGGGCTGTTTTTATTTGCCATCTTTTACCCGCTCACCCGTAAACGAGTCTACGAACTCCTTGAGACTAATTTGATCATTCATAATATCTTCTTGCAATTGATTCTGAATGTACTCTTTGATTGTCCCTTCGCACTTCCCAACTGTGTCTACATAATACTCTCTGCACCAAAAATGTCAGTTCCCGTATTTGTACTTCAGGTTGGCATGTCGGTCGAATATCGCCAGACTGCTTTTACTTTTTCAAGTATCCCATGTATTGGGCCACGCTCATGTGCGGGGGATTGCTGCGGGCATGTGGATGTGATCTGGGCAACATTCCGCTTCTATGATTTCTACTTCTCGTTCACTCCACTCTCTTAGGACTTTTCCTATATCTGCCTTACGTTTCCCATATATCTCTTGTCTTCGATACTTTGGGCAAATACAATATGATACTTGTGTCTCCATTTGCTGTGTAATAAATTTTTTACGTATTTATTTGACTTAAACCTTCTGTGTTTGGATGTTGTGGTTGCCAGCCCGCTTCTATTGTAGCACAGGAGGTTCTTTTTTTTGTTTACCCTCTCCAGTACAAACGGGGGGGCTTGCCTTCTCGGCGGTTACAAGAAAATCCAAACCGAAAAAATTTTTTCGATTTGGATTTTTATCACGCAATATATTTTTGTGTTTATTTAGCTTTCCTCATGGGATTCGATTTCCAGCTGCCTTGTAAAGGCGATACCATTGTTCTCGGCTCAATGTGACATCGGCTCCTGCCGCTTCTTCCCGAAGGCGATTTGGCTTCGTAGTACCTAAGATTACCTGCATGTTTGCGGGATGCCGAAGAATCCAGGCAACTGCCAAAGCGGAAGGAGAAATCCCATACTCTTTGGCAAGTTCCAGCAGATTTTGATTAAGCTCTGCATAATGTTCCATATCGTCAATAAATGGGACATTTGCATAGCTTTGACGAAACGGCGACCAGGCTTGAATGGTAATTCCATTTTTACGGCAGTATTCCAACGTCCCCTCTGTTCGGCTGACGCTTTGATCCAGCTTCATATTTACGCTCATACCGCTGTCGATCAAGGGAGTATGGGCCAGGCCGAATTGCAGCTGATTGATCAAAAGTCTTTGGGAGAGCGCATCCTGTAAAAAGGAAATTTGCCCGGCATTAAAATTAGAAACGCCAAAATATCGTACCTTTCCCTGCTCGGATAAACTGTCGAAAGCTTCTGCAACCTCCTCCGGTTCCATTAAAGTGTCTGGGCGGTGAAGGAGCAAGACGTCCAGATATTCGGTTCGCAGCCTTTTTAGGCTTCCGTCTACCGCGTTTACGATGTGTTCTTTGGAAAAGTCATATCCTCCATTGTGGATTCCGCATTTTCCCTGCAGGATAATTTTTTCGCGGACGGACGGTTTCATCCCTATGGCTTCCGAGAATATGCTCTCGCATATCCCTCCGCCGTAAATATCAGCATGATCAAAATAGTGGATTCCAAGTTCCAGCGCACTCTGAATCAACAGCTCAGCTTCGTGAACGGAAAGCTGCTTTAGGCGCATACAGCCTAAAATAACTGCGGGCATAGAGAGTCCTTCTTTATTCCAACATTTCATTTTGTCTCCTCGCTTTCTTAAAATTGAAAAGAAACTTTTGTTATCCTGCTCTTCCCTTCTTAGATCACTTTTTTCCATCCTTATCTTATCTGCAATTTCAATATATGCACGTCAAATTTGGAATACTTTTGTGTGACACAGCAAGTTTTACTATGGAAGTAAAAACCTGTTGCCAATATCATTGTAAATAGCTTTTCACATTTTCACGCGAGTGATTTATCATCCCAAAAAGGGACGGCCCTCCGCCGTCCCTTTTTGGGAATTTTAATCTTCTGTTTTTTTCACTCCGAAGGTTGATTTTTCCCCATTGATATCCCACTCTTTATGATATCCTTCCAGTTTGTCAAAAACGACTTGATCTGCCAAAACATCGTTTTGAATCGAAGCAAGATTATTTTTCATAATCGTATCAATTTTATCGTTTCCCTGCACGGATACAATAATATGGTCTGTCACGTTGAAATTCGCTTCTTTGCGCATTGTCTGGAGCTTGCTGATGATCTCCCGGACGAAACCTTCTTCGATTAATTCCGGCGTCAAAGTTGTATCCAGTGCAACAGTAATATTTCCTTCCTTGACCGTAAAGAACCCTTCTTTTTGCGTTGTTTCAGGCAGCAGGTCTTCCTCGTTCAATTCAATGGCTCCGTCTTTTAAAGCCAGAGTATAGGAACCGGTTGCATCCAAAGAGGCTTTGATGGCATTTCCATCTGCTTCTGCCAGTTTC
>CALYAR010000027.1 GCA_944393585.1 uncultured Clostridia bacterium | reverse complement strand
TATGAATTACACCCATGAAAAATCCACTGCAAAAAAACGGAAACAATATCAAAAGAGAAAAACCGGTGCAGTAAAAACTGCGCCGGTTCTATTTTTGATATCTCTTTCAAATCCGAACAGCCTCATCCTCGGCATTTTTCCAAACTTAAACTTCCTGTTTTACTTTGGGAAGCACTTTTTCTTCAAAAAATTCCTTTACCGTTTTTGGAGAAACACTGAAAACTTCCTCTTCCTCTGCAAATTTAACGGAAACCGCAGTCGTGCAATGCCCCAGACAGAATACAGCCCGGATCCGGACAGAATCTTCTACTCCATAATCAGCGGCAAGCTCCGAAAGTTCGTCGATCACATTATACGATCCTTTCAAATGACATGCGCTTCCGACGCAAACCTGAATGGTAACCATGCGTTTCCCTCCTTACTCTTTCTCATAATTTTTACCAGCTGTCCCATATTCCACATGCAAAAGCGCATGGCGGTTCTTTTTCAAAAGGCCGTCGTACAGGGCAATTACCATAGGATTCTCCTCCGAACGTTTAATCTGGGATACCCGGTCTTCAGCATAAAGCCCCTCTGCCCGCATTGCCTTCCGGCTGCGAACGGTGTATGGCTGGCCTGCGCCTCCCACACAGCCGCATGGGCAGGCCATTACTTCTACCAGATCATAGTAAGCTTCACCGGCGTCAATTTTTTTCAGCAGGTCCTGGGCGTTGCGCAGGCCATGGACGACTGCGATTTTAATCTCTTCTCCGTCCAGGGAAACGGTTGCCTCTTTGGTCGACTGCATTCCCCTTACTCCGCAGAATTCGATTTCCTGCAAAGCTCCCGTGCCTTTGTCATTGACGCAGCGGCGGATTACTGCTTCCGCAACGCCGCCTGTTGCTCCAAAAATTACGCCTGCACCGCTTCCCATGCCAAACGGCATATCCGTCGCGGTGTTTTCCATCTCCTGAAAGACGATTCCGCTTTCCTTAATCATCGTGGCAATTTCCTGCGTCGTCAGAACATAGTCTACATCCGGAACGTTATTATGCTTAAATTCATCGCGCGCCGCTTCGAATTTCTTCGCCGTACACGGCATAATGGCAATCACAACAGTCTCGCGGCCGTCCGCCTCTGCCAACGGCTTATAGTGCTCCTTCAACACGGCTCCAAACATCTCCATCGGAGACTTGCAGGTTGAAATGTGGGAAAGATACTTTGGATTACGCTGTTCTACATAGCGCACCCAGGCCGGACAGCAGGAAGTAAACATGGGGAATTTCCCTCCGGTCTCTTTCCGCTTCAAAAATTCCTTTGCTTCTTCCATGACCGTAAGGTCAGCCCCAAAGGTTGTATCGTAAACCTGTTCCGCTCCCATTATTTTAAGTGCGGTAACCAGCTTGCCCATAACATTTTCGCCGGGCTTCATATGGAATTCCTCTCCCAAAGCCACGCGCACAGCCGGCGCAATCTGCACAATGACCCGCTTTTTGGCGTCATGGAACGCATTCCAGGCGCGGCCGATATCTCCTTTGATCGTAATCGCACCGGTCGGGCATACGGCCGCGCACTGGCCGCAGCTGATACAGTCCGTCTCAGAGATACAGCGGTTAAACGCCGGCGTAACGCGGAGATTGGAACCGCGGTGGGCAAAATCTATAATACCCATCCCCATAATTTCATCGCAGACCCGGACGCAGTCGCCGCACAATATGCACTTGTTCGGGTCACGCAGAATAGCTGGGCTGGATTTGTCCAGTTCTACTTTTTCTCTCGTATCTTCAAAACGGACCCGGCGGATTCCATACTGAAGCGCCAATTCCTGCAGCTTGCACTTGCCGTTTTTCTCACAGATCGTACAATCCCGGCAATGTGCGGCAAGCAGCAGTTCCAATATCATCTTGCGATGCTTCTGCAGGCGCATTGTATTGGTCCGGATTTTCATCCCATCGCGCGGCTGCATGGAACAGGAAGCTTCAATGCCGCCCCGTTCATTTTCTACTACGCACATCCGGCAGGCTCCGTAAACGGAAAGTTCAGAATTGTAGCAGAAGGTTGGAATTTCAATGCCTGCCTTACGAATGACTGCAAGAACATTTTTTTCTCCGTCAAATTCCACTCGCTGTCCGTCGATATACATAATTCCTTTACTCATCGTTTAAGCCTCCTTAATTGCCTTGAACGGGCAAGCTGCCATACAGGCGCCGCACTTGATACATTTTGCGGGATCGATCTGGAACGGTTCTTTTATTTTTCCGCTGATCGCGCCAACCGGACAGGTTTTCGCGCATTTGCTACAGCCTCTGCACAAATTCGGATCAATCACAATGGCGCAAAGTGATTTGCAGTTCCCCGCCGGGCACTTTTTATCCCGGACATGGGCAATATATTCATCCCGGAAATATTTGAGCGTACTGGCAACCGGCGAGGGCGCAGTCTTGCCCAAGCCGCAAAGCGCCGTTGTTGAAATGGTATCTGCCAGTTCTTCCAGCAGATCCAGATCCTCCATACACCCTTCGCCGTGGACAATCCGTTCCAGGATTTCCAGCATGCGTTTCGTACCTTCCCGGCAGGGAACGCATTTTCCGCAGGATTCATTCTGCGTAAAGTTCATAAAGAAGCGGGCAACCTCTACCATGCAGTTCGTCTCATCCATTACGACAAGACCGCCGGAGCCGATCATTGCGCCTACTTTCTTCAGCGAGTCAAAATCCAGGGCAAGGTCCAAATGCCCTGCCCCAAGGCAAAGACATCCGCCGGACGGGCCGCCGATCTGTACTGCCTTAAATTCCTTTCCGTCCTTGATTCCGCCGCCGATGTCAAAAATAACTTCGCGCAGAGTCGTTCCCATTGGAACCTCAATTAACCCGGTATTGTTTACATTTCCGGTTAAAGCAAACGCTTTGGTTCCCGGACTGGTTTCCACGCCGATGGAGCGGTACCACTCCACGCCGCGGTCAATAATCAAAGGCACGTTTGCAAACGTCTCTACATTATTTAAAACCGTCGGCTTTCCGAACAGGCCCTGTTCTACGGTACGCGGCGGTTTTGTACGCGGCATGCCGCGGTGCCCTTCGATGGAGGCGGTCAGCGCGCTACCCTCTCCGCAGACAAAAGCGCCTGCCCCCTGGTTAATATGAATATCAAAGTTAAAACCGGAACCTAAAATGTTTTCGCCCAAAAGGCCAACTTCCTTTGCCTTTTCAATCGCTATTTTCAGACGCTCCACGGCCAGCGGATACTCTGCCCGCACATAGATGTATCCATTTTGCGCGCCGGTCGCAACTCCTGCAATCATCATTCCTTCCAGGACTTTATGCGGATCGCCTTCCATGATGCTGCGGTCCATAAACGCACCGGGATCCCCTTCGTCGCCGTTGCAGACAATGTAACGGGTCGTCTCTTTCTGGCGGCGCACCTGATCCCATTTCTTTCCTGCCGGATATCCGCCGCCTCCGCGGCCGCGCAGGCCGGAGTCAATAATCATTTGACAGATCTGCTCTCCCGTCAGAGAAAACAGGCTTTTGGTAAAAGCGGCGTATCCGCCCTTTGCCAAATACTCCAAAATATCTTCCGCGTCCATCTGGCCGCAGTGTTCCAATACGACACGGGTCTGTTTTTTATAAAAAGGAATTTCCTCCTGCTTGGGATAAGTCTGATCGCCCAGCCGGTAAAGGAGGCGGTCGATGATCTCATCGTGCAAAATGCTGCGTTCGACGATCTCTTCGCAGTCTTCCAGTTTCACTTTGATATATAAAATGCCGAGCGGTTCGATTTTCAGCAGCGGGCCCATTTCGCAGAAGCCGTGGCATCCGCTTTTCTTCAGGCCAATGTTATGGTCATGGGGCTCGTGCTCCAATTCCACGCAGACGTCAATCCCCTGCTCTTCACACATTTTTTTGATCTTTGCATATATTTGCAGCGATCCGCCTGCCACACAGCCAGTACCCCCGCAAACCAGGATCTTTTTGCTTTGCCGCTCCAAATTGGCCTTTGCCTGTGCCCGAACTTTTTCCAGATCCTCACAAACGGAAAACTTATTCATCTGCTTTTTCCTCCTGTTTGACATCATTGATCAGCGCTACAGCCTTTTCCGGCGTCATGGACGCATGTACGACATCATCCAGCGTCAGAACAGGGGCGAGGCCGCACGCCCCAAGACATGAAACGGTTTCCAGAGTAAAAGACATGTCGTCGGTAGTTTTTTTCTTTTCCGACAAACCAAGCTCTTTGCGAAGCGCTTCTAAAATTGGGATCGATTTGCGCACATGACAGGCTGTCCCGTCGCAAATCCGGATCACATGCTTTCCTTTGGGTTCCAATGAAAAATTTTCATAAAAAGTCGCCACGCTGTAAACCTTAGCCACACTGATTCCAAGCTCGGCCGCTACATATTCCAGAACCTCAGCCGGCAAATACTTGTACTCATTTTGAATTTGCTGCATGATCGCGATTAAAAATGTTGCATTTTTTCCATAAGACGAAAGGATCTCCTCTGCCTTGGAAAAATCAATGCTGCTTGCCATATTTTTTCCTCCAATCCGTACCGCCATCGAACATAGTTTCCTTCCCATGCCGCTTTATGGCCTGAAAATCGATTTTTATCAAACCATAGAAGGGCAACAGGAACATTATATCGAATTTTGACTAAAATGTACAGACTATTTGTTAAATAATTATCCTTTTTGTATTTTTCGTGTTTTTCCGCTTCAACAGCCAAAGCTTATTTCCTTTTTAATGAAAAACGGCATAACAAATGTGTTTGCCAGTAATCCATATCCTGCTGTCTTTGGGTTATTTCGATTATATGCAGGTGCAGAATTGGAGTTTCTTTCCTCCTATTCTTCTTCTTTCTGAAACACTTGCAGAAACTCTCTTGCTGCGGCAGAGAGGTACCCTCCCTTTTTATAAACGGCTGCCAGCCTTGTTTCAAACGACGGTTCGGCAATGACGCGGTATTCTACCGACGCCTCCTTCATGATAAAGAGGGCCGACAACGGCGTTACCGCTACTCCCAGTCCGGCATCTGCCCACATAATGCTCGTTCTGGCGTCGTCATTTTTGCAAAGGATGTCCGGCTTCATACCATTGTTTTCAAATGCCGCAACAATCAACGGCTCGAACCTTCGGTAAATGATGAGCGGCTTTCGGGCCAAAGAAAGCAGATGAACGGCGGTTTCATCTTCCTGTTCAAAAAACTCTCTTTTTCCCGCTGCAACCATAGGTTCCGGCTCCAGATAAACGCATTCTACCTCATTGGAACGAAACGGCGTTCGTACCACAGCAAGTTCAATCGCACCCTCGTGCAGAAGCTCCATCAGCTGATATGTATTCCCCTCCCGTATTTCATAGCGAACCTTGGGGAAAGCTTTATGAAAGGAGGCCATGCGCGGATATAAAAGCGCCGCTCCGGAGGTCGATACTGTCCCGATCCGCAGTGTTCCGCGAATCCCTTCGCCCAGTTCTGAGAGCTCCTTTCCAATGCCTTCGGACAACTCCATCATAGCCAGCGCACGCTGGTAGAGAATTTTGCCCGCATCCGTCAGCTGAATGCGTCTTGCTCCGCGCAGAAACAGTCTTGTGCCCATCTCCTGTTCCAGCTGCTTCATCTGTATGCTCAGCGGCGGCTGTGCCATGTGAAGCTTTCGGGCTGCGCCAGATATGCTCCCTTCCTCTGCAACTGCCAAAAAACTGCGTAGCTGCTTTAATTCCATCTTTCCACCTCCTATATTAAAATGATATGGGTTACATATAAAAACAATATTTTTATTATATCAGATTCTCTGCTATAATGATAGCATTCGGAAAATATTTTTGAAATGAGGCGGGATATGTTTCAATTAATTCGATATTTAAAACGATTTAAAAAACAGGTCATTTTAGGACCTATGTTCAAATTGACAGAAGCGATTTTTGAATTGATCGTGCCGCTTGTTATGGCAAGCATTATCGATGTAGGCGTAAAAAATGGGGACAGTTCCTACGTTCTGCGTATGGGAGGACTCATGGTAGTTCTGGGCGTAATCGGACTCGCCTGTGCCCTCACCTGCCAGTATTTTGCTGCCAGAGCCTCTCAGGGCGTTGGCACTGCCATCCGAAATGATCTTTTTGCCCACATCAATTCCCTTTCCATGGCAGAAATCGATCAAATCGGTACGCCGTCACTGGTAAACCGGATCAACAATGACGTCAACCAGCTGCAGCTGGCAGTTGCCATGCTGATTCGCCTGGTCGTACGCGCACCATTTTTGGTAATTGGTTCGACTGTTATGGCGATGATCCTGGACTGGAAGCTTTCGCTCATCTTTTTGGCTTCCATTCCTCTGATTGCTTTGGTATTGTACTGGATTATGTCCCGCTGCGTTCCGTTCTTTCGTTCGGTACAGCGGCATTTGGACCAGCTCTCGCTGGTCACGCGCGAAAATCTGGAAGGGGCCCGCGTCATCCGTGCGTTTTCTGCACAAAAGGCGGAACGCCGCCGCTTTGAAGACGCCAACGAAGGCTATACCAAGGAATCGGTCCGTGCCGGCAAGATTTCTGCCCTGCTCAATCCGCTTACCTATGTCATTGCAAATACAGCAATTATCGGAATCATCTGGTTCGGCGGTACGCGTGTGGACGGCGGCGTTTTGACACAAGGGGAAATCATTGCTCTGGTAAACTATATGACGCAGATTCTGCTTGCCCTGATCGTTGTAGCAAATCTGGTTGTTATCTTTACCAAAGCACAGGCGAGTGCTGTCCGAGTCAATGAAGTATTCGCTCTGACACCTTCCGTCCAGGAGCCGGCGGCAAAACCGCAGATGCCCTCAGGTAAAAAGACGGACACTCCTAAAATTGAATTTCAAAACGTTTCCTTTCGTTACCCCCAAAGCAGTGAATATGCCCTTCGGTCGCTGTCCATTTCTATCCGTCCCGGAGAGACCATCGGCATTATCGGCGGAACAGGTTCGGGAAAAACAACGCTCATCAGTTTAATCCCCCGCCTGTTTGACGTGACGGAAGGGAGCCTTCTCATCGACGGCCGCGATGTACGGGAATACTCTCTCGCCGAGCTGCGCAGGAAAATTGCAACCGCCTCACAGCGGGCTACCCTATTCCATGCGACCATTCGGGAAAATGTCGCATTCGGCGCACCAGAGGCGACAGATGAGGACATTGCAAAGGCGCTGGAAATATCCCAATCTTCCGAATTCGTCAATAAACTCGAACAAAAATGGGATACAATGGTAGCACAGGGGGGAACCAGCCTTTCAGGCGGCCAGCGGCAGCGGCTTTCCATCGCACGGGCACTCGCTGCAAAGCCGGAAATATTAATTTTGGACGATTCTCTCAGCGCGCTCGACTTTAAAACCGACGCAAAACTTCGCCGGGCGCTTGCCGAAGCGGAAAAAGATACAACCGTTATCCTCGTGTCACAGCGTGCCGCTGCCCTACGCAGTGCAGATCAAATTATTGTACTGGACGACGGCAATGTCGCAGGAATTGGAACGCATGCCGATCTGATGCGAACATGTACTGTTTATCAGGAGATCTGCGCATCCCAGCTGGATGTTTCGAAAGAAAGGGGGCAGGCAGTATGAAAAGCACACAGGTCTTAGGGCGCATTCTCCGCTATGGCAAGCCCTATTTGATTTATTTAATCCTGGCTTTGCTGTTTGCGGCTGGAAATGTTGCGCTGACCCTATATGCGCCGATCCTGATTGGAGATGCGGTTGACTGCATTGTCGGGGCGGGACAGGTGGATTTTTCTGCCGTCGGAATGATTTTGATCCGGCTCGCTGCCGTTACAGCAGGCGCGGCGCTGCTCTCCTGGCTGATGACACTTTGTACAAACGTTGTCTCTTATCGGACGGTACGCGACATGCGAAGCGATATTTTTCAAAAATTTGCCGATGTTCCGCTCCGTTACATTGATCAGAATTCCCGCGGCGATCTGCTTTCGCGCATGGCCAATGACACAGAACAGATAGGAAACGGCCTTCTGCAGGGCTTTTCCCAGCTTTTCACTGGTATCATTACCATCATCGGAACGCTGGCGTTTATGCTTGCCATCAACATTGCTGTTGCTCTGGCCGTTGCCGTGATTACACCGCTTTCCTTATTTGTTGCGGCGTTTATCGCCAAACGGTCACATACTTATTTTGCCCAGCAGACGCGCGACCGCGGCGAGATGACAGGCTACACCGAAGAAATGATCGGAGCCCAGCGCGAAGTCAAGGGCTATGGTGCCGAAGAACGGACACAGCAAAAATTTGAAGAGATCAATGCGCGGCTTTATGAAAGCGGCGTCCGTTCCCAGCTTTATTCATCCTTGACCAATCCGTCGACCCGGTTTGTAAACGGCTTAGTCTACGCCGCAGTCGGCGTATTCGGAGCGTTCCATGTCTTATCTGGGCGCATGACCATAGGGCAGCTGTCGAGCTTTCTCTCGTATGCCAATCAATATACAAAGCCGTTCAACGAAATCTCCGGCGTGGTCACAGAATTTCAGTCCGCGATTGCTTCCGCACGGCGTGTCTTTACAGTACTGGAAGAACGCTCGGAAGATCCCGACGCGCCGGATGCCGTGGAGCTCCGTCACTGCCGCGGTGAAGTCCGCCTGGAACATGTCTTTTTTTCCTATGACAAAGAGAAAAAACTCATTGAGGACTTTCATCTTTCGGTCCGGCCAGGCCAGAAAATCGCGATCGTCGGGCCGACCGGCTGCGGCAAAACCACGCTGATCAACCTGCTCATGCGCTTTTATGACACGGATGCGGGAGTAATCTATGTGGATGGAGCCAATGCGATGCACTACACCAAGGACAGCCTGCGCGGCGCTTATGGCATGGTTTTGCAGGACACCTGGCTTACCAGCGGGACGGTACGGGAAAATATCGCCTTCGGAAAGCCGGAGGCAACTGAAGAAGAAATCATTGCCGCCGCGAAAGCCGCTCACATTCACAGTTTTATCAAGCGGCTGCCTCAGGGCTATGACACTCGCCTTGGCGATGACGGCGGCAACATCAGCGCCGGACAAAAACAGCTGCTGTGCATTGCGCGGGTCATGCTGGCAAAGCCGTCTATGCTGATTTTGGACGAAGCAACTTCTTCCATCGACACTCGAACAGAAATTTTGGTTCAAAATGCTTTTACTTCCATGATGGAAGGACGAACCTGCTTTATTGTCGCCCATCGTTTGTCCACCATCCAAAATGCGGACCGGATTCTTGTTATGAAAAAGGGAAAGATTATTGAACAAGGCACGCACGAGGAGCTTTTGAATCAGGGCGGATTTTATTTTGAGCTGTACAACAGTCAATTTTCCGGAACGGCAAATCCCTAAACAGATAAAGAAGTCTTGCTATAAAGATGCCGAAAAATGTCAAAACGCCGTCGTCTGTCCAACGGATGAACAAGCGGCATTTTGAGCGGAAAAACTCAAAATGCCGCTTGCTTTTGTAGATGTGTGCAGCAAAACCGCTCACTCATTGTTACATTATACAAAAACGCCTCTGCGAAGGACAGAGGCGTTTTGGCTTATGTAGCCAGATTCATCCTATAATTGAAATTTTTGCTTTAATTTTTCAACAATTTCGTCTTCGGCACTCTCATCGACCAGTACGGAAATATCCATTTCACTGGTTGTTACAATCCTCATATCCACGCCGCACTGTGCAAAAACATCAAAAACATCAGACGCAACGCCGGAACACTGGTTCATTCCCTGCCCATAAATCGAAATTTTCGTATTTGCTGTGTTAGCCGAAATGCTGATCTGCGGCATTTTCTCCTTAAATGACTTTAAAAGAGTCGGGATTCGGACAAAATCATCTTCCGGCATGGAAAAGGAAATGCTCATTTTATTTGCATACTCAATATTTTTGGATATCATATCCAATATGATTTTTTCCTTCGCGATGGCCTGAAAAATTCGGGTTAAAACTGTGATATCGTTCGGGAGCCCGGCGATGGTGACAAATGCAACATTGTCAACCACGTCAATCCGCTCCACGACCTTTTTTGCTTCATAGTTCATATCCATGTCACGTTCTCCTTTACAAACTGTTGACAAGATCCTTCATATCATACAACCCGCTCTTTTTTCCTTTCAAAAATTGCGCAGCCCGGATTGCTCCTACAGCAAACACCTCTTTTGAGGCAGCAGAATGTTTAATTTCAATGATTTCATCTGTTCCGGCAAACATAACCTCGTGCTCACCCACAATGGTTCCTCCGCGGACGGCGTGAATACCGATCTCATTTTTGCCGCGCTTTTTCCGCACAGAATGGCGGTCATATACAAATTCGCTGGGCGTACTCCGGCTTGCACTGATTGCATTTGCTATGGCAAGCGCCGTTCCGCTGGGAGCGTCGATTTTCTGATTGTGATGCTTTTCTATGATCTCAATATCAAAATTATCTTCCAATATTTTTGCCGCACGGACAACCAGGTCAATCAACAGATTAATTCCCAAACTCATATTGGCCGAAAAGAAAACCGCTGTCTCTTTGGAATGTTCCCGAAGCTTACCAATCTGCTCTTCCGAAAGGCCGGTTGTTGCCATGACAACCGGCGTATGTGTCTTTTGGGAATATTCCAGCAGGGAATCCAATCCGGAAGGATGGGAAAAATCAATGATCACATCTGCCTTTTCCGTTATTTGATTCCAGTCATCATAAACAGGATAATCATTTTTCTGCTCTACATTGATATCTTTTCCGGCGATAATACTTATTTTATCATCCTCCGCGGCCAGACGTGTGATAACCTGCCCCATTTTCCCATTTGCTCCGCTCAAAATCACTTTTGTCATTTGTAGTCCCACCTTTACTTCTGGATTTGAATCCCACAGCCAATCATCGCTGTTTTTAATTTTTCCAAATTTGCTTCCCCGATTTCACAAAGCGGCATCCGCAAAATTCCTGCGTTCATTCCCATTAAGTTCAAAGCTGTCTTTACCGGAATTGGATTTACTTCAATGAACAGTTTATCCATAATGTCCATCAAGGATAAGAATAACCTGCGCGACTTATCTATTTGGCCATTGAAATACAGTTCACAAATATCGTGCATTTCTTTCGGCAGGATATTGGAAGCAACGGATATAACACCGTCAGCGCCCAAAGACAGCGCCGGGAGCGTCATATCATCATTGCCGGAATAAATCGACAAATGCGGGCACTCCGCTGCTATTTGGGCCATAAATGCAATGTTGCCGCTCGCTTCTTTTATGCCTACAATATTTTCTACATCAGCCAGCGATTTAAGCGTATCGAGAGAAATATTAAGACCGGTACGCGACGGTACATTGTAAAGCACAACAGGCAGCGATGTTTTGGAGGCAATCAGCCGATAATGTGCGGCTAACCCCTTCTGACTCGTTTTGTTGTAATATGGTGTAACCAAAAGCAGGGCATCTGCACCTGCGTTTTCCGCCTCCCGGCATAGCTCGATCGCATGCATCGTATCGTTTGAACCCGTCCCGGCAATTACCGGCACGCGCCCGTTTACATGAGATACGCAAAAACGTATCACTTCAAGATGCTCCTGATCCGGCATCGTAGCGGATTCGCCCGTCGTTCCGCAAACAACAATTGCGTCTGCTTTGTTTTCTATCTGAAAATCAATGAGCTTTGCAAAAGCATCGTAGTTTACGCCTCCCTCGTGAAAAGGCGTGACAATTGCTGTTCCAACGCCTCGAAAGATCGTTCTGTCCATAAAATGACCTCCTAAAATAGTTTCCCTATTACCATACTATTACAAATACCACAATTTGGATACGCCAATTCCAATACGGCATGAAAAGCTTTTTTTCACAAAAAAAGCGTTCCTTCCAATAATCCAGAAGGACCGCCGCAATCACTACTTCTTACGTTTTTCATGCGATAGCCCTCCACCTAAATTTCAGGTGACAGCCGTGGGGTTATTCACCACACGTCCAACCTCGGAGTCCATATCAACTCCCCGATTTCGGCATTTTCCCCTTTCTGGTTCCGTTTATCGGCCTATATGCACCTGGCGGATCATACTGATGAAAAATGCGCCTCTATCTTTCATTCTATTATCAGGCTTTTCCGCTACCAATATAATATTGGGAACCAGCCTCTATATGTGTCTTCATAGTATCATAACGGAGTACTGCTGTCAAGAAAAAATCCATAAATTTAACAGCTTTTTGAGCAGCCCCATGATCCTCCCCGCATTTGGGCTGCATGCCCCCATATGCGTTTAACGCCTCTTCTGCGGTGATTCTTATTTTCACTTGTCATTTTTATATCTTTTTAAACAGCCTTATACTAGTTCAAAAGATAATTCAAATCGTTCAGCTATTTCATTTTTGCTAAGCCGGATTCTTTCGGCTTTAACATTTCTTTTTTATACATTGCAGCATCTTTGTAACTCCTTGACATAAATATCCTTCCTATTCTGCTTTCTTTTATTCTACCATAGGAGGGAGTTTTTCTTTGTCAGTTTTACCGGTTCAGTTCACATTGGCTACATGGGGGATTTTTTTGCCGCGGGATTACAGAACAAATTCATTTTGCCGGAAAAATAATAGATTCTACTCAGTATGCTGCCGTGGCATCACGGTGTTTTTGCTGTGTAATAAAAATAGTCAAATCAACTTGTGCTTGTGGCTCCTGCGGGGAGTGGGAGCAGTGGATTTAAAACATATTTTACTGCTCTGCGCACTTTCGCGCGTTTG
This sequence comes from uncultured Clostridia bacterium, assembly GCA_944393585.1. GTDB lineage: Bacteria > Bacillota > Clostridia > CALYAR01 > CALYAR01 > CALYAR01. The sequence goes on along the minus strand of CALYAR010000027.1, from coordinate 10,374 downwards.
CAGTAAAAAATAAAAAGCCTGCTGTCAAACTTCGCGGATCTGCTCCATAAAAACAAAATGTAGTTTTGTAGAATCAGACTGCTTCGTTTTCGGCGGACTTTTTATAGGGTGGGTGGTTGTTGAGTATCGCTAGGCCAACGAACCTTTGGGAGGAGGTTCGCCCGCTTCTGCTCCGTCGGATAGTTCTGCTCGGAGCGTTTTCAGGATTTTTTTCTCGAGGCGGGATACCTGTACCTGAGAAATTCCCAGTGAGGCGGCAATTTCCGCCTGTGTCTTGAATTTGTAATAGCGCATGATGATAATAGTCTGTTCTCTGGGCGTTAGTTTTTTCAATAGTTCCCGAATTTGCAGCCGGTCTATGATTTCACCTTCCTGATCTGTCTGATCCCGAAGCGTATCCTCCAGTGTCAGCTCGCTGTGATCGCCTGTGTGAATTCCGGCATTAATGGACTCATACGGCTGAGCGGAGGAGAGTGCTAGAACGACGTCTTCTTCGCTGATTGCAAGGCTCTTTGCAATTTCGCTGACTGTGGGTTCGCGCATCAGCTCTTTTGTCATTTCCTGCGTTCTAACTTTAATGCGAAGGTTGAGTTCCTTGAGTCCCCGGCTCACCTTGATCATCCCATCATCGCGGATATAGCGCTTGATCTCGCCTAAGATCATGGGGACTGCATAAGTGGAGAACTTCACGCCAAATGAAAAATCAAATTTCTCAATGGATTTGATCAGTCCGATACAGCCTACCTGAAAGAGGTCTTCACTTTCATAGCCGCGCCCGCCGAACCGCTTTACCACACTCCAAACCAAAGAGAGATTGAGTCCTGCAAATTCATCTCTGGCACCCGGGTCGCCCGCTACTGCGGCCGCCAGAAGCGCCTCCCGCTTTTGACGGGCGTTTTCCTCTGTCAATTTGAATCACCTCGCTCGTAAGTGTGGCACTTTATCGTTTCGTATGTAATATTCTTTTGCCCATTTTTACGGTCGTACCAGCTCCGAGCGTGCTTTCCACCTCCAAATCGTCCATAAAGCTTTCCATAACGGTAAAGCCCATGCCGGAGCGTTCCTCCTCCGCGCATGTGGTAAACAGCGGTTCCATGGCCCGTTCGATGTTTTCAATTCCCTTTCCGCTGTCGTGGATGAGAAAGGAGACATAATCTCCTTCCATTTCAGCCCGCATCGTCACCATACAGTCCGGCCGGCCCTCATAGCCATGTATGATGGCATTGGTAACCGCTTCACTGACCGCTGTTTTGATGTCCGCCATTTCTTCAGTCGTCGGATCGAGCTGGGAAACGAACGCACAGGCCACGATCCGAGCAAAACTTTCGTTTTCCGATTTGCTTAAGAATTTTATCTCCATCTGGTTGTCCATCCTTTTGCGCCCCCTTATATCATCTCGAGCGCGAGACCTCTCGTCCGCGCAACCTTGGTCAGTTTCAGTATGCCGGATAAATGCAGAATCCGCTCCACACTTTGATTGGCACAGGCGATCACCACTTTTCCGCCCTGGGCCGATACAGTTTTATACCGTCCAATGATAACCCCAATTCCGGAGCTGTCCATAAACGTTAGATGCCCAAAATCAAAAATGAGATTCTTGGCAGGGCCGGAAAACAGTTCTTTGTCGATCGTTTCGCGCACTGCTGCGGCAGTATGATGGTCCAGTTCACCTTCGATTGTTACGATCAGGCACTTTTTCTGATGATTGTATTCAATCTGCATGTTTATCCCCCTCGTATTCGTTCAGTAAATCCATTATAATCCTTTATTTGTAAAAAATTTGTAGAAACGTGCGGACAGACAAAATAAATTCCTGATTTTTTCCAAACGAAATCTTCCGTTCTTCCAAATCATATTTCAAAGCAAAAACGTCAATTTACTCATGAGATTTGCATAGACAAAAAGTCTAAAATTTTATAGAATAGAAGTGGTTTTTATAGGGAGAAGTATGAAAACTGCAATATTTTTCCCAAATGAAATGATTGATTGGTTCATTCACATCAAATAAATCAAGTGGAGGTATGTATCATGATAAGAATCGGTATCATCGGTTCGGATAATTCCCATGCTGAGATTTTTTCCAAAATGCTCAACATTCCGAATGAAAACGGCGAATATGCTTACCCGGACGCCAGGGTTGTGGCAATTTACGGCACGGAAGAAAAGAGAACCCAGGAAGTTGCTGAAAGAGGAAAAATTGAGACCATTGTAAGCGACCCCAAAGAAATGATGGGAAAGGTAGATGCGGTTATGGTAGTATTCCGTCACGGCGGGCTGCACTGCCAGTATGCGCTTCCCTTTATTGAAGCAGGGATCCCTGTTTGGATCGACAAGCCTTTCTGTATCAGTGAAGACGATGCGAAAAAAGTGATCGCCGCTTCCAAAGAACACAACACGCTCATTACCGGCGGCTCTACCTGCAAATATACCTTCGACGTGCAGATGGCAAGGCTGGCTGTGCTCGGCCAGTCCCGCATCGGCAAATTCCGCACCGGCGTAATTAACTTCCCTGCTGATTTAGAGAGCGAGTACGGCGGACTCTATTTCTACGGCGGACATCTTTCCGAAATGACCTTAGCTACCTTCGGCTGGGATATGAGAAGCGTAACGGCCAAAGAAAAAAATGGCGTCGTAACGGTCATTGCAGAATATGACGATTACCAGGTCACGATGAATTTCATTCCGAAAAACGGCCAGTATTATGCTGTCCTCTACGGAGACAACGGCGTGATTACAAGAGAAATCGACATCTCCATCTGCTACAAGCTCGGCTTTGAGAATTTCTATAACATGCTCAAAACCGGAAAGATGCCGGTTTCCTATGAAGACTTGTTTAAGCCGGTTGCATTGCTCAATGCGATTGAAAAGTCTTATCAATCCAATCAAACGGTAAAAATTAATGAATTAAACGACTAATTCCAGCCGCAAAGTAAAAAGGAGTACATGAAAATGAGAATTGATGATCACAACCATCCCGATTGGCATGGCAGAGATTTAGACGCTTTTCTGAAAAATATGGATGACAATGAAATTGACATTACCTGGCTTTTAAGCTGGGAATGCCCGGAAACAGAATATGACCCCGGTGCGCAGCATGCGTATTATTTTGAAGGGAAGAGCCCCATGCCGTTTGCACGCTGCCTTTCCTACAAAGAGCGGGCGCCCCGCCGGTTCGTATTGGGCTATTGCCCGGACCCGCGTGACCCGAAGGCAATCGACAAGCTGAAATCAACAGTAAAAATGTACGACGTCAAGGTTTGCGGCGAACTGAAGCTGCGCATGATGCTCGACGACTGGGACGCTATCCGCATGTACCGCTACTGCGGCGAGGCTGGCCTTCCGGTTCTGGTCCACCTGGACTATGAATATGACCGCGGAACTTCCTATCCCCGTCCAAACTATTGGTACGGAGGAGGAATTGAGGCCTTTGAACGCGCCATTGCAAAGTGCCCGGAGACAATCTTTATCGGCCACGCGCCGGGCTTCTGGTGCCATATTTCCAACGACGATAAGGGCCTGAAAGAAGCTTATCCGAAGGGGAAGGTTATTCCAGGCGGTAAAATTGAGCAGATGCTGGAAAAATATCCGAATATGTACTGCGATATGTCCGCCGGCTCCGGCTGCAACGCGTTCTCGCGCGATCCGGAATTTGCGCGTGAGTTTTTGATCCGCTGGCAGGATCGTATCCTCTATGGCAGAGATTACTTTGACGATGTACATCGGAAATTCTTAGACAGCATCAACCTTCCGAAGGAAGTGGAAGATAAGATTTACTATAAAAACGCATTAAAATTAGTCCCGCTGAATTTGGACGATTACGATATCAAATTTTAAAGCGGCTGGAAAAGCTTATCTTAATAAGGATTCCGCTCTGCGGAATCCTTACCTATAATAGGAAGTTGTTAGAAATTACACAAAGAAATGAAACAGCAATTTGGATGAGCTGAAACGGCAATCAGTATTGATTGGAATGAACCGGAAAAACCAAAGGAGGAATCAGATTGAAGAAATTGGGATTTGGTATTATTGGCTGCGGCGTTATTTCGGACTGGCACGCCAAAAGCGTGCAGGCGATTGACGGAGCGGAATTGATCGGTGCAGCAGATTTAAATGAAGCGGCCCGCAAAAGCTTTGCAGAGCGTTATGGAATCCGCGCATTTGACAGCATTGAGGATTTGCTGGCCTGCCCGGATATCAGCGTAGTCAGCATTTGCGTTCCCAGCGGCCTGCATGCGCCGCTGGCCATTCAGGCGGCAAACGCGGGAAAAAATATCATTGTAGAAAAGCCGATGGCTTTGACCATCGAGGAGGCAGACGAAGTCATTGCCGCTTGTGAAAAGAACGGCGTGAAAATGGCCGTTATTTCTCAGATCCGTTTTACCGAAGCAATCCGCGTTTTGAAAAATGCCATTGACAACGGTACTTTCGGCCGGATCGTAATGGGTGATGTGTTCATGCGTTATTACCGGTCACCGGAATATTACGCTTCTTCCGCATGGCGCGGCACCTATAAAATGGATGGCGGCGGAGCTTTAATGAATCAGGGCATTCACGGAATTGACTGCCTGCAGTATGTCATGGGCGATATCAAGTCCGTAATGGCCACTGCAAAGACACTGGTTCATAATATTGAAGTAGAAGACACCTGCTCTGCGGTAGTCGAATATGCGAACGGCGCAATCGGAGTCATTCAGGGCACGACAAGCGTTTTTCCGGGTTATCCGCGTCTTTTGCAGATCAGCGGTTCCAAGGGATCTGCTACGTTGGAGGAAGACTCCATCCTCCGCTGGGATACCATTGACGGCAAAGTACCGGAGGGAATTATTTTAGGCCGTACCAAGGCTTCCGGCGCAAGCGATCCGAAGGCAATCGGCATGGAAGGCCATCAATTGCAGATTGAGGATATGCTGCATGCTGTTTTGGAGGACCGCAAGCCGCTTGTTGATATGTATGAGGGCAGAAAGCCGGTTAAGATTATCACAGCGATCTATGAATCGGAACGCACCGGAAAGAAGATCTATCTGGATGAATTTGACCGGAGCCACAGCAAAAAATGATTTTTGGAAAGGATGACAGTTATGAATAATCCGATTATTATGCATGTAAACTACTGTGAACAGGGACAGACCATTGAAGAAATGTGCAAAAAAGCAGTCAAATGGGGCTTTGACGGGATTGAATTCCGGGCAAAGCGCGCAGGGGTAGACGAAACGCGCGAGGACTACATCGACGAAGTTGCCAGAGCACAAAAGGTTTCCGGCCTTAAATATGTTTTATTCAGCCTGAATATGGTCAACGTTATGGATCCCTGCCCGGAAAAGAGAAAAGCGGCTGAGGATGATGCAATCGACTTTATGAAAAAAGCGGCTGCTAAGATCAAATGCACAACGTTCAATGCTTTCGCCGGCGGTTTGTTCAACGAAGATGAAAAACTCCGCGAGAACTGGTCCAACAACGGCGGAAACGGTGCGGCACGCGGCTGTCACTGGAGATGGGCAACAGAAAGCTACAAGCGTATTGGAGCAGAAGCAGAAAAGCTCGGCATTAAAATTGCGTTTGAAACACATATGAATTACCTGCATGACACACCTGCCAATACCTATGCGCTTTGTGAAATGATCAACTGCGATGCAGTCGGCCTGCTCTTGGACTATGGCAACGCCGTTTATTTCCGCAACAATCCTTCTCTGAAGGATACAATTCTGAGTGTCAAAGATAAAATTTACGATACGCACCTTAAAAACTCCATTAAGCTCAGTGCAGATCCGCAGGACCGTATGCCAACGGCTTTGGGCGGCGGCGAGATCAATCACCGGGAATACATCAAACTGCTCAAGCAGATTGGCTACACCGGCCCGATTACCATTGAGGCGCCGCGCCCGGGCGATCGGGAAGCTTATGCAGTCGAGGACTTGGCATACATCAAAAAAGTCATCGAAGAAGTAGAAGCAGAGTAACGCAATTACGATAAAATGACAGGCCGCAGGAATTTCCTGCGGCCTTCTTCTTAACTGTTTTTCATTTGTCTGCGATGTGGATCGTCCCCAAAAATAAAGCTGTATCTTTTTTTATTATTTCTTGTATTCGGTCCCCCAGTACTTGCGGCAGAAATTTCGTTTCTGAAAGGGAGGAGACTTCCACCCATTCACTGGATAGCTGTGAAAGATCCAGTTCCGTCGGGATTTCCTGCTGGTCAGAAGCCAGCTCACACAAAAAGACATGGTTAATCCGATGGGAATATTCCGGCCAGTTGGTGCGTGCCGCTTCCCCATCGCAGATTTCTTCATATAAAGCCGCAAAGCGGATGGGAATTACCCAATAGCCGGTTTCCTCCCGACACTCCCGTATGACAGCTTCCTCCAGGGATTCATACTGGTTTTGGCCTCCGCCGGGAAGTGAATAATACGCTCCGTTTTGTTTGTCAAAGCAACGGTTTAATAGAATTTTCCCCTCATGGTAAATAATTGCTTTTGCCGTGCTGCGGATTCCCATACACTGCCCTCATTTCAATTAAGTTTATTTTGCGAGATCCGTTATTTGATTTTTCTGCATTCCAAATAAAACCGCTTATCCTCTGCATGCCCCATGGAAAAGGTCTTACGCGGCAGAACTCCGTCAGTTAAGACGGTTTGGAATAGCTCATCCTTGCGCATGCACGGGAGGATAAATCCAATGCGTCCTTCCTCCGACGCCAGTTTTTCTACTACGTCTTCTCCGTGAATATAGTCCACGCGGCCGCCGTTTTCTTTTAAATAAGCGTCAAGAAAGTTTTGCAGCGATCCTACCGTGAGGTTGGAGGAAGGATTTAAAATGGACAGCATGCCCGATCCATTTGGAGTAATATAGGAAAAGCTCTGCGCGCCTTCCCTGCTTCCTTCCTCGATGGTATAGTATTTTTTTAACTCGGAAAGCAAATGCTTGGGATCAACGTCAAATACAACGCGGTGGATTGCTTCAAATTCCAGGGAATCGTCGTGAAGGTTGACCACTTCCGCCAGTGCATAGCGCGCCGGATGTTTTTTGTATTCGGATTCCGGCATGGTCTTTTTCAAATTCTCATAGCAGGTTTTGGCTGTTGCGAGCGAATGGTTTCCATCCCCCATCGCAAAGACAAAGGGAGCGGCTCCTTCCGCCTGATATTTTTGGCTAAGCACCTTGGGATCGGCAAGACGGTCCAGCCGCCCCAACACCTGTTCGCTGAGGTCCGAAGTGAGGGCATATCCCGCGATTTTGCCGCTGTCCATCATGAGCGGAAAATCATAGACTTTGGTCAGGGAGTGTTTTTGATCGTACAGGGGTTCCATCACGCTGCCAGACGGATCATCGATTAAAATCATGATATGCGGCAGTTCCAAAGAAGCGTTTTCCCGCACTTTGACCCGCGGAGGAATCCGCTCGAGCACCGTTCCTTCGGTGGCACGAACCATGCTTTGCGCGCCTTTGGTATAATCATATGCTTCCAAATCAATTACGCCGATCAATCCTTTCCGAATCTTTCCGTTCTTCAGCGTCCGTTCCGTGTATACAAACGAAGAAACCTCTTCGAATAAACCGTCGTTTAAATAGCGGTCCATCGTCCGGTTGACTGCCGCAATCCGGTCGGATACGTTTGGATCTTCCAGATAAATCTCCGGGACAATCATATGATAGGTAGAGGGATCGTTTCCGACAAATTGTTCTACCGCATCCCAATAGGAGGGTTCCGAAGTATATTGGTCACAGGCAACCACGCTCCATTTTGTGTAATCACAGTTTTTCGGGAGCAAAATATTGCCCGGTAAAAATGCTCTTTCTGGCTTCATCATAGCAAACTCCTTTTTATTTGTATTTTATCAGCTTATGAGCTCTGTTTTATCTTAATATGGTTTTCCCGACAAGTCAAGCAAAAGCTGGTTATGGAACAAAACAGCGTCCAACCAAGTACAGCACCGCCGCATTGCAGAGCAGTGCGGCCGGAACCAAAAGCTGAAACTTTATATGCTTGGTTTTATGCCGAAAGGCCTGCATTCCCAAAAGAATTCCCAGTGCTCCAAAAAGAAAGGCACTGCCGATTAAAACCCGTTCCGGAATCCGCCATTGATTTTTCAGGGCCCGGCGTTTGTCGGAAAACATCAGAAAAAAGGTTATGATATTCCAAATGACCAAAACGAGTAAAATATATTCCATGTTCTTCTCCTATCGATCGCCGTATCAATTATCCCTTTGAAAAGGACAAACAGACGATATCTTTTTCAACCTATACGCAATCGCTGCGCCGCAATACATCTATTTTTCTTTCTTTTCATTATATCACATCTTTGGTTTGCTTTTCAAAATATTCGGACTGGGCAATTTGACCATTTTCTTTCAAAAACTCATCAGCGGCTCGCTGATACAAGCACTAGTTTCTGAATTTTTCATACTATGGTAATAGACAATCAGCAATTTTACCTGTGAGGAGGAAGGATAATGAATAAAAAGATCAGTGTGATCGGCGGCGATCTGCGGCAGATTAAAGCTGCGGCCTGTCTGAAAGAGAATGGTTTCGAGGTTTTATTAACCGGCTTCGACGAAGATAAAATATACGATAAAAGCTTAGCCCTGGAAAACGATATACATAAATCCATCGAATTTGCAGATATTTTAGTATTTCCGCTTCCCATGGCTTACAATGAAACCCACATTAATACCCCTTTATACCAAGGAGAATACTATGTTGCAGATACGCTCAAGCTGATCAAGAAAAATGAATTGCTGCTTGCCGGCATGATTTCTCCCAAATTTCAAACGCTTTTCAATGTCTATGGAATCTATGCCATTGACTATTATCAAAGAGATGAAATTCAGATTCTAAATGCCGTTCCTACTGCGGAAGGCGCCATTGAAATCGCCATGCGTGAATTGCCGATTACGCTGCACAGCAGCCGTGCGCTCGTCATCGGCTATGGACGGATTGGGAAAATTCTTGCGAAAATGTTAGACGGGATCGGAGCCAAGGTTACTGCTTCTGCAAGAAAATGCGCGGATCTCGCTTCCATTTCGGCAAATTCTTATGAAGCCATCCATACCAAAGATATCAAAGAATCCATTTCTGATTTTGACGTAATTTTTAATACTGTGCCAAGCTGTGTCTTAGACCGCCAGACATTGGAACAGGTACGTTCCGACAGCGTTATCATTGACCTGGCCTCCAAACCGGGCGGGGTGGATTTTGAGGCGGCAAAAGAATTGGGCTTAAATGTCATCTGGGCGCTTTCACTTCCCGGAAAGGTAGCGCCGATTACAGCCGGTAAAATCATAACCGATACGATTTTAAATATCATTGGGGAATTGGGGGTGTAAAAATGAACGATACCAAAAAAACAATTGGCTTTGCTCTTACGGGATCATTTTGTACTTTTTCCAAAACGGTTCCGCAGATTGAAGCACTGATCGCTTTGGGATACCAGATTCAGCCGATTATGAGCGAAGTCGCTTATCAAACCGATACACGTTTTGGCAGTGCATCCGGTTTTATTACGCACATCGAAGCAATCTGCGGCCGCCCGATCATCCACACGATTGCCGAAGCAGAACCAATCGGTCCGCGTGCACTTCTCGATGCGCTCATCATTGCTCCCTGCACCGGGAATACATTAGCAAAACTTGCCAATGGAGTTGCGGATTCTTCTGTGACACTGGCGGCAAAAGCACATCTGCGGAATGAACGCCCGCTCGTGATAGCAGTTTCCAGTAATGATGCTTTGGCGAACAATGCAAAAAACATTGGAATTCTTTTAAACAACAAACATATTTACTTTGTTCCGTTTGGGCAGGATAATCCAGTGGAAAAACATGCCTCCGCTGTTGCATATATGAATTTGATTCCGGAAACGTTAGAGCTTGCCCTGCACGGCGAACAAATTCAACCGATTCTTCGATAAGGAAAACCTGCCGCGAGGCAGGTTTTTTATGAAATGGCTTTTTATCACGGCCCTTCTTCGGTCAGTCATCAATGGGGCAGATTTCATATATCTCTTCAAATGTATAAAAATACAGCTTTTGATGCAAGTGAAAATAAAATATAAGGTTGCCAAAAAAATTGATCGAACAGGAGGGTATTATGAAAAATTTTATCAGCGAAGTCAAAAAGTATTATGACGAAAACACCCAGCTCGAATGGAAGAGAATGGACCGTCATCCCTTTAAATTTATTTTTACTACTTACATGATCGACCAGTATGTGAAGCCGGGAGACCGGATCCTGGATATTGGAGGCGGCCCCGGCCGGTACAGCATTTATTATGCGCAGAAAAACTGCGATGTTACGCTGATTGATTTGTCAGAGAATAACATTGCGTTTGCAAAAGAGATGGGGGAAAAGAACCAGGTGTCATTTCAGGCAATCGCGCAAAA
>CALYAR010000026.1 GCA_944393585.1 uncultured Clostridia bacterium | reverse complement strand
TGGTGAGCCATCGGAGATTCGAACTCCGGACACCTTGATTAAAAGTCAAGTGCTCTGCCAACTGAGCTAATGGCCCGCAATGGAATATGGCTGGGATGGCAGGACTCGAACCTACGAATGCTAGAGTCAAAGTCTAGTGCCTTACCGCTTGGCTACATCCCATTATAAAAAGAATGGGGTGGATAAAGGGAGTCGAACCCTTGACCTCCAGAGCCACAATCTGGCGCTCTAACCAACTGAGCTATATCCACCATATGGCGCGCCTGAAGAGATTCGAACTCCTGACCTACTGCTTAGAAGGCAGTTGCTCTATCCAACTGAGCTACAGGCGCAAGCAGGTTTGGAGCGGGTGATGGGAATCGAACCCACGCAATCAGCTTGGAAGGCTGACATTCTACCATTGAACTACACCCGCATATTACCGTCTCCAACGCTCAACGATTGTTCAAATTCAACCGACTTGCATATTATATCAGCTTCCCATTCTTTTGTCAACACCTTTTTTCATACTTTTGAAAAAAGTGTATCATTATAGAGGAATTAGTAGTTTTTTCTAATTCATACCAATTTGCCTCTATGATAATTGTTTGGAAATTGTTACAAATACTTCTTCTTGATTTACTGTCACAGCGATTATGACAGAATAGTCAAATGGATTTTTAAATTTAAAATCCAAATTCTCATAATCAACTGTAGCATCTTTTCCTTTCTCAATATAAGGAACTTCTACCCGATGTTCATGCCGTTCTGTAATATCCATGTTTGCTTCGAGGGCGGCATTATACAGCGTCGTGCTGATCTGACAGATTCCTCCTCCATAATCTTCTGTCTTTTCTCCGTAGACGTAAGTAATTGCTTTTTCATATCCCCGTTCCTTTGTTCTCTCCCCAACAACTGCATTGAATGAAAATTCTTCCCCTGATTTTAGTATAGTTCCATCAATGGCTTTTGTGGCTAATTTCAAATTTTTCATTCGGGAATCTCCATGATCCATGATCTTTGTGCGATAGCTGCTCAATAAAGTATCTTCTGGCGTAGGGCTGGTGGCTTCTGGAGAGGGCGCGGAGGATACATCCGGCGCCAAAGGCGAAGCAGATTCTACCGGAGGCTCTGATTCCTGAGGATCATTTGGCGAAACAGATGGAGTTGGGGATGGAGAAATTGAAACGGACGGACTCGGTTCTGATATTTTATTCTCACACCCTGCTGCAAAAATGAGGAGTACGCTTATCAACAAAATGAATTTTTTCTTTTTCATACCACTTTTTCCCTTTCTTTGCATGATCGAAACATAACTCTATTTTGTCCTTTTTCCTACCGGCTTATGCTGTCAAGAATTCTCAGTCATTCTACGAATTTTAGCAATTATTTTTATTTCCATACGGAATAAAGGTACAAGACATGGAAATAAGATAAATATGGGGCAAATAAAACAGCCATCCTATTTGTCCTGTAATTTTAAACGGAAAGCAGGTGTCTTTATGCCCGGCAAACAATTTGAATTTTTTGCAGGCGGCAATACTCCACACGGTTTTTTTTCCTATTACGACAATATAGCCAATCAACAAACGATTAATCAATATATTTGCATCAAAGGCGGACCTGGAACCGGTAAATCTACTCTGATGAAAAAAGCAGCGGCCTATTTTGCAGAAAGCACGGATGTTGAAATTTTTCACTGCTCATCCGATCCTAATTCTTATGACGGCGTTGCGGTTCCATCGTTAGGTTTTGCAGTTGTGGACGGTACCTCACCGCATGTGGTAGATCCCAATATTCCGGGAGCGATCGGTGATATTTTTCATGCAGGCTTATTCTGGAATGCAGATGGCATTCGCTCTCATAAATCGGATATTGTCTGCCTGACGAATCAAATTTCTGCTGGATATGAAAGAGCATACTTTAATCTTTCTTTGGTCGGAAAGATAGAGGAACGTTTGCAGCTCTTGGACCAGAGATGCAGAAAACCAGGAAATATCAATCGAATTTTCCGGAATATGACTGCGGATATATGCGGAGTAGGACAAGAATTGGTATCAGATCCGCCTAAGCCCCGAAAACTGTTTTTAAGTGCCATAACGCCGCTGGGAATAGTAGATTATTCGCAAAAAATGATGGAACAGGTTCACGATGTCTTTGTGATAAAGTCTCAAAGCAAAGGCGCCGGAGCAGCTATGATGGCAAAATTGGATGCTTATTTGCGTGAACGCGGCCTTCATACGACTCTTTTCTTCTCTCCCCTATTTCCAGAGAGCCAAATTGAGCATGTGTATGCGAAAGAAATTGATACTTTCTTTACGATACAAAAAGAAAATGCTTCCGCATCCTACTATTTGGCAGCGGATTTGGATGCAGAATTGGATCAGACGCAAATGGATGCCGTTAAAGAGGAATACCAAGTTCTGTTAGAGACGAAAAAAACTTATCTGGACAAAACCATCCAAATTTTAGCAAGCAATAAATCCATCCACGATCAATTAGAGACGAATTTCATCCCCTACATTGATTTTGAGGGCTTAAATAATGCGTTTTCCAAGTTATTGCCATAAAACGAATTGCATATGTTCCCATTGCATGAGTTGCATCATAAAAATGGATTTTTTATTGAAATCTTTCTGTCAAAGTAAATAAGGCAGCAGCATTGCGATTTAAAAATTTAAATACCCAAAACTAAGGGAAGTCATCCTTAGTTTTGGGTATTTACTCATTTTCCTTGTTCAGAGAATCCAATATTTTTTTTTCAAAAGAATCCTGCGGACAATAATTTTTTAATAACTCGGGACGTTTTTGAAACGTAATCCGAATCGCCTGTTCCCGCTTCCATTTTGCAATTTCAGCATGGTTGCCGTTTAACAGCACTTCCGGCACCGTCATTCCCCGGAAATCCCGCGGCCGTGTATATTGCGGATATTCCAAAAGGCCTTTGGAATGAGACTCCTCCAAGTAACATTCCTCATCGGACAAAACGCCGGGAATTAATCTGGAAACAGCGTCAACCACAGCAGCAGCAGCAATTTCGCCGCCGGTCAAAACAAAATCTCCCAGAGAAATCTCTTCATCGACAATACTGTCGATCGCCCGCTGATCAATTCCTTCATAATGTCCGCACAGCAATACAAGATGCTGATAATCATCCGCTAATTCTTTTGCTCTGCTCTGGCAAAAGGGGGTTCCCTGCGGCGATAAATAAATAACGTGCGGCTTATATTCCAGTCCACCTGCAATGCTTTCATAGGCCCGCACAATCGGTCCCGCCTGCATCAGCATACCCATTCCCCCGCCAAACGGGGCATCGTCGACACGATTGTGCTTGTTTTCAGCAAAGTCGCGGATATTGGTCGTTTGAATGGTTAAAATCCCTTTTTCCTGGGCTCTTTTTATTATGCTGGCATTTAGAAAAGCGGACAGCATCTCCGGAAACAGAGTCAGTATGTCAAATCTCACAGCTCGTCCAACCCTTCTATCATATGGATTACCATGCTTCCCTCATCAATGTCAATCTTCCGCACAACGTCGGGAATTGCCGGAATCAGCAAATCCTTTTCTCCCTGCCTTTGTATGGTATAAACATAAGAGGAACCAGTCGGAAATACATCCTTCACCTTACCAATTTTTTCGCCTTCCTCTGTAAAAACCTCCATTCCCAAAAGGTCGCAGATATAATATCGCCCCTCAGGAGGCTCTCCCAAAGTACTGCGCTCTGCAAATAGTATCTGATCTCTCAAAAGCTGTGCCTGCTCAATGGTATCGATTCCTTTAAATTTTATGATTAAATGACCTTTTTGACTGCGGACCATTTGAATTTCCAGGTATTTTTGATCTTTTAAACAAACAAAATCCAAGCGGTCCCAAACCGTTATATCATCGGTCCAGGGAATCACTTTTACCTCACCGCGCAGGGCATGGGTGTTGGTAATTTTTCCAACCTCCAGTAACTGGTGTCTCATGATTTCTCCTTCCGCATATGCTAATTTCATACATTTGAGTACACTGCCTCTTCTGATAAACAATTAGGAGATGCAGGCCCTGCATCTCCTAAACTGCTTATCCAAACGAAATCCCATCCGATCACCTCGGAACAAAAGTCATTAGCAGGATTAGATAATATCTACAACGACCTTTTTAGGACTGTCATGCGAGGCAGATTTTACAACAGTTCGGATTGCCTTTGCAATCTTTCCCTGCTTGCCGATAACTCTTCCCATATCATCCGGCGCTACCCGAAGCTCTAATACAATTTTATCCGCTTCTTCCCGCTCCCGAATGTCTACCTCTTCCGGATGCTCGACCAGCGCTTTGGCCAAAACGTAAAGTACCTCTTTCATAATTTACGCTCCTTTTTCAACTACTCCGTAATACCGCTCTTTTTCAAAAGCGCTTTTACAGTGTCGGTCGGTTGTGCGCCATTCTTGATCCATTCTTTTGCACGTTCTGCATTTATGTTAATCGCAGAAGGATTAGCAAGCGGATTGTAGGTTCCGATTTCTTCAATGAATCTACCGTCTCTGGAATAACGCGAATCAGCAACTACCACTCTGTAAAACGGAACTTTTTTTGCACCCATTCTTCTGAGTCTGATTTTTACTGCCACTATCATTCACCTCCATTGTATTTCAGTCAATCTATCCGGACAAAAGATCCGGTTCAAAAAGGAAAAGCCAAACACAGAGGTTTACTTTTTCTTCTTTTTGCCTTTCTTTTTCATTTTTCTCGCCAGCGGCCCGCGGTTTACATTTTTCATCATTTGGTTCATTTGCTCGAGCTGCTTGACCAGCTGATTCACATCCTGCACACGCATTCCGCTTCCATTGGCGATTCGGATTCTTCGGCTCGCGTTTAATATACCGGGATTTTCCCGCTCATATGGTGTCATAGAGGTAATAATGGCCTCAATGCGTCCCATTTTCCGGTCATCGATATCGACGTTTTCCAGTGCTTTGGCATCAACGCCCGGTATCATTTTAATGATCTGCTCCAACGGCCCCATCTTCTTAATCTGCTGCATCTGCGATAAGAAGTCGTTAAAGTCCAAGCGGCTCTTGCGGATCTTTTCTTCCAGTTCTTTGGCTTCCTGCTCCGAAAAAGCCTCCTGCGCTTTGTCAATTAAACTCAGCACATCGCCCATTCCCAAAATCCGGGACGCCATCCGGTCTGGATGGAATGCCTCCAAGTCGCCGAGTTTTTCTCCCATACCGACAAACTTGATCGGTTTTCCCGTTACATGCCGGACGGACAGCGCAGCGCCGCCGCGCGTGTCGGAATCCAACTTTGTCATGATTACGCCGGTAATATCCAGCTGTTTGGCGAAGCTGTCTGCCACATTGACCGCATCCTGACCCGTCATAGCGTCGATCACAAGCAAAATTTCAGTCGGGTTGGTTGCCTCCTTCAAGCGGATGAGCTCATCCATCAATTCTTCATCGATATGAAGCCGGCCGGCTGTATCCAAAATAACGACGTCGTTTCCATGCTTTTTTGCGTGCTCCATCGCTTCTTTTGCAATTTTGACGACATCGCGCTCGCCTTCTAGATAAAAGACCGGCACTTCAGCCTGCTCTCCCACAACACAAAGCTGTTTTACCGCGGCGGGACGGTAGACGTCACAGGCTACCAGCAAAGGACGCTTGGCATTTTGTTTTTTTAAAACCAATGCAAGCTTGGCGCAAGCCGTTGTTTTACCTGCCCCCTGAAGTCCGGCCATCATGATGACCGTCGGAGGATTCTTTGCGAAAACCAGCTTTTCCCCCGTGCCGCCCATTAACTCGGTTAGCTCATCATCTACAATTTTGATAATCTGCTGCCCCGGAGTAAGGCTTTTGAGGACTTCTTCGCCGACCGCCTTTTCCGATACTTTTGCGATAAATTCCTTGACGACTTTAAAATTGACATCAGCCTCTAATAAAGCGAGTTTTACTTCACGCATCGCTTCGTTGACTTCTTTTTCGGTCAGCTTTCCTTTTCCCTTTAATTTTTTAAACACATTTTGGAGTTTTTCTCCCAAACTTTCAAATGCCATTGCTACCTCCAAAAACTATAACAATTCTTTGATTTGCCTCAAATGCTCCCAAAGTTCGCTTTGCATTTTTGCGGGGATATTTGCTGAAATCTGCTCCAGCAGCCTCTCCATCTGGCTCACATGCTCGGAAACCTGTGCAAAACGTTCCGCCGCATGGAGCTTTTTCTCCCATTCGCGCAAATGCTCTGCACCGCGCGCTATATTATCTCTGGCCCCCTGCCGGCTTACCTGCAGCTCCTGTGCAATTTCAGAAAGCGAAAAATCCTGATTGTAATAATAATCCACCGCCATTGCCTGCTTTTCTGTCAGCAAGCTTCCATAAAAATCAAATAAAACGCCGATGGACAGATCCTTTTCCATTTTGCTTCCTCCAGATTAATGCCGTCCAAAAACCGCCAAAGTGTAAAGGGATTATGCTTTACACTTTGGTATCATACCGGATTCTTCTGTTTTTGTCAAGCATTTTTTACAGCAGATCTTTCTTCTTTACAAGCGTTTCAAAATCGAACGGGAGGCCAGGATTCTGCTACTTCCGTCTGAGAGCGTCCGCGTGTAGTTCCCGTACCGTCACTGCCATCAAATCAATTTTTCTTTTGCGCCTCAAGTTCTTTCTCCCTCCGGACATGAGCTGCAAAATTTCACTTCAGCGCCAAAGAGCAGCGCATTGTCAAACTTTCCGCGCTGTTCTTGTTTGAAATAATTTTCTGCTCTAATCCTAAGCAAAGAGCTTTTACAAATCAAACTCTTACTTTATTTAATAAATTTAAGATGATGGTAAAAAATGTCGTAGTCCGTTGACGCAGCTGTAACAATATGGTATAACTATATTGCATTCATTTTATTAAATGTAATTAATTAATATAGGAAGGATTATCAAAATGAAAAAGAAAGTTTTATCTTTGTTTTTGGTCCTGGCCATGTGCCTGGGACTAAAAGTTCCTGTATTGGCAGATACAGTAGACTCTGTTTGGAACGGCGATTTTAGTGTTCTATTTACAGTGACTTCAAACTTCCATCCAGAATGGGGTTTGTATGATGACCAATATTCCATTCAGACCATTACCGGTTACAGCGGTACCGATACAGATATTGTGCTCCCATCCGTTGACGCAGACGGCGAGCCCATCCAGGCGGTCAATGACAATGCGTTTCAAGACAAGACAAATTTAACCAGCGTCACCATTCCAAGCAGTATTACCAGTATTGGTCAAAATGCTTTTGCCGGCTGTACCAGTCTAACCAATGTTACCATGACGGATAGTATATTGAAAATGGGATTCGCTACGTTCAGCAACTGTTCTAACCTGTCCAATATTACGCTTTCCAGCAGTTTGACCGATATTGCGCAGTCAGCGTTTTTCTATTGTACCCAGCTGTCGAGTATCGTCATTCCCAACGGCGTAACTTCCATTGGGAACAGTGCTTTTTGGGGATGTTCCAATTTGGCCAGCATCACCATTCCCGCCAGCGTAACCAGCATTGAATACGGCGCTTTTATGCAGTGCTCCAGCCTTACCGATGTCTATTACACTGGAACTGCTGATCAGTGGGCAGCTATCAGTATCAACAATGATCAAAACTACAATGACGCCATTTTGACGGCCAATATCCACTTTGGCGCTGAAGCGCCGTCTCAGCCTGAGCCTTCCGGGACTGCCTTTGCGGATGTAGCCGCAGACGCTTATTATGCCGATGCCGTCGAATGGGCAGTAGCACAGAACATCACCAGCGGCACTGGCGGAAACAACTTTTCACCGGACGCCATCTGCAGCAAAGCTGAAATTATCACTTTTCTGTGGCGCGCCGCGGGTTCACCTGAACCACAAAACACTTCTGTTTTTTCAGATGTAGCAGCCGACGCCTACTACGCTAAGGCTACTGCTTGGGCGGCAGAGCAAGGTATGGCCGAAGGTGATACTTTCGCTCCGGATGTTCCCTGCTCCCGTCTGATGGCAGTTGAGTTCATGTGGAAACAGGCTGGAAGCCCTGACGCGGCAAACGCCAGCTTTACTGACGTTTCGTCGGATGCCGTCAATTGGGCAGTAGTGCAGGGCGTGACCAGCGGTACCGGCGGCAACAGCTTCTCGCCGGACGTTACCTGCACCAGAGCACAGATTGTGTCATTTCTTTTCCGGGCGTTTGCCTAATACCTTTAAGAATTAAATAAACCGGTCAAACTGACCTAAAAACAAATTCCAGAGGAAGACTTTGCGCGCACTGTCTACTCTGGAAATGTCATTAAAGAGGTGTTTTTATGAAAAAACGTATTGTATCTCTGGTTTTGATGCTTGTTTTATGTATGGGATTGGCCGCTCCTGCATGGGCTGCTTCCAATGTTATGGTCAAAGTGGATTTAGAGGTGGACTATTCTGCTGCCTATGAAGCGTTAGAAGAGCTGAATGCACTCCGGCGCGAAGCAGGCATTCAAGAACTGGTCATGGACGAGGCCATGATGGAAATGGCGGTGCGGCGTGCAGCCGAATGTGCCATATCCTTTAGCCATACCCGGCCAGACGGGCAGGGCTTTGACACCGCACGGCCGTCCGGCACCACTTATGAAAAACAGGACATGGCGGAGAATATCCTACGTGACCCCGGCGGCAATGCTACCCCTGCGGCCGTGACCCAAAGTTGGTATGATTCGCCCGGCCATTACACCAACATGATGAATGAAAAATACGCATCCGTCGGTATTGCCTGCGTCCGCGACCGGGCGGGGCACGCCTACTGGGTGCAGGACTTCACCGCTGCGGCCGGCACGCCGGAGGCAGCCCTGTCTTCCGGGCAGGAAAGCTTCTTCTTTTCCATCGAGACAGCAGAGCAGTACATTGACCTTTGGCTAAGCGAGACGAAATTGCATATGGAAACCGGCGAGAAGGTTGTCGTTTATGTCTGCAACGGCGACACCCCTGTGGTACCCGACATCATCCGCACCAGCGACGAAAGCGTGGCAGCTCTCACCATGGAAAACGGCGGGGTCTGTGTGATTGCGGCAGGCGCGGGCAATGCGACCCTGACGCTGGGCTTTTCCGGCTACAGCACCGAAGTGGCCGTGACTGTGGAACAGAGCGTCGAACTAGAGAGCCTGGTGCTGGCTGATCTGGAGGGCGGGTATTCCGTCGAGGTGGGCGAAAATCTTTACACTACCGTATACTTCCGGCCGCAGGGCGCGCCCGAATACCCGATTGTCTGGGAAATTGTCGACCCTTCCGTTGCCACCATCTCCGGCAGCGGAAACAGTTGTAAGATTACCGGCATATCCCCGGGCACAACCACCTTTAAGGCAATAACCGCCGAGCCTGTGAACGGGAAATATTACAGCGTTTTCGGCACCATAACGGTCTATGACGAAACGGTCGGCCCAATACCAATGGACATTAATTTATCCGCTTATTATGTGGAGCTGATGCCCACGGAGAAGGTGCGGCTTCTGTCGTATGTACAGCCCCGCACCGCGCCGCAGGATGTCACTTGGCGCAGCGAGGATCCTTCCGTTGCCACAGTGGATCAAAACGGCCGGGTAACTGCTGTTGCAGACGGTTATGCGAATATCTATGTTGAAAGTCGGACTGGTGAGGCCAGTGCCCAATGCCGGGTAAACGTCACCAGCAGTTTTCTTGGCAAGCCCCTTTACTACTCCGATGTCAAAGAGAGCGCTTTCTACTATGACGCCGTAGCCTGGGCCACCTGCCA
>CALYAR010000025.1 GCA_944393585.1 uncultured Clostridia bacterium | reverse complement strand
CTGGGAGTAAAAGAAATTAAAATCGGGATCCCAAACGAATATTTTGGCGCCGGCATTGGAGAAGAAGTCCGGAGCAGTGTTTTGAAAGCGATTGGGAAATTGGAGGACTGCGGGGCAAAGGCAGAGTATTTTTCCATGGAAACCGCTTATGAGGCGCTTCCGGCTTACTATATCATTGCCTGTGCGGAAGCGAGTTCCAACCTTGCCATGTTTGACGGCATCCGGTTTGGCTATCGGGCTGCTGATTATTCCGATTTGGATGAACTCTATAAAAGGAGCCGTTCCCAAGGCTTTGGCGCAGAGGTAAAGCGCCGCATTCTGCTGGGAACTTATGTGCTTTCTTCCGGCTATTATGAGGCTTATTACAAGAAAGCGCGGAAAGTACGCGCGAAAATTACCAACGCATTTCGGACGGCATTCGAGAAATACGATGTTTTAATCACTCCCGTCGCCCCGACTACGGCATATCGGATTGGGGAAAAATCAGAAGATCCGACGAAGAAATATATGGCGGATCTGTGTACCTGTTCGCCCAATTTGGCGGGATTGCCTGCTATGAGCGTACCGTGCGGCTTTGACCAAAACGGTTTGCCGGTTGGAGCACAAATTCTGGCAAAGCCGTTTGACGAGGCAATGCTCTTGCGTGTGGGCTATGCTCTGGAGCAGGTCATGACAGGAGAAAAGGAGGCAGGGCAGTGGAATTGGAACATGTAATTGGATTGGAAGTCCATGTCGAGCTTTTGACCAAAACCAAAGCCTATTGTTCGTGCAAAAATGAGTTTGGAGCTATGCCCAATACCAACTGCTGTCCGGTCTGCATGGGATTTCCAGGAACGCTGCCCGCTTTAAACCGCGAGGCCGTCAGCCACGCCATTCGTGCAGGGCTGGCGTTTGGCTGCAAAATCAACCGGATCAGCAGGCAGGATCGGAAGAATTATTTCTATCCGGATCTGCCGAAGGGTTATCAAATTACGCAGTATGATATACCGCTCTGCTCCGGCGGAGCCGTCGAGATTCAAACAGGCGGGCAGACGCGCCGGATTAGACTTTCGCGGATTCATATTGAAGAAGACGCTGGAAAACTGATTCATGACGGCGCAGGTACGCTTTTGGACTTCAACCGTTCCGGTGTGCCGCTGATTGAGATTGTCACCGAGCCCGACCTGCGTTCGGCGGAAGAAGCCGGAATTTTTTTGGAAACCCTGCGGCAGATCTTGATTTATCTTGGTGTAACAGATGGGAAAATGCAGGAGGGTTCCATTCGCTGTGACGTCAATGTCTCCGTTCGGGAGGAAGGCTCGCGGGACTATGGAGTCCGGTGCGAGATGAAAAACGTCAATACGTTTCACGGGGCACAGAGAGCGATTGAATATGAAATCAAACGCCAGGAAGCGTTAATCCGGTCGGGCGGGGAAGTTGAGCCGGAATCACGCCGGTGGGATGACGAGGCTGGCAAAAGTTTTGTGATGCGTACCAAGGAGAATGCGGCAGATTACCGCTATTTTCCGGAGGCCAATGTAATACCGATCGTGGTAGAGGATAAGTGGATTGAGGAAATTCGCGCTCAGATTTCGGAACTGCCCCGGGAAAAGAAACAGCGCTATACCAGCGATTGGGGACTTTGTGAATATGAAGCGGGGCTTTTGGTTTCCTCAAAACCCTTTGCTGAATATTTTGAACAGACGGTCTCTATGGGAGCGGAGCCAAAAGAGGCGAGCGAATGGTGCCTGGGCGCATTGTCCAAACTATTGAATGCGCACAAGCTTCCTTACGACGCCATTCCCGTGCCGCCGGCAAACCTGGCAAAGCTGATTGCTTTGATCCATCAAGGAGCAATCAGTGAATCGGCGGCAAAGAAAGTTCTCGGTCAAATGTTTGAGTCTGGGGAAGAACCGGAAGGGCTTATCGTTAGGATGGGGCTTGGCCAGATCAATGAGGAAAAGGTTCTGTCGCAATGGGTCAGTGAGGTCATAGGAGAAAATTCCAAAGCGGTTTTGGACTATCGGTCTGGAAAAAAGAGCGCAATGGGATATCTGATGGGCCAGGTGATGAAAAAATCGGGCGGGAGAGCGAACCCTTCCAAAGCCAGTCAGATTTTGCGGGAAGCCTTAGCGCAAGTTTAGGCTTGCATTCTTTTGACAGATGTGGTAAGATCAATACAATGAAGTAAAAACATTGATGGGACTCTGTGCCGTTAAATGCGGGATATAAGACTGTTCTTTATTAATGTTTGGCAGGATATTTGGTAATTATTATATAGCGAAGAAAAGTTTCAGCGCAGAGGAAAGCAAAGGTTATTCGATCTTAGCAGAGAGCCGGTGGCAGGTGGAAACCGGCAGGGGAGATGACTGGTCCACTTTCGGAGCTGCCGGCGAGGAGCCGGAGGGAGCGCCCTTTACAGCGCATGAAGAGAGGCTGGGGAAGCCCGGCAATTTGGGTGGCACCGCGGAGAGGATCCGTCCCATATGTGTAGTTCACATGGGATGGATTATTTTTTTGCAGCAACAATTTTTAATGAAAAAGGCTTAAATAAGGAGGATAAAAAATGTTAGACATGAAATTGATCCGTACCAACCCGGAATTGGTCAAGGAAAATATCCGCAAGAAATTTCAGGATCAGAAATTGCCCCTGGTGGACGAGGTCGTCCAAATGGACGGCCAGTGCAGAGAAGCGAAAACTCGCTGCGATTATCTTAGAAGCCAGCGCAACTCAATCAGCAAAAGCATTGGCATGATGATGGCGAAGGGACAGAAGGAAGAAGCGGAAAAAGCGAAAAAAAGCGTTTCCGATATGGCGCAGGAACTGGGCGATCTCGAGCAGAAGATCGAAGAGCTCAGCGGAGAGATCCGCGAGAGAATGCTGGTGATTCCAAACATCATTGATCCTTCGGTTCCCATCGGAAAAGATGACAGTGAAAACGTGGAACTCGAGCGTTTTGGCGAGCCGGCGGTTCCGGAATATGAAATCCCCTATCACGTCGACATCATGGAACGGTTAAACGGCATTGATTTGGACAGTGCCAGAAAAACCAGCGGAAATGGTTTTTATTATTTCCGGGGCGATGTTGCACGTCTCCATTCGGCAATTCTGTCCTATGCACGGGATTTTATGATTGACAAAGGCTTTACCTACTATATCCCGCCTTTTATGATCCGGGGCAATGTTGTCAGCGGAGTGATGAGCTTTGCCGAAATGGAAAACATGATGTATAAAATTGAGGGAGAAGACCTGTACTTGATCGGAACCAGCGAGCATTCCATGATTGGCAAATTTATCGATACAATGCTGTCGGAAGAGGAACTGCCGCAGACTTTGACCAGCTATTCGCCTTGTTTCCGCAAGGAAGTAGGGGCGCACGGGATTGAAGAGAGGGGCGTATATCGGATCCATCAGTTTGAAAAGCAAGAAATGGTTGTTGTCTGCAAACCGGAAGAGAGTATGCAGTGGTTTCAGAAGCTGTGGCAATATACGGTGGAATTTTTCCGCAGCATGAACATTCCGGTCCGCACGATTGAATGCTGTTCGGGAGATTTGGCTGATTTAAAAGTTAAAAGCATTGACGTTGAAGCCTGGTCGCCCCGGCAGAAGAAATACTTTGAAGTCGGAAGCTGCTCCAATCTGGGGGATGCCCAGGCACGCCGGCTGGGAATCCGTGTCCGGAATCCGGAAGGAAATTATTTCCCGCACACGCTCAACAATACTGTCGTTGCGCCGCCCAGAATGCTCATTGCATTTTTGGAAAACAATCTCCAGGCCAATGGAAGCATTGCCATTCCGGAACCGCTGCGCATGTATATGGGCGGAAAAGCGGAAATCCAGGCAGAATAATCCAAGAGGAGAAGCTGTCTTGTGCCCGTTTTTGTTCTGCGGATCAGCTGATGGAACGACCTCGTTATACAGTTGGAGCGCAAGTCTGATGACATGAGAACGCTGCATCATGGGAAAAGAATGAAAAAACCGAGTCTTTATGGGTTGACAGATTACGGCTCCTATGATATGATTTTTTCAAATTGAATACAAGAAAGGCAATGACAGGGAGGAGTAAATTCGGTACGGATGCAAAGAGAGAAAGCGGTTGGTGTAAGCTTTCGTGACGGCCGGATGGAAGTAGCCCTCGAGCTGTGAACCGAACGGATAATCCTAGTAGGCTTCAACGGATTTTTCCCCCGTAATCAGGAAAACGGTATCGGATGAAGAGAAATTTATCCCGTATCGGTAAAGTGCAGAGGTTTCTCTGAATTTAGGTGGTACCACGGACTGTATGTTCGCCCTAAAACAATCATAATTTGATTGTTTTAGGGCATTTTTATTGTCTGTCCAATTATGGGATTGAAATCAATTCAGCATTAATGGCTTGTTTTGAAAGTGATATTCGATGAAAAAGCCCTTCTTTTGTATTCAAAAAGACAGGAGGTTTTAATCATGGAAAAAAAGTACCCGTGGGAGCGGGCAGAACGGGAAATGCAGAATTTGTGGGATGAGTTGGGTGTGTATCGTTTTCCAGAAGAGAGCGCAAAAGAGATCTTTTCGATTGATACGCCTCCGCCAACGGTGAGCGGAAGCCTTCATATCGGGCATATCTTTTCCTATACTCAGGCGGAAATGATTGCCCGCTTTCAGCGGATGCAGGGGTACCGCGTATTTTATCCCTTTGGATTTGACGACAATGGTCTTCCGTCTGAGCGTTTGGTTGAGAAAGAATTGGGAATCCGCGCCAGAGATTGGAATCGGGGTGAATTTACACAATGCTGCAGACAGATTACCAGCCGGTATGAAGGGGAATTCAAGCAGCTGTGGAAATCGCTTGGTTTTTCCGTTGACTGGAGTTTGCAGTACCAAACAATCAGCCCATTGGTTTCAAAAATTTCTCAGAGATCGTTTTTGGAACTGGTTCGGATGAAAAAGGCATATTGCAGAAAAGCACCTGTGTTGTGGTGTACGGAATGCCAAACGTCAATAGCTCAGGCCGAACTGGACAGCAAAGAAATTGGATCGTCGTTTCATTATCTGCCATTTGTGTCGAATCAAACTGTGATTAAGGTAGCGACTACCCGTCCGGAACTGCTCTATGGCTGTGTCTGCCTTTTTGTGCATCCAGACGATCCGCGTTACTTTCATTTGGCCGGGAAAAAAGCCAAAGTTCCGCTCTATGGATTTGAAATCCCAATTTTAGCCGATCGAAAGGTTGATCCTCAAAAAGGGACAGGAGCCGTTATGTGTGCAACCTTTGGCGACAGTACAGACGCGGAATGGTTTGAAGAATATCAGCTGCCATACCGAAAAATAATCTGTCCGGACGGACGGATTGCGGAAAGCGTGCCGGAACTGGGAGGGCTCACTGTCACAGAAGCAAGAAAAAAGATCGTGCATCTTTTAAAAGAAAAGGGGCTGCTCCTGCGTTCGGAAGAAATTCGCCATTATGTTGCCGTGCATGAACGGTGTGGAACGGAAGTAGAAATCATTCCCTCGCGGCAGTGGTATATCGATATTTTGACGAATCAAGAGCAGTTTTATCAGGCGGCGGATGAGATTTCCTGGTATCCGCCGGCTATGAAAACCCGTTACCAGGCCTGGGTTAAAAATCTAAAGTGGGATTGGTGTATTTCACGTCAGCGGTATTTTGGAATACCGATTCCTGTGTGGTATTGCAGGGAATGTGGAAAGCCTGTTTTCGCCAGGGAACAGCAGCTGCCGGTAAATCCGCTTGAATCCGAATATCAGGGGAAGTGCAGTAACTGCGGATGTGAAAAATTTGAACCGGAATCGGCAGTTTTGGATACATGGGCTACCTCCTCTTTGACCCCCCAAATTAATGCACGGTATGGAGAAGAAGCACAGCGGGAGTATCTGCTGCCCATGAGTATGCGTACCCAGGCGCACGAAATCATTCGGACATGGGCTTTTTATACCATTGTAAAAAGCTTGTACCATACCGGTGAGATTCCGTGGAAGGATATTATGATCTGCGGTTATGTTTTGGCAAAGAAGGGAGAAAAACTAAGCAAATCAAAGGATAACAGTGTTCTCTCTCCTCAAGAGCTGATTAAGTGCCACTCTGCTGATGCCCTTCGCTATTGGGCGGCCAATGCACGTTTGGGAACGGATACATTCTTTTCTGAGGAGGAGTTATCCATTTCTCATCGATTTCTGACAAAGCTGTGGAATGCTGCACGGTTTGCTGTATCGCGCTTAGACAGCTGGATTCCATTCAGGCTGGAAAAACTGCTGCCAATCGACTTGTGGATCATAGAGCGAACCAATCAGACGATCCGAGAAGCGGCTGAGTATCTGAAACACTATGAAATTGGCTTGGCGCGCCATGCCATAGATGAACTTTTTTGGAAAGATTTTTGTGATTACTATATTGAAATTGCCAAAGAACGTCTCTATCAGCCGGAATTTCATGGGGAGTCGGAAACAAATTCTGCAAAATATGCTCTATTTTTTAGCTTTTTGCAAATTTTGAAATTGTATGCGCCGTTTGTTCCTCATATTACAGAATATATTTATCAGCAATTTTATCGAAAATTTGAAAAGACGGACTCCATCCATCAAACGGTTTGGAATAAACCAGAGGCTGAAAATCAAAAACTGCTTCAATTTGGAGAAATATTGAAGGAAAGGATTGCACAAATGAGAAAGTGGAAATCGGAAAGAGGACTGTCTTTGGGTGCACCGATGGATTGCTTCATCGCCGAAATTCCGGCAGAAATGGCAGAGTGGTTTCAAAAAAGTGAACTGGATTTAAAATCGTGTTCCAAAGCGCGGGAAGTGCGGTTCCAAATTCAGTAGGATACAGAACGAAAGGCTATAAAGTTTAATTTGAGAATCTGAAATGCTTTAGCGAAGCTATAGGATAAAACAGCATTCACTATCCATTGCGGCAAACTTGATTGATCGTAAAAATTGTCTGGCCAATGACTTGGCTATCGATGATCCGAGGCAAGCTGCACATATGAGAAAAAAGCCTGGATATCTGAGCGACGAGTATTTTGTCGGCAATATTTGAGAAAAAATAGGGGTAAAGGGAAACTTGCCAAAAGCGGGAATGTACACATGACGAGCATTTCCGCTTAAAAGACTAACATCAATAATTCTGGAATTCTGGAAAGACAGAGCGTGTCAACAAAATTGACACGCTCTGTCTGTTGCAAAAAATTAATGAATAAGGAGATGCAAAAACAAGACTTTTGTGCAAGGAAACAAATGTACTCGTCTCTGCTCCTTATTTTAAGAAAATTCGGAAGTTCACCATAAAAAAGAGCAGAACGAATCTGGGTCCGGCGATACAGGATTCAAAGTATATTATTTTTGTCGTTTGCTCTGCAAACTGGCTGCGTAATAAAAATAGTAGATTAAAATATGCTTTAAGATGGTGGTCGTGTCTGCCCGCGTTCACAATAAAAAATCAGCTGGTAAATTATTTACTTCCGGTATCATTTCCCAGTTGTTTTGTAATGATTTTGTAATATTTTGTCGATATAATGAAAAGTAAGTTGACATAATATAAAAAGAAGGGGAAAAAGCAATGAAAATTGGATTCATTGGTGCAGGAAATATGGCCAGTGCCATTGCATTCGGAGTATGGAAGGCTGGAATAGCAAAAGCAGAGGAATTATACATAAGTGCAAAGACATGCAAGCATTTGGGCAAATTTGAGGAAGCAGGAATGCATACCAGTACGGATAACGCTTTTGTGACGGGCAATGCTGATGTGATTGTATTGGCTGTAAAACCGAATGTGTTTCCGGAAATATTACAGGGTCCGGCCCTGCGGAAAGAGAATGCGCTTTATATTTCCGTTGCCGCGGGCATTTCCATACAAAGAATCAAAGATCTCTTGGGCTTTGATGCAAAAGTAGTCCGTGCAATGCCCAATACGCCTGCCAAAGTGGGAGAAGGAATGAGTGTTTTATCCTTTGCCGCGCCTTGCAGGGAAGAAGATTATCAAATTGCAGAAGCGATTTTTGCTTCGGTTGGAAAAGTACAGCGAATCGAAGAGGCGAAAATGAACGAAGTCATAGCTGTAACGGGAAGCAGTCCGGCCTATGTTTATTATTGGATTGACTTGATGGCCAAAAAGGCACAGGAGTATGGATTTTCCTATGAGGACGGCACTAAAATGGCTGCCCAGGCTGTATTGGGTTCAGCAAAAATGGTGCTGGAAGAAAAAGAAGGCCCCGACGTTTTAAAGGCCAGAGTTTGTTCCAAGGGCGGAACTACAATTGCTGCCTTGGAAAAATTGGAAGACGGCAGAGTTGCCAATGCTCTTTCCGAAGCGATGGATGCATGTGTGAAACGAGCTTATGAACTGGGTAAGTAACGTTTTTTCAGTTCCGGTCCGGTACAGAGCTGACAAAGAATAGCGATTTTGACAGAGCAATATAAAGCGAGAGGAATGTGAGACTTCAGAAAAATTTGGCATGAGTATGTCCGAAACTTCATAGTATGTTAGGGAAGAATATACGAAGGAGGGCATATCTGCCATGATAAAGTTAGCTGTTGACTTGAAACATCACATTAAAAAAAATCTGTTGTTTTACATATTAGCCGGTGCAGCATTTTTGTTGGGGATTGTCGTAGGATGTATCAATTATATGGTTTTATCAGGCGATGAGGCCTCCTATTTGGAAGAATATATGGGGAATTTTTTTCTGTCTGTGAATGGAAAGCTTCCTAATCTCGGCGCAGTTTTTTGGAGTGTATTATTGGAAAACGGCAAGCTGGTTTTGCTCATGTGGCTGTTTGGGTTTAGTTTGATTGGAATTCCCTTTGCCTTGTTTGTCATTGGAACGCGGGGATTTGTGTATGGTTTTGCAATTTCAGCCTTTTTAGGTATGTATGGAATGAAGGGAACACTCATTGCTTGCTGCGCATTACTGCCGCAGCTACTGATTTATACTCCGGCTTTACTGGCTTTAGGGGTGAATGTGATGGATTCCTCTCTGTTTTTTTCAATCCGAAGAAAAGGAGGTACCAAACAGTATTTTATCCGATATGTGATTTTAACGCTGATATTTTTAGGCATATTTATTTTAGCTGCAGCCGTAGAAAGCTATGTGTCGCCTGTGTTAGTCAAATGGGTATCCAATCTTGTTGTTTGAAATAAAAGGAGAAAAAAATGGATTATCGTGATGAGTTTTGCAGTTATTTAAAAGAAGAAAAGAAACTGAAGGAAAACAGCATTGCATCTTACCGGCATGACATCGATGCCTTCCTTGCAGAAGCAGGGGAGGAATCTGAGGTAACAGCTACTACAGTTATGGCATACATATTAAAACTTCAGAAAGAAAGACGGAAAAATTCCACAATCACCCGCAGCTTAATCTCATTGCGGGCATATTTTGGTTTTTTATATGTCAATGATTATATAGCAGAAAACCCTATGCGCCGGGTTACACTTCCCAAAAGTGAACCGCATCCTCCTTCTATTTTAAGCGTAGAGGAGATTGATCTGCTTTTGTCACAGCCGGATATTGCCACCCAAAAAGGAATGCGGGACAGAGCCTTATTGGAATTTTTGTACGCGGGAGGAATGCGTGTAAGTGAAATGATTCGGGTAAAGCTTCAGGATGTTCATTTTGATTTGGGATATGTAGAATGTATTGGAGAAAATGGGCGCAGCAGGGCGGTTCCGCTGGGCAAAACATGCGCTTCTTATTTAAAAGAATACATAGAGAAAGCCCGGAGCTATATTACAAATGGAAATGAAACGGATGTATTGTTTGTCAATATGCGGGGAGAAGCTATGTCAAGACAGGGCTGCTTTAAAATTATCCGGGACTACAAAGAAAAAGCAGGGATTTCGAAAGAAGTAAACCCACACACACTCCGGCATTCCTTTGCTGCTCATCTTGTTGCCAATGGAGCGGATTTAAAATCTGTTTCTCAAATGTTAGGTCACAGCGATATATCCTCTGCTCAAATCTACCTTCAATTTGCTCAGAATAAGCTAAAGGATACTTATGATAAAGCGCATCCCCATGCATAAAAGCATGTGGCTTATGCCACATGCTTTTATTCTGACCATTTGAGTTTTTGGCATTGCATTCTTTGACAATTGGGAGAGTTATCACTGCGCATCTTGGTGCGAACATATCCCTTAAAGAAAAGAAGGTGAATCCGTTTTGCAGCTTAAATACGCAGAATTCTTCCCCTCTTTCGGTGTCATTGTGTGCGAGGCTTTGCTAGTTAGCATCCGAAAAACCCGAAGGGCCTTCTCGGGCAGCTGCATTTTCCGCAGCAGTCATTCCATCCGCCGTTATTGCAGGAGCAAAGAAGCAGGATGA
Organism: uncultured Clostridia bacterium; assembly: GCA_944393585.1. Lineage (GTDB taxonomy): Bacteria > Bacillota > Clostridia > CALYAR01 > CALYAR01 > CALYAR01. Next base: position 2,125 of record CALYAR010000025.1, on the reverse strand, counting down.
TAATGATTAACCAGAGAAAGCGGTTTCCTCCATAAAACATACTAAAACCTCCCTGGAACAAAGTGACACCTTATTCAATGGTTAGCAGCAGCCGTTGTCACAGCCACATCCGCAGCCGTTGTTAAAAGGTGTCCCGCATCCGCAGCCATTGTTTCCGCCGCATCCGCAGCAGCAAACCAGAATGATAATGAGGATGATCCAAATGCAGCAATTATTTCCACAACCAAACATAAACTATTACCTCCTAAGATTTTGTAATTTTATTCGATGACGTGCCGCCGATAATGCGGCTTTGTCTGTTAATTAAGTACTGCGATTTTGCGTTTGTCATTGGCTTCCCCTTTTCTTTAAGTTAATAACATAATATGAGAAGCGAGGAAAAGTGTTACTTTTCCATAAACTTTTCTTTTTTAATCTGGAACTGCGCATCCATTTGAACTCAATATTTTATGGGAAGCCAAGCCTTATAGCAGAAAAAAAGGCGGCAACTGATAGAAAATATAAGAATAACTTGATATGTAAGCAAAGCTATGATATATCTATCATTAACAGCTTTTAAAAGAATTTAGAGATGGAAAAGCGGAATGTTTTGATTTATATCTATCTGAGAAAATAACGATTTTTAGGGATGACGCGTGTTTCGAATGAGGAAAGAAGGCAGGCAAACATCAAAGCTTTGGCAGGGTTCCAGCGGCGCATATACAGAAAGCGCATAAACAGAGGATTAGTTTTTATCAGTTGAAAGGATGAGAGAAATTTTATGTTCAACCATCAAAATGTACAAGCTTTGCGTCTCCAAAGGCAATATTTATCGCGCCGGGCAAATAAGGCAGAATATGACGATTTATTCCGCAAAATGTCTCCCTTTCAAAGCGGGGGATGGGTAGCGCCGGGAACTGCCCCTGCTCTGCCAGGGCATGCGCTCTTTGAAGATCGGGCCTGGAACGAGGAGCGGCGCCGGGAACGAAAAATTTTAAAAGGGCGTTTTGGAACAAGGATTGGCTATGCAGCAGAAGAGGATTGGGAGCTGTTTGCTTGTCTGTACCATAAAGAGAAGAAAACACTATCGTTTGCTCAAAGAGAAATGCTGGAGCTTTTAAAACGGGAAGGACCGCTGAACATTGGTCTTATCAAAGAATATACTGGAATGCTGGTCAAACATATCACGCCTGTCCTGCACCAGCTGCAAGCGGCCTTTTTGGTGTATGAAGATCAAATCAGCAACGAGGGAGACCGCGGATGGTACGCTTTTGAAGAAGAGTTTCCCCATGTGAATTTAAACCGATACAGCAAAACCGAGGCATTGTGCGAAGTCCTGCTTCGTTATGCACATCTGATGGTATTTTTTGACGCAGATATGGCGGCCAACTATTATCAGTTTTCACGCAAAGAAATCAATTCTGCACTGGAGATTCTATGCAGAGAGGAAAAATTGGTGATCCGGATGCTTGAGGGAAAAAGTGGTTTTTTGCTTCCGGAAGATGAGGTGTGTTTGCAAAAAGAATCATTTATCAATCACCAAAAAGGTATTGTTTTGTTAGAGCGCAATGATTTTCTTATAAGTTCTTTGACGGCAGAGCAAAAACAGAAATGGAGTACCCAGTGGGAAATTCTTTATTATATCTTGATCGATGGAGAAATCAAGGGTGCAGTTGTCGGGAAATTTAAATTTGGTCCTCATATTATTGAGGATATTATCATAGACCTCCCCCAAGAAGAGGCGCAAAGCCGCAGGGGAGAAGTCTTAGATGCAGTGTACCGAATATTTTCACAGGAACAAAGTCCAGCTCATCGATATTGCGGAAAGCCGACTTTATAATATTTAAGAAGATTTTTCCCAGCAGACCAGTGATTCAAAAGCAGCCCCAAAGGATTTATCGTCCTTAGGCAATCTAAATTCATGATACAAGAGGTTCCTATAACAAAAACCGGAGGATTTTCTCCGGTTTTTTAAATATTTACTTGACATACCTCGATTATCAAGGTATAATGTAAGCATAGATTGTCGAGGCATAGAAAGGAGGAAGATTTGATTGAAACAAGATAAAATACTATCGGGAAGCACGGTTATGTTAGTACTGTCTTTGCTGGAGAATGGCGACAAATACGGATATCAAATGATTTC
>CALYAR010000024.1 GCA_944393585.1 uncultured Clostridia bacterium | reverse complement strand
GCTGGCTCGGCTAACGCCATATTTTTGTGCATAGAGCATTAGGGATTGCCGATACTTCATATCTTGTGTTATACTGGTCATGAAGGATACTGTCTCCTTTCGGTATATTGATGTGTTCTAACTTAATCATACCTCATGAGACGCTATCCTTCATTCTTTTTTTCATCTGTCCAATATGTATTGTACTCCTACACACATGGGTGCCGGACGTTGCATAAAGTGCTTGAAAAAAAGAGATAAATGCGATATAATAATGTGAATTATTTTATTTTGAGAGGATTGAGACGGTTTGACCGATAGGATAAATGAAACAATTCGCGGCGTTTTGACTGGCGTGCCGACCGTTGCCATGCGCGGCGCGATCGTGTTTCCCCATACGTTTATTCATTTTGATATTGTGAGAGCGCGTTCCCTTCGGGCGGTAGACAGAGCAATGAAGGCGGATAACTTTGTGCTGCTTTTGGGACAGCGTGACTTTGACCTGGAAAACCCGTCGGCATCCGACCTTTATACCGTAGGGGTGTATGCAAAGATCAAACAAATCGTGCAGCTGCCCAACAACAGTGTGCGGGTGCTGATTGAGGGAATTCAAACAGTCCAGGTTGTCGGTTTTTCAGAGGAAGACTGCTTTCTGTGCGACATTGAAGGCTATGCTTACGAGGACAGCTGTGACGATTTACAAACGGAAAGAGCCTTAATTCATGCCCTCAAGGAAAACTTTGAGGTATATTATGAGCTGAGCGGTAAAATGCAGAGTGAAATTGCCGTCCGCGTTGTGAATTCCGACGAACTGGAGCTGGTTTGCAATAATATCCTGAGTGCGGCTGATTTTTCGCCGGCTGTTCTGCAAAAGTTTTTGGAAGAACGCGATATTTTGGAAAAGGCTAAACATCTTCTGACCAACTTGCTGGAAGAAATCGAAATTCTTTCGCTCAAACGCGAGATACTGGAACGGACGAAAGAGAACTTAGATAAAAGCCAGCGGGACTATTTCCTGCGCGAGGAAATGCGGGAGATCAGTGCAGAGCTGGGAAACGGCCTACATGCAGAGGACGAGGAATTCAAAGAGTATGCGGAAAAAATTCAAGCGCTCAAGGCACCGGTGGAAGTGAAAGAGAAGCTTCAGAAGGAAATGAATAAGCTTTCCAAACTCTCACCTTATACGCCTGAGGCAGGGCTGCTTTATAACTATTTTGATACGGTGCTGTCAATGCCGTGGGGAAGTATGACCAAAGAGAAAAGCAATTTGGAAACTTCACGCAAGATCTTAGAGCGGGATCACTATGGTTTAAAAAAAGTAAAAGAGAGAATCTTAGAATATCTTGCTGTACGCCAGCTGGCAAAAGACGTTCGTTCGCCGATTTTGTGCCTGGTCGGGCCGCCCGGAGTAGGAAAGACGTCCATCGCACGTTCGATTGCAGAGGCAACCGGGCGCAAATATGCGCATGTGTCGCTTGGCGGCGTCAAGGATGAGGCAGAAATCAGAGGACATCGGAAAACTTATCTGGGGGCTATGCCCGGCCGCGTAATCGATGCGCTGATCCGGGTTAAGAGCCAAAACCCGCTTTTGCTGTTTGATGAAATCGATAAGCTGAGCTCAGATTATAAAGGGGATCCGGCATCGGCTATGCTGGAGGTTTTGGATCCGGATCAGAATTTTGCATTCTGCGACCATTATGTAGAAGTGCCGTTCGATTTGTCCAAAGCGTTGTTTGTGACAACGGCGAACGATTTAGGAGCGATCCCGCGGCCTTTGCTCGACCGGATGGAAGTCATTGAGATCGACGGTTACACACCCGACGAGAAGTTCCATATTGCAAAAGAGCATCTGCTGCCCAAACAGATGAAAAACCACGGTTTGATGAAAAAAACGTTCACGGTGACAGATGCGGCCATTGAGCAGACAGTCAGCTATTATACCAGGGAAGCAGGAGTTCGCGGTTTGGAACGCGTGCTCGCCAAGATGTGCCGCAAAGCTGCCCGGGATTTGGTAGACGGAGCAAAAAAAGTGTCGGTCAGTGAGAAAAACCTGGAATCCTATTTGGGCAAACACCTTTATGATTACGATAAAATGAACGAGCGGGACGAAGTGGGAATTGCCCGTGGGCTTGCATGGACCCAGGTGGGGGGCGATACGCTGAGCATTGAAGTGAATGTGATGGAAGGCAGCGGCAAGCTGGAACTTACAGGTCAGTTAGGCGATGTCATGCGCGAATCTGCTAAAATTGCAGTGAGCTATATCCGTTCTCAGGCAGAAAAACTGCAAATTGATCCGGAATTTTATAAGACAAAGGACATCCATCTGCACGTTCCGGAAGGAGCAGTCCCTAAAGAAGGGCCGTCTGCCGGCATTACCATTGCCACGGCCATGATTTCAGCGCTTACGGGATTCCGCGTGAAACGAACCGTAGCCATGACAGGCGAAGTTACACTGCGCGGACACGTGCTGCCGATTGGGGGCCTGCGCGAGAAAGCGATCGCTGCATTTCGGGCGGGAATCCGCACCGTTATTATACCGAAAAAAAATGAGAAAGACTTGGACGACATTAGCGATGAGGTAAAAAACCAGCTCCGCTTTGTTTTGGCGGAAAACATGGAAGAGGTGCTCAAGGCTGCACTGACCACACGGGAAAGAAAAAAGCCTGTTCCTGCCGCTCCGATGGAGATTTCAGGCGAGAAGAGAGGAATTTATGAATATCAATAATGTAAACTTTGTTGTCTCTGCCGTATCACCGGAGCAGTATCCGGGAGAGAGCATTCCGGAGTTTGCTCTGGCCGGACGATCCAATGTTGGAAAGTCCTCCATGATTAATAAATTGGCAAACCGTAAAAACCTGGCGCGCATCAGCTCGAAGCCGGGCAAAACGGCCACCATTAATTTTTACAATGTGGACAATACCATACATTTGGTAGATCTTCCCGGGTATGGGTATGCGGCACGGTCCAAAGAAGACACCAAAGAATGGGGACGTATGATCGAAACGTATCTGTCTTCAAGGCCGCAGCTGGTTACCACCATTCTTTTGGTAGATTCCCGGCACAAGCCAACGGAAGACGATCAGATGATGCTCGAGTGGATCCGGCATTATCATGAGTATGTCATTGTCGTAGCGACGAAAACCGATAAGGTGAAAAAGAGCGAGCTGGAATATAAGCTTCATGCCATTGAAAAAACGCTGAAGCTTACCGAAGACGATCTGCTGGTTCCTTTTTCGGTGAACGATAACGAAGGCAGAATCACATTGTGGGATATGATAAATCAGATGATTGACGGGATTGGCGGTGATTCCTATTGAAAATAGCAAGATTTCTGGCAGGAAATACGCCCCGCTGGGCCGTACAGCGGGACAGAACATGGTACTGGGCGGCAGGAGAACTGTTTTGTGAAGATTTTTGTGTGACGGAAGAAGCCGTACAGGGAAGCTGTCCGTACCTGCCTCCCTGTGATTGTTCCAAAATTGTCTGCGTGGGATTAAATTACCGGGATCATGTAAAAGAAATGAAACATGATATGCCGTCGGAGCCGGTTATCTTTCTGAAACCCCCTACTGCCATGGTTGGACACAACGGCGAGATTGTCATTCCGCACGGTGCCAGGCGGGTGGACTATGAAGCAGAGCTTGCGATTGTAATTGGAAAAAAGGCAAAATGCGTTTCGGCTTCCGAGGCGGATCAATATATTTACGGATATACCTGTCTCAACGATGTGACAGAGCGTGAAATTCAAAAACGTGACGGACAGTGGACACGGGCAAAAGGTTTTGACACGTTTGCCCCTGTTGGGCCGTGGATTGAAACAGAGCTGGATCCACAACATCTGGATATCAGGCTGTTGGTAAACGGAGTAGAGCATCAGCATTCGAACACTTCGAATTTTATATTCCGGATCAATGAAATTGTAAGTTTTGTCTCCGGCGTTATGACGCTGAATCCGGGGGATATCATTTCGACTGGCACGCCGAGCGGAATCGGCCCGATGTTTCCGGGCGATACGGTTACTGTCAGCATTGAAGGAATCGGCGAGCTGACGAATCGCGTAAAATAAATTCGATTGCAAAATAGAACTGGCCGTGCATTGGGCCGGCAAATGAAAAATATGAAATAAAGGATGTGACATATATGATCAAAGCACCAAAGGGAACGCGTGATATTCTTCCCAAAGATTCCTATAAGTGGCGTTATGTGGAGAACGCTGCCCGCAGGGTTTGCGAAAATTTCGGCTTTGGTGAAATCCGCACGCCCACCTTTGAGTTTACAGAACTGTTTGCCCGCGGGGTCGGCGATACAACGGATGTAGTAGAAAAGCAGATGTACACTTTTGACGATAAAAAGGGGAGAAGCATCACCTTAAAGCCGGAAGTGACGGCTGCCGTCGTACGCGCTTACCTCGAGGACAAGCTCTATGCCGAAGTTCAGCCGACGAAATTATTTTATATCTCGCCGTGCTATCGGTATGAAAATACACAGGCGGGACGGTACCGGGAATTTTTCCAGTTCGGCACGGAAGTGTTTGGGGCGGCCGAACCCTCGATGGATGCAGAGGTTATCTCTTTGGCGATTGCATTTTTAAATGAATTGGGAATCACAGAGCTGAAAGTCGGTTTAAACAGCATTGGATGTCCGAAATGCCGGAAGGAATACAATGAAAGGCTGAAAGAATATTTGCGGCCGCATTATGATGAATTGTGCGATACCTGCAAGGGACGCTTTGAACGCAATCCGCTTCGTATTTTGGACTGCAAATCGCCGGTCTGTCAGCAGATCGCCAAGGGCGCTCCAATTTTGCTGGACTTCATATGCGGGGACTGCCGCGCACATTTTGAAAAGCTTCAGAACTATCTCACACAAATGAAAATTCCATTTGAAATCAATACCGATATTGTTAGAGGGCTGGACTATTATACGAAGACAGTATTTGAAATTCAATCCGACAGCATCGGAGCGAAAACCGCAATCTGCGGCGGCGGACGTTATGATGGGCTGGTCGCCCAGCTGGGCGGGGAGCCGACCTGCGGAGTTGGGTTTGGTTTGGGCCTTGACCGGCTGATTCTCTTTATGGAGAACAACGGAATTCCGTTTCAAGGGGAAACGGGACCGGAAATTTTCATTGCGTCGATGGGAGAGCAGGCCGAATTGTTTGCTCAGACACTTGTTTATCAGCTTCGGCGCTCGGGAATCCGTGCGGAAAAGGATTGCTGCGGCAGAAGCTTAAAAGCTCAGATGAAATATGCGGATAAAATCGGGGCAAAATATACTGTTGTTTTCGGAGAAAATGAACTGAAAACAGGACGAGCTGCCCTCAAGAATATGCAAACCGGAGCGTCGCAGGAGATATCCATCGGCGATCTGGAGAATAGATTGAAGGAGGAATAACCTTGGAGGTATTGGGGAATTGGAAGCGTACCCATATGTGCGGCGAGTTGTCGGAAGAAAACATCGGACAAACCGTCATTGTCATGGGATGGGCGCAGAAATACCGGAATTTGGGTTCCCTGCTGTTTATTGACCTGCGTGACCGCAGCGGTTTGATTCAGCTCTCGTTTGACGATACAACGGATCAGGAGCTGTTTCAAAAGGCTTCGGAAGTCCGCAGTGAGTATGTGCTGGCAGCAAAAGGAGAAGTTGTCCGCCGTGCTTCGGTCAATCCGGATATGAAAACCGGCATGATCGAGATCAAAACGAAGGAGCTTCGTATCCTGAATAAGGCACAGACACCGCCTTTTGCAATCGAAGAAAATTCGAACGTGAAAGAAGAGACAAGGCTGAAATTCCGTTATCTGGATTTAAGACGGCCGGATATTCAGCAGATTTTGGCGCTTCGCCATAATGTAACGCGGGTCGCACACGAATACTTTGATTCGCAGGGCTTCTGGGAAATCGAAACGCCGTATTTGACCAAAAGCACGCCCGAAGGAGCGCGCGATTATCTGGTGCCCAGCCGTGTGAATCCCGGTTCGTTTTATGCGCTGCCGCAGTCGCCGCAGCTCTATAAGCAGCTTTTGATGGCTTCCGGCATGGATCGTTATATGCAGATTGCAAAATGCTTCCGTGACGAGGACCTGCGGGCGGATCGCCAGCCGGAGTTTACTCAGATTGACTTGGAAATGTCGTTTGTTGACCAGGACGATGTCATTGCGGTGAACGAAGGTTTTATTAAGCAGCTGTTTCATCAGATTATTGGAGTGGAAATTGAAACTCCCCTGCGCCGCATTCCTTATCAGCAGGCAATGGAACGGTATGGATCGGATAAGCCGGATACGCGCTTCGGTCTGGAATTGATCGACGTGTCGGAAGCGGTTGCCGGTTGTGAATTTGGTGTGTTTTCCAGCGCAGTGGCATCCGGCGGAAGCGTTCGGGCGATTTGTGTCGAAGGCGGAGCGGAACGCTTTTCCAGAAAAGAGCTGGACGCACTGGCTGAATTTGTCAAGACGTATCGTGCAAAAGGCCTTGCGTGGATAAAATTGGAAGAGGGCGCTGTGAAATCCTCCTTCTCCAAATTTTTAAGCGAGGAGCTGCAAGCGTCTATTTTGCAGCGGACCGGAGCGAAAACGGGAGATTTGCTGCTGTTTGTGGCTGACCGCAATGAAATCGTGTTTGCGGCTTTGGGAGCGCTTCGGTGCCATCTGGCGAAAAAGCTTGATTTAATTGAGCCGGGCCGGTATGACCTATTGTGGGTGACCGATTTTCCGCTTTTGGAGTATAGTGAAGAGGAAAATCGTTATGTAGCCATGCACCATCCTTTCACTGCGCCGCGCGATGAAGATATCCCGCTTCTTGAAACCAATCCGGGGGCGGTTCGTGCAAAAGCATATGATATTGTTATCAATGGTTATGAAGCAGGCGGCGGAAGCATCCGTATTTACGATTCCGAGCTTCAGCAGAAGATGTTTTCAGTGCTTGGATTTACCCAGGAGGATGCCTGGGCGCGGTTCGGTTTCCTGCTGGAAGCCTTTCAGTATGGAGCGCCGCCGCACGGCGGAATGGCATATGGTTTGGACCGTCTGGTTATGCTGCTGTCTGGGAACGATAATATTAAGGACGTTATTGCATTCCCGAAAATGCAAAACGCTTCGGAATTAATGACCCAGGCTCCTGCACCGGTGGATGAAAAACAGCTGAGCGAATTGTCCATTGCCGTGATAAAGGGACAAGGATAGATTTGTTTCTGTTCATGAACTATTTTAAGTATGGGATAGCTGAATGTTAACAGAATGTCTATATTTTATTCAAATCTTCATGTTATTATGAGTGAAGTTTAACAGATTTGGAGGGAAACATTTTGATAGAGATACTCAATCTGACCAAGAAATACGGTGTGAAAAAAGCGGTGGATAATATCAGTTTCAAGGTTGAAAAAGGCGAGATCCTTGGTTTCCTGGGGCCGAACGGCGCGGGAAAAACCACGACCATGAATATCATTACCGGCTATCTTTCCGCAACAGAGGGCACTGTAAAGGTGGATGGGCATGATGTACTGGAAGAGCCAAACGAAGTGAAAAAACGCATTGGTTATCTGCCGGAACAACCGCCGCTTTATATGGATATGACCGTGCGGGAATATTTGAATTTTATCTATAACCTGAAAAAGGTGAAACTGGATCGGTCAAAGCATCTTCATGAAGTGGCTTCTCTGGTTAAAATTGAAAATGTCTATAATCGTAGAATCGGCAACTTATCCAAGGGATATAAGCAAAGAGTTGGTCTGGCACAGGCACTGGTCGGTAACCCGGAAGTGTTAATCCTGGATGAACCAACTGTTGGTCTTGATCCTCAGCAAATCATTGAAATTCGAAACGTAATTAAGGACTTAGGGCGCGATCGCACGGTTATTTTAAGCTCGCATATCCTCCCTGAAGTCAGTGCAATCTGTGAGCGCATTATTATTATCAATAATGGAAAACTCGTGGCAGCAGGCAATCCGGAAGAATTGTCCCGTACCATGGGGCAGAGCAATAAGCTGCAGGTTCGTATTACGGGAACTAAAAACGAAGCGGAGCGAGTACTTCGGGAAATTCCGGGTGTTCGGAAAATATCAAAGCTTGGCGAGAAGGAACCCAAAAGCTATGATTTTATTGTGGAAACTCTTCCGAATACAGATATTCGTCGGGCTATGTTCAACGCTATGGCGAAAAACGGAATGCAGATTATAATGCTCAAATCTTTAGATCTTACCTTGGAAGATATCTTTATGAAGGCGGTCAACGGAGATTTGGGAGAGGGAGAGAGCTATTTGACTGAAGAAAATACATTGTCTCCGACTGATTCAGAGGTAGGGACTTCCATAGAGGCGGAATCAGAAGATGCTTCTGCTTTGGAAAACGATCCGGATAATAAGGAAGAGGAGGGCGAAAATTAATGTTCGCTATTTTCAAACGAGAATTTAAAAGCTATTTTACATCGCTTTGGGGATATGTTTTCCTCGCTGCATTTCTCATCATTGCTGCGTATATTTTTATTATGTTAAACATCAGCTATGCCTACGGCGGTATGACTCCGTTTTTTCAGCAGTTTATTACACTGGTTATGTTTGTTCTTCCCATTTTGACCATGAGGTTATTTGCAGAAGACCGCAAACAAAAAACAGATCAGCTTTTGTTTACCTCGCCGGTCTCCTCCATTGGAGTGGCAATCGGTAAATTTTTATCCGTATTTGCAGTCTTTCTGGTGGGAGTAGCGATTATGCTATTGTACCCGTTTTCACTGTCCTTTTATGGCGATACACCAGTTGCAGAGTCAATGAGTGCTTTTGTTGGCTTTGCATTATTTTGCGGAGCGCTTTTGGCAATCGGTATGTTCATGTCTTCTTTGACGGAAAGTCAGGTGATAGCGGCAATTTCTACTTACGCGATCATTATTACCACATTTGTGATACCAAATTTTGTATTGTCTAACATTTCAAATCCGCTCCTTTCTGAGATTATCGGTTCTATATCCCTGTTGGATCATTTCAATGATTTTACAATCGGCGTTTTGAACCTGGAATCGCTGATATATTATGCAAGCTTCATTGTTGTGTTTGTATTCCTGACGGGCATTACAATCGAACGCCGGCGCTTTAGCTAAGGGAGGATTTGAATACATGAAAAACTTGATTCCAAAAAAGAAAACAGGTTATAAGCTTGCTTCCGCAGTAACTGTTGTGGTTTTTCTGGCGCTTATCATTGTACTGAACATTGTTGTCAGTGCTCTAGTGGAAAGGTTTCCAATCAAAATTGATTTAACTACGACTAAGGTCTTTGAGTTTTCGGAACAGACAAAGAGCATTATTGATGGTCTAGAGGACGAGATTGTGATATATATCGTTGGTACCAAAAGTACGGTAGATTTGGAAGTATCGGAAATGCTCTCGCGCTATCAGACTGCATCGAGTAAAATTACAGTAGAATACATTGATCCGAGCAGCAATCCTACATTTGGTCAAAATTATGTTGAAGAAGGGCAGACGATTCAGGAAGGAGCAGTTGTAGTAACGCGCGGCGACCGTTACCGGACATATTCTGCTTCAGATATGTACACCTACAACAGCAGCGGCCAGGCTACCGGTTTTCAGATTGAGCAAAAGATTACGTCTGCGATCAATTATGTAACCAGTGATGAGGACTTTATCGTATATTTTTCAACCGGGAACGGAGAAGAAGTGCCCAGCGGTTTTAGTTCCAATTTGCGCAGTGAAAACTTTACAGTCAATGAATTGGATTTGCTGACGGCTGAAATCCCTGAAGATGCAAAAATGCTCGTTATTTTTTCGCCCAGACGTGATTTTAGCTTGGAAGAAATTACAAAACTTGACGCGTTTATGGCAAACGGCGGGCAGCTGCAGGTCTATTTGCCGCCGGCACTGGGAAGCGATTTTGCAAACTTGAAGGCATTTCTGAATGAATGGGGACTCGATTTTGATGATGATTTCGTTGTTGATACAGGATCGGAAAATTCTTTGAGCATTCCTTATCTTGGAACTTTGATGATTCCGAACATGGAAAACCATACGATTACATCCAGTTTAACGAGCGCATCTTTGCGTGTAGCAGTTGATTATTCAAGAAGCGTCAGAACAATCTTAAACGAGACTGCGGGGATCACGACTTCTGTGTTGCTGGAAACATCAGATGAGGCTTTTTCCAGAACGAATTATCTGGAAGATACGGATTTTACGGAAAAGAAAGATACAGATACAGACGGCCCATTTGCTCTGGCAGTTGTGGCGGAAAAACAACTTGATGCTACATCAGGAAGAACAGCAAGAATCATATTGTTTGGAAATGATTTCCTGATGGGCGACAACAGCAGTTTGGCTGATATGTTCGGTTTTTCAAACAGCAATATGGTCATCAATGCGGCAAACTGGATGCAGGATAAGAAAGAGAGCATTGCAATCCAGAGCAAAACGTATATAACGGATTTTATTACGCTGGATGCTCAAAATGCCAGCATTTTGGCTTGGATGGCTATTATAATTCCGTTCGCCATTTTGATTGTTGGATTTGTAGTCTGGCTGAGAAGGAGACATTTATAATGAAACTATGGCGGAATCTGATTATTCTGATAGTTGGAGTTGGAATACTTGTCGGAGCATATTTTATTATTACCAATACGAACGCTCCGGAAGAGGAGGCTTCTCCATCCCCTTCAGAAAGTCAAACAGTATATATTGTAGATTTGCAGTTTGCGGATGTAGAAAAAATTGAAAAATCTTCTGCAGACGAAAAAGTCACTTTTACCCCAGGGGCGGAAGAGGAAACCTGGACGGTTACGGATCCGGTGATTGAGGAAGGCGTACTGGATGAAACTGCTGTCAATGACAATGCAAATGCGCTGCTTCAGATTGATGCGCATTCTGTTGTTGAGCAAAATCCAAAGGATCTGGCCAAGTATGGACTGGACGATCCCACCAATACGTTAACCATCACGCTGAAGGATGGGACTACAAAGATTTTATCCCTGGGAGACTTGAGCACAACAGTAGGCCGGTATTTTGCTTACAGCAAGGAAGATGATACGGTTTATACTCTTCTGGACATCGACGCAAATGCGATACGTCAGACACTCAGTGAAATGAAGAAGAGCATGTCCTATAATTTCCCAAGTGAAGGAATTACAGAGATAATTGTGGAACGGAGCGGGGAAGAAACAATTCAAATTACAACGGATGCAAGCCGGACAGAGGATCAATATGCCGCAAAGTTTACAGAGCTTATGATGGTAACACCTTATAATGACTTTGATATTCACACGGTCAATCTTGAAGCTATGATATTTACGCCGTTATCAAATGTTGATTTCCGAAGCAGTCAGGCTCTCGACTCAACGGATTATGCAGCGTATGGCTTAGACGAGCCGTGGGCAAGGATTTGGGTGAAGTATACTGTTGAGGCAGATGAGTCCACTGGTACAGATGCGTATACCGAAGAAAAAGAACTGTTGATCAGTCCGTTAAAAGGCGGCAAATATTATGCCAAATTGGGGGACTATGACGCAATTTTTGAATTCTCCAAGAGCACGTTCGAATTTGTGGATAACATCGATCCGTTCTATTTGATCAATAAGACCGGCTTTATTACTCGAATTGATACAGTAGAGTCCATCAATTTGTGGATCGATGGAGAAGAACATCTTATTACGATCGAACAAATTCCACCGGAGGATGAGGACGGAACTGCTACACAGAATGTTATTATTGACGGAACTTTAGCGCAGGATGATACAGGAAAGATCTTCTATCGTCAGATAATTGGACTTCTTTTTGATGGCCTCTATGAAGGAACCAGTGAACCGACAGGTGAACCGATGCTCCGAATGCAGATTAATCTGCTCAATAATACTTCAAAAATATTAGAGCTTATTCCGATCAACGAACGCGAGTGCAGCTATACGTTAAACGGAACGACCCAATTTGTCACGAAGATAGCCACAGTGCAGAGTGCAATTGATAAGATGCTGGAAATTATAGCAGATCCAACTGTAGAAGTAGACGAATAAGCAGAATGACTCAAAAACAACCCCAGAATAAAATGCTGGGGTTGTTTTGCGTTCCTCTTTAAAGCGGTGGCAATCCTTTTATAATATTGCCTTTTTTGAGCTTTGCAGATCTCCAGCTAAGACATAGATGGGAAGGCTAAGGAAAGAATTGTCAGAGCTGCAAATGAAGATTGACAAAAAGTGATATTAAAATTATAATGGTATTTAAATTAGCATTTTGTCTGAGACTTTTGGGTACATTTAACATCATTCGCATCAATCTTCTGTTATTCAAAAATCGAATTGATTTGATAAATCTGGCACTAAGGAAGGGGATACAATGGGAGTCTATCTAAAAATTATAGCCAAGCAAATTAAGTTAAGGTGGGTATATCGTTCGAATATTTATTTGAGTATTTTGGGGAATTTATTTTATTATTTTTAATGATCAGCGTCTGGCAGGCTCTCTATCAAAATAAGGAGTTTGTAAACGGAGTCAATTTATCGCAAATGATTACTTATACGCTTTTGTCTTCTTTAATCGGTTCTTTTTCCAGAAGTATGATTGCTTATACCATGGCAAATCAGGTAAGGGACGGAACGGTCGGAAACGAACTGGTAAAACCGCTGAGTTATAAGTGGCTGCATGTATCGCAGGAGATTGGTTCCAATTTGTTTTTTACTCTGATCATTACACTGCCTGTCATGATACTCATGTTTATCCTGTATGGAATTGATATTCCGACTGGTCCATTGGAATTTATCTTATTTTTAGTTAGTGTATTCCTGGGATTGATTATGGCCTGGACACTGAATTTCATCTTCGGGATTTTTGCCTTTTGGCTGAAAACGCCGGAATATGTATCCTTTTTTACATTTGCGTGCATGACTTTGTTTGCAGGAAGTATCGTACCTTTGTGGTTTTATCCGGATTGGCTGCGATCCATCGCAACGGCGCTGCCGTTTCGCTTTGTTACTTTTGAACCTATGGCAATCTATTTGGGACAGTATTCCCTGACGGAATCTTTTCAGATTATCTTCATTCAGATCGTCTGGTGCATTGCTTTGTATGCGGTGGAAAAATTATTATGGCATGGCGTACAGCGTCATTTGGTCATCCAGGGCGGTTAAATGGTACCAGTAATCACATTAAAGCCAATTTAAAAGGACAAGGGGGAATTTTGAATGGAATACCTTTCTCTTTACTTGGAATTTTATAAAATCCGATTAAAAAGCGTGGCGGAGTACCGCGGTGCTTTTATCATGATTTCAATTACAAAAGCACTATCCTATGCGGCTGATTTTTTAGTAACCTGGATGATGATCAGTACGTTTCAGACTATGGGCGGATGGAAGGCGCATGAAGTCATGGTGCTGTTTGGGCTCAATTCGGCCTCTTATGCACTGGCGGGAACTTTTTTCTATCATATAACCACCTATCTGTCCAATCAAGTGAAGGATGGTACGTTTGACGAGGTATTGACAAAACCGCTGAATCCGTTTTTATATCTGTCGACCCGGTATTTCAGCACGGGATACTTTGGAACATTCAGCATATCGCTGTTTATCATTATTTTTTCCCTGATTTCCGGCCATGTCGCCATGGATTTCGGAAAAATTGCGTACTTGATCGTGACCCTGTTATCCGGCGGGTTGATTACAGGTTCGATCATGATTATTTTATCGGTTCCCGCCTTTTGGATGCTGGAGAATAATGGGCTTCGTGCAATTTTTTTCAATAATATACGCGATTTTGTGCAGTATCCTATTACTATTTTCGGGAAAGTGATTCAGATTTTTATGACGGTAGTGCTCCCTTACGCTTTTGTAACCTTCTTTCCCGCCCTGTTTATTTTGGGGAAACAGGATTACTCCATCTTTCCCTCCTGGTTTATGTATTTGTCTCCGGCAGTCGCAATCGTCCTGTTTGTGATTGCATACCGGTTCTGGATGTATGGATTGAGCCGCTATGAGAGCTCTGGTTCTTAAAAATGGATTTGAAAAGGAGAGGTAAACGAGATGGCTTATATTGAAGTAAACGATCTGGTAAAAGATTATAAAATCTATGATAAACCCAAAGGGTTTTTCAATGTCGCAAAATCCATTTTTGTCCGGACTTATCACACGAAACGGGCGGTCGATCACATTACATTTTCCATTGAGCAGGGGGAAGTAGTCGGTTACATTGGGCCGAATGGAGCGGGGAAATCCACAACAATCAAGATGCTTTCCGGAATTTTGATGCCTACAGAAGGACAAATTTCTGTAAACGGCAGAGAGCCGTGGAAAGACCGTAAGCAAAATTCACTGCATATGGGAGTCGTATTCGGACAGCGGTCGCAGCTGTTTTGGGACCTTCCGGTAGAAGACACCTTTGATTTGTTCCGGAAGATCTATAAGGTGGAGGAACATAAGTTCAAACAAAACGTGGAGTTTTATGTGGAGCTTTTGGACATGAAGGAATTTTTGCACCAGCCTGTCCGCCAGCTTTCCCTGGGTCAGAAAATGCGTGCAAACATTGCTGTCGCCTTACTGCACGATCCGGATATTGTATATTTGGACGAACCGACTATTGGTTTGGACGTGGTCGCAAAAAATAAAATCCGGAATTTTATTCGGACGGTAAATGAGGAAAAACATACCACTGTTATTTTAACAACACATGATATGGATGATATTGAAATCATTTGCAAACGGCTGATTATGATTGACCATGGAAAAAAGCTGTACGATGGCACGCTGTCGGATTTTAAACGGAGTTATAAGGGGGAAAGCGTGGTCAGCATTGAATTTGAAAGCGATGAAGAATATGTAATGCCGGAGGGAACATATCCTTTTTCCATTTTAAAAAGGGACGGGGCGAAGTATCTCTTCCGGTACGATAGGGACAAGACTACTCCGGCTGAGGTTGCCTATCTGGTCTCAAAAAACCGTCCTATTGTTGATATGGGTATGCAGGAGACGGATATTGAGTATATTGTCCGTTCCATGTATGAGGGGAAAGCGGAATAAGAATTTGGAGTGCTGCCATATTTTTTTAAAAAGAGGGAACAAAAATGGAAAACAATACGATCGGACGTGAATAGAAGCAGTGATTGTATCGGCATTCCCCTGTTTTATTGAGGTGATGTATTTGTATCAAGCACTATTATCTTTGGAAAAAGATTTCTTTCGTTACGACCATATATCAGACAAAAACTGGTTAAATTCCGTGCTGCACGATGAATTTCAGGAATGCGGAAAATCAGGCCGGATTTTTCGAAAGGAGGAAACGGTTGAAGCCCTGCTCTCCTGTAATTCAAATAGGGAGATTAGTATTTATAATTTTCAATGTTGTGAAATTAAGCCAAATTGCTGGATGGTACACTATATTACCAAAACAGATGAGGATGAATTGATTTACCGCACTTCTATATGGGTGAAGGAAAATCAGCTGAAGCTCTATTTTCATCAGGCGACGAAATTATCTTCCAAGACAGAGCTAATTGAATGCTGATATCAGTAAAAAACAGCCAAGGGCTAGCCAGCCCTTGACTATTTTAATCTTTTTTCAAATAGATTCTAAAAAGCTACCTATCATTCCGAATAATGCTTTTGAAGCAAAGCAATTTCTTTCGCATGCCCGGCTGTATCGGTCGGAGTTTCCAAAATAAAGGGAAGGGACTTTAAAGCAGGATGATTGATGATTCGAATCATTGCATCCAGCCCAATAAAACCGTTTCCAATCGTTTCATGCCGGTCTTTCCGACTTGCAAATGGGTTTTTGCTGTCGGCCAAGTGGACTGCTTTGAGTCGGGAAAGACCAATGATGTGATCGAACTCCTCTAAAACGTCGTCTAAATGGTTTACAATATCATAGCCAGCGTCATAAACGTGGCAGGTATCAAGACAAATGCCAAGTTTCTCAGAATAATTGGTCCGATCCATAATCGTGCGAAGCTGCTCAAACCGGCTGCCGACTTCGCTTCCTTTTCCGGCCATTGTTTCGAGTAAAACAGTTGTAGATTGCTCTGGCCGTATTGTCATATTCAACACTTCAGCAATTTTCTGGATGCCCGTTTCTATCCCCTGTCCCACATGGCTGCCGGGATGAAAGTTATAATAATTGCCGGGAAGAAACTCCGTTCGGGCAAGATCCTCCGACAGCGCCTGAATGGCAAAGGCCCGAACGCGTTCTTCTTTTCCGCAGGCATTCAGCGTATAGGGAGCATGCGCAATTAATGAGGTAAAATGATGATCGGATGCAAAAGTACGAAAGGAAGAGACGTCCTCTTTGTTTATTTCTTTTGCTGCTCCGCCCCGTGGATTGCGGGTGAAAAACTGAAACGTATCTGCCTTCATTGACAATGCTTCTTTTCCCATCGCCAAATAGCCCTTTGCAGATGACAAATGAGCCCCAATATGCAGCATTGACGTAACTTCCTTTCAATGAAAATTTTTTTGATTTTGCCGCTCCAATGAGAGGAGGCGCTGTTTCATTTCAATTCCGCCGGCATAACCGGTCATTCCGCCTCCGCTGCCAATGACTCGATGACAGGGAATGAGAAAGGGAATGGGATTGTTGTGATTTGCCGATCCTACTGCCCGGCAGGCATTTGGGCTTCCTACCGCCTGCGCAATTTGGCGGTAAGTCCGCGTTTCTCCATAGGGTATTTTTTGCAGTTCGCTCCAAACGGCACGCTGAAATACGGTTCCGGCAGGAGCAAGCGGAAGTGTGAAATCTTTTCTCTTTCCTTCAAAATATTCGTTTAACTGCACCAGCGTCTGTTTATGAAGCTCTGTTTCATTTAGGATGATTTCATTTTTGGGTTCTGCCCCTTCAAACAAAATTCCGGATATTCCTAGGTCTTCAACAATTATGCCGAGTTTGCCCATTACTGTTTGATAATAATAAATTGATTTCATTTTACATTCCCTGCATTTCTCTCCATTATTTGTTCTGCGGCTTGGTTTGTAGCATTAGCCTAATTAGTAAATTGATTTGATTATTATTTTATCAAAATATACTGGTCTTGACCAGGACTAGATTAAAACGGGTGCAGACTCATAATAGGGATCAAACGCTCCTTTTTCTTGTAACAAATTCCTTTTTGTGTAATATAATGTAACTAAGAGAAGTGCCGGGTGAGGAGGAGATCAAAATGAGATGCTTTCGTACATTAGGGCTCATGTGCGGGTCATTTTGTTTAGGCGTATTGCTTGTTTTTATTTTTCCTGCCTGGCTCATTGCAGTGATAGAAGCTCTGATCATTTGCTGGCTTGGCTACTGCGGCATTTTCAGGCGTTGAAGCAGTTAGGAAAGGATGTGCATAATATGAGAATTATTGTATTTAAAATGCCCAAATTTTTATCCAACTTGATAAAACCCTTTTTAAAAGATCGGTAATACATAAGGGTGACCAGTGACTTTAAAAAGTATAAAATCGATACAAGACAAAACTCCCCTATAGCACAGCGCCATAACTGCTGCGCCATAGGGGAATTTTAATTCTATTAGCAAAAATTATAAACTGGAATGGAATCAGATTACCTTCGTTTAAACGACATTGGGGTTTCTTGTTCTTCCTTTCGAAATCCTAAAGCTTCGTAAAAAGGCACGGCAGAATCATAGGCAATTAATACAATCCGCAGATAATCTTTGTAGTGATCCTTAGTGAGTTCCATTAATTTTCTTCCGATTCCCATTCTGGAATATTCTGGACGCACAAGCAAATAGTGGATATATGCGGTCATAACCCCGTCGTCCATCGCGGAGATCAAACCCACTAACTGTCTGCCGTTCCAGGCAGAATAAACCGTTTTATAATTGCGGATGGCGGCCTGCAGCTTGTCGGGATAGCGTCCGCTGAACCAGTCTAACGATAAAAATAAATCTTCCAAATCTTCTTTCTGAAAATCTCGTGTGTCTTGATAGGTGATATCCATGTGAGTTCCTCCTTTCGCATTTGAAGAATATCTGATTCTACCATATTTAAACCTGCAGTGCAAGAAATTTGATTTTTACGTCAGTCCAATCACATCATTTTTATTTCTAAAATATAAAAATCATCCCTTTATCTGCCCAATCATCTTGCTTGTTTATTTTATCATAGTAAAGATTCTTTTCCTATATGCTGCTGTATTATGGAAGTTTTCAGATTTGTTTTTATAATGAAAGGAAGATGGTTGGCCTGCCTTGACATTATGCCGGTTTTGTGATAAAATTAACTTTAAGTGTTCGTGTTCGGATTCGCAAAAACCTAAAAAAGAATAATAACAATAGTTCTAAGCAATCTTAGTATCGTAGAAAGCGTCAAGCCCGGTTTGCTTGTCTAAGAAAAGGGAGTTTGGAATTTAAAATAAAAAGTTATACATTTGTAAATGAACGGAAAGTATATTAAAAACAGAACAATCGCATTTGCGTTTGAAGAAGCTGCGCATTGATTTTCAGTGCGCAGGTTTTTAGTGTATTTTTTGCGGGATTTTTCCCGATTTATGAACGGAAAACAAAACAGGAGGTATTTGAGTGGCAAAAAGACAACAACAGAATAAATTGAAAATCATTCCGCTCGGAGGATTAGAGGAAATCGGAAAAAACATGACTGTAGTAGAGTATGGCAATGATATTATGCTGATCGACTGCGGCATGGCGTTTCCGGACGACGATATGTTCGGTGTGGATTTGGTAATACCGGATACCACATATTTAAAGAAAAATATAGATAAAGTGCGCGGCATTGTTTTAACACACGGACATGAGGATCATATTGGCGCACTGCCATATTTTTTAAAGGAAATCAATGTTCCGGTCTTTGGAACAAGGCTTACGCTGGGATTGGTAGAAAATAAACTGAAGGAGCATAATCTGCTGTCAAAAGTAAAACTAAACCGGATATCCCCAAATGATGTAATCAAGCTTGGAGTATTCAGTATTGAAATTATCCATACCAATCACTCGATTGCAGATTCTGTGGCGCTTGCAATTCACACGCCGCTTGGCGTTGTTGTGCATACAGGCGATTTTAAAATTGATACGACTCCAATCGACGGAGATATGATTGATCTTGCCAAATTCGGGCAGCTTGGCAAGGAAGGGGTCCTGCTTTTAATGTCGGACAGTACGAATGTGGAACGTCCTGGGTATGCGATGAGCGAGCGCAAGGTCGGAGAGAAGTTCAATGAGATTTTCAAAGGCTGCACCAAGCGCATTTTGGTTGCAACGTTTGCTTCAAATGTTCATAGGGTACAGCAGATCATTGACACGGCTGTAAAATGCGGCAGAAAGGTCGCTCTTTCTGGGCGCAGTATGGAAAATATCGTGAAGGTTGCAATTCTTTTGGGGTATATGCGGATTCCTGAAGGGGCACTCATCAGCATTGACGAAATTGGAAAGTATAAGCCTTCTAACATTGTCATTGTCACGACGGGAAGTCAGGGTGAGCCGATGAGCGCCTTGTCCCGCATCGCTTTTTCCGATCACAAGAAAGTGGAATTGACCAGCGAGGATCTGGTGATTATCTCTGCCAGCCCGATCCCCGGCAATGAGAAAACGATCTCCAATGTAATCAATGAAATTTTCAAAAAAGGTGCCGAGGTGATCTATGAATCCTTAGCAGAGGTTCATGTATCGGGACA
>CALYAR010000023.1 GCA_944393585.1 uncultured Clostridia bacterium | reverse complement strand
AATGCGTCGATCTGGTCTCCATCGATTTAAACGACGCCATCGCCGATCTGGGAGAAATTATCGGGCTGAGTGTGACGGAAGAAGTAGTCGACAAGATTTTTTCGCAGTTCTGCGTAGGAAAATAAAGAAAAGGAGTTAAAACCAATGAAAATTGTGATATTAGACGGGTATACGCTGTACCCAAAGGATAAAATGCTGAAAACCTACTCCCCCCTTGGCGAGGTAACCTGCTATGACCGGACCGCGCCGGAAGAAGTGCCGGACCGCATTCGCGGTGCAGAAGCGGTTTTAACCAACAAGGTCATTATTTCCAACGAAGTAATGGAACACTCTCCCGCTCTCCGGTATATCGGCGTATTAGCCACAGGCTATAACGTTGTTGATACGGCCTTTGCGGCTTCCCGAAATATCGTTGTGACCAATGTTCCCGCGTATTCCACAATGTCGGTAGTACAGCTGGTGTTCGCTTATGTGCTGGCGTTTGCAAGCA
Organism: uncultured Clostridia bacterium; assembly: GCA_944393585.1. Lineage (GTDB taxonomy): Bacteria > Bacillota > Clostridia > CALYAR01 > CALYAR01 > CALYAR01. The sequence goes on along the minus strand of CALYAR010000023.1, from coordinate 26,391 downwards.
AAGTGGAACTCCACAATGCGGCGGTTCATCAGGGCGAATGGGCCTCCTGCCCCGACTTCATGTTCCTGAAATCGCCGGTTTTTGAAATTGCCGGGAAAACCATAGGAATTATTGGAATGGGCGCCATTGGCACGCAGGTCGCCCGGATCGCTTCCGCCTTTGGAATGAATGTCGTCTGCCACAGCCGCCATACCAAAGAGCTGGATATTCCAAATTTGACCTGGACGAGCATGGAGGAAGTGTTCAGGCAAGCGGACTTTCTCACGCTTCATGCGCCCTTGACTGAGCAAACGCGCGGAATCATCAATCAAAACACGCTCAAACTCATGAAACCTACTGCGTATCTCATTAATACGGCACGCGGGCCTTTGGTAAATGACGCTGACCTGGCCGCGGCTTTAAATAGCGGACTCATTGCCGGGGCCGCAGCCGACGTCATGACCAGCGAACCTCCCAAACCGGAAAACCCGCTTTTATCAGCCAAAAATATGCTGATCACCCCGCACCTTGGCTGGGCGAGCACAGAGGCAAAAGAGCGGCTTTTATCTATCAGCTATGACAACCTCGCAGCCTATCAGAGAGGAAACACGATCAATCGGGTTAACTGATTCAGCTGCGGGAAAGGAGAAAAAATGGAACTGGAACTGGTTCCCGTCTTATTGGAAGAGCGGGAAATATTAAGTAATTTGCTGGAAAAATACAATTACGAATTTTCACAATACGATCAGAAAAAGGTTAATCCGCTTGGCCTGTTTGGCTATCAATATCTGGATTATTACTGGACAGAACCGGAAAAACGCGCTGCTTTTTTCATTCGGACCTGCGGCAATCTGGCAGGATTCGTCATGGTAAACGATCATCCGGAGACAGACGAACCCACCGATTACTCCCTTGCTGAATTTTTTGTCATGTATCCATACCGGCGGTGCGGGATCGGCAAATGGGCTGCTTTTGAAACTTTTGACCGTTTCCATGGAAAATGGCAGTTAATGCGGCATCCAAAGAATATTCCTTCTGTCCATTTCTGGAATCATGTTGTAGCCGAATATACAAAAGGAAATTACCGTCTTGTGGAAGGGCATCCCAAAGCCGTCTATGACGACGGAACATTGGGCGATGTTTTCTTTTTTGAGAATTAACCAGTTTATCTATCAAAATCCGCTGGAATTTCAGATTCTGGCGGATTATTTTTCTGTTGAAAAAAATTCATCAAAGGAAAGCTCCAAAATTTGAAGCATTTTTTGTCGCTGTTTTTCATTCATTTGTTCCGAAGCCAAACGGATTCTGCGCAGATACTCCGGTTCTTTTTCATAATTGGGAAGATCTGTTCTTCCCAGGAGGTAGTCAACCGATACTTCAAAAAAATCTGCCAGGCGATTGAGAGCCTCTAGATCCGGTTCCCGTATCCCCGTCTCATAGCGGGTATAGGTCGGCCTTTGTATTTCCAACGCATCCGCTACCTGCTTTTGTGTTAAATTCCGATCCAACCGAAGCTTTTTTATGCGATCCATCCACCCACCTCTTTTCATTCTGCTCTCATTATATCCTGTATTTCGGCACAGAACAACGTTAGTTCCGATATGGAACACAAATATTTTGATAAAACTGTCGAAATATTTCTCATTTAAGATAAATTCGTTATATGTTCCAATTTGGAACTACAAAGTCAAAAAGATAGCCGTCAAAGAAAAACATCTCCGATTGCGAAACTTAAATCCTGTTTTTTGCAAATCCGGATGACCTTTTTAGACAGCCTTCCCTATTTAGTATTTTATGATCGTAAACCCTTTATTGGACAAACCGTTCACGATTGGATCCTTTACATCGATCCGTTCCAGAATTTTATTCTGTAAAAACGATGTTTCATTTCCGCAGTAAGGACAGTATCTGGCATTGGACGGCAATACTTTACCCTTTTCACAGGGCATCCGAATTGACCTTTCTTCCCCCTCTCCTTCTACCACAGTAGAAGCACAGTAATTGACCAAAGGAAATCCGCAGATTTTGCAAAAGTCACCATCCGGTTCAATTTCCTCATTGCCGCACTTGGGACACTCCAATAATTTGCCGTTTTCATTTGTTTTGGGACCTACATATTTCATCGTTACATTCTTCCTTTTATATTGTATCAATTTTTTATTTCCGCAAATGGGACAATATTCCGCGAATCCTTCCGGCAGAATATAGTGACAGCTTGTACACATATGGAACCCCTGATAATACGCGATCGAACTGCGGAATTGGCGTTCCATAATGACCCTTCCCCGCTCCGTCATAGCGGCCAGATCGGTCATGTAAGCCTTTCTGCGGATCACGGCCGCCTGATGGCTGATATCAAAGATTTTTTTTACCCGCTCCAGCTCATAGGGGGATACGCCAATCATATTCATAAGGTAAATGGGTGTGAGCAAATTACGCGCAAAACAATTTGCCTCTTTTTCAATCGCATCATAGTCTTCATCGTTTAATCCTCGTTTTAATGGTTTTCCCTCCTGCATCAGAGCAGAATGCCCCAAAAAATGATGCCCCAATTCATGTGCGATGGTAAAGCGGTCCAACCCCTGGTTGTTCTTCGTGTCGTTGTAAAAAATAATCGATTTTGACCGGTCGGCACTCGTTACATAAGCTCCTAAATCACTTCCAATAAAATCAATCCATTCTTCCAGTGAACAATTCCTGCCGCTTATGGCCGATGAATAGCTCAGCAGTTTTAATCCTTTTGTACTAGATATGATTTGTTCCAGCGAAATGGGCAGGCTTTGAATTTGGCAAGACTGTATGACATCAATCACCGTTTGATACGTTTTGGAATAGTCAGGCGGTATATGAAGTGCTGCATTCATTGGAATCTCCTTCCAAATTTATGATACTGATATTTTTATTGTAACCGATTACAATTTATATGTATATAATAATTTCAAAAATATGGTTGACTTTTGGACATCTTTGCGATATTCTATAAATAACAGTTGATTAAAACGCAAAGAAGGTTTGAAATATGATATACATTAAAGACGTAGAAGAACTTAAAAAGCATATCATGGAGAAAGGATATAATTATTCTTCTTTTTCCAGAGAGCTTGGAGTTAGCCGATCGTATTTGATTAAAGTGCTTCAGAGAGGAAAAATTTCCTATAAAAATGCCCAAAAAATATTAAGCTTTTTCAATAAAAAATTCGATGATTTTTTTTTCGTCGAATAGTGTCCTTATGGACTTTAGTTTTGGATTTAAACTCTGTACTCCTATCCAAATATTGCATAATAATGCGAATGATTGCCAAGGTAAGAGCAATGAATCTATCTGCAAATTATTGCCTCGTGGCTAGCAGCAGTTTCATCTTAAAAAATCTGGTTAGCATATTTCGTTACGATATAAAGCTTTCGGGCCTAAATGTCTTTAATAGAAGCTGTTTTGATTAAACGAATCAAATATAAAACTATAAATATTATTCGCAAAAATACAATATTAATGTTTTTCAAATAAGATGTCTGCCGTTTCAAAACTGTTGACAAAGTCATTTTTATCAAGCGCCATTGTAAAAGATTTAATTCTTTCTGAACAGAGCAAACTTGACAAAATATACTAGGCATGTAAAATAAAAAATATAGAACACAGCACAGGTAGGAGGAGAACTATGCGAGGTCGCTTTGTACATTGGAGAAGTCCGCTGGCTGCAACACTAATACTGGTTTTACTCATTACGGCTGCGAGCTTTGTCGTGTCGGGGCGGATTAATGAGGCAGAGGAGGAAGCGAGCTTCACGCGCCTGGCCGAAGAGGCTGAAGAACTCTCCCACGGTCTGGAGCTGAATATGGACTCTGACCGGGAAAAACTCAAGCTCATAGCAGAAATCATGGCGTCAGACTTTGGTGAACCGGAGGAGTTCCTTGACTTCTATCAAGGTACGGGAACTTTTTTTTCATATTTGGAGCTTCTGCTGCCTGGTGACGAAGTCATTACATCGAGCGGTATGCGTGTAGATGTATCCGGTCTGCTATCGTTTGAGCATGAGGCTTCTTTGGGAGCACATATCTCAGATCGGGAGATGGATCTAAACGGAAATGATTATGTGGTACGTCATTATGTGCCTGTAGAGCGCGAAGGCGAAGTCGTTGCTATGCTCTATGGAGTCATTGAGCTGAAGAGTCTCGGGCAGGAGCTCCCCTATTCGCCCTACGGCGGCGAAGCGGCAGTATATGTTATCGACGGCGCCACAGGCGACTTTCTAATCGATACCTGGCATGCTGAGATGGGCAACATCTGGGCGCTCGGCTCACGCCCCATGGCCGAGGGTTACAACAATGATCTGCTGCGTCTGGGACTGGTGAACGGCGAGAGTAATTATGTTGTATTTCTTTCAAATACTACGGGAGAACACCTGTACTTTTATTATACTCCGCTGGAGATCAATCAGTGGCGTGTAGCGCTTTCTGTTCCAGAGGACCTGGTCTTTGCCGATGCACGAGGTATCCGTAGTCTGTTGAATCTATTGCTCGTGCTCGAAGGCGTGTTCTTTCTTGTCTACATTTTCTGGCTGATACTTTATGTTCGACGGGAAACTGGTGAGAAACAGCGTCAGCTGGATGCGCTCAGCTACATCTACGATGTGGAGAAGCTGCTTTTTAACGCTCATGAACACCGTGAAAATATAACCCGCTCCCTTGCAGTGATTGCCCGCATGCTCCCGGCCCAGCGTGTGTCCTTTACTATGATTGGCGGGGATGGGCCGGAGCTAAGCTATCTCTGGGAAGAGGGAGGCGAAACGCTTATAGGATCTGCTCTGCTGGAGAATGCGCAGGCGCTTGCAGAATACTTTTCCTCCGGGCATCGAGAGATCTCTGCATATTCGCCGCAGGAAGTTCTTGCGGTATTGCCTAACGCGCCGGAAGGGATGGACGATCTGGCGGCCATCCCCGTGGAGGACGCTGACGGCGTCATCCATGGAATACTATCGGCCAGTGGTCTGTCAAAACGTGCCGGCTGCGCAGCAATGCTCAAAGGCATGGGCTTCAGCTTTGCGATGCTTTGCAGCAATACCTATACTTATATGGAAATGCAGCAGCAAGGTGAGCGAGACGCTCTCACGGGCTTGTATAACCGCAACCGCTATGAACTGGATCTGCTCCATATCTTTTCAGAGTGCCGGAGCGGAAGCTGTTGTGTTTACATAGATGCCAACGGCTTGCATGAACTGAATAACAGCCGCGGCCACGAAGCAGGAGATAATATGCTTCGGGCAATTGCCAGAGAAATATGTGATCGTTTTGGTGCGCAATATACCTATCGGGTGGGTGGAGACGAGTTCATCGTTTTCGCTCTGGATGAAGCTGAAATCAAAGTGAACCATTACATCCAGGCAATGTCTGCCGCGCTGGAGCAAGAAGGTTACCATATCTCTGCCGGCGTAGCTTGGTCTCCTGCTCCTATAGAAAATCCAGAGGCACTTGTCAAAGCTGCAGAAAAGCAGATGTACGCTGCGAAGCATGAGTACTACGGCAATCCTGCACACGACCGCCGTGCAAGACAGAGAAATTCGATTGGATGAGGCAAAAAGACGCGTTCCATATCTGACCATATCTTATGCCTTGCCTGTCTTTTGTTTATTAGGCAATCCTTTTGTTTACGGTTTGGCCCTGTTATAAACTTCTCACTTAACAATAGACAAAAAAGAAAGACACTCTCAAATGTCAACGCCACATAGGGCAGTAATTTGAAAACAAATGAAATACAACTTATGGGCGTTGCAAAGGCGAAAAGACAGCGTAAAAGGCAGAAATGCTTTCCACGCTGTCTTTATTTATGCCGAAAATAAAATCGCACATTCGTCCTCTTGATAATTTCCTGCTACAATGTAAGTGCAAAGGAGGCTTGGCATATGCGGGAGAAAAAATATTATTTGGCGATTGATGATCATGAGTACAGCATTGTAACCAACAGTTTGAACGGCTTGCGAAACAAACTGATCGCTGCCGGAAAATACACGGATGCAGTTGACGAACTCATTGTCAAATTCGTTAAAGCACCAATTAAGAAATTCAAAATCAAAAGGACAGAGGATTCAGTTTATGGAAAAGACAATATTTGAACAGATGGGTGGTACTTATACATTACAAGGGGATTACTATCTGCCTAACCTTGCACTGCCAGCCGAAGAAAATAAGCCTATTGGCATATGGGGGCAGCGGCACAAACGCTATTTGCAAGAGCATAAACGAGCTACTTACACTACTCTGCTTACAAGTGGTAAACTCAACTCTTACCTCGCAAATATAAACGAGCAGGCGGAAGATATGTTTTCTCGGCTTGTAAAACAAATGGCAGAGCGTGAGGGTGTGACAGAAAAACTTAAAGAGGAAAACCAAATGGAGTGGGTTGGTGCAATGAGCAGTATTCGGCACAGAGCAACGGAGATTGTAAATAGTGAATTGATTTTCGCATAATAACCCCCCGCCTAGCGGGTGGTATTTCATTTTCGGGCATAGCCCTACCCTTTACTGGTGGGGCACAAGTGCCCTTTTCATTGGCCTGCCAGCCATGCATCTGTTACTTACTACCCATAAATGGGTCTCTGGGATCGTAAAGACTCATTTGATCACTTTCCTTATCCCGTTTTAATTGCCCTCATATGTACTCTTTGATTGCTTTTGTGTTCTTCCCCGCGGTGTCTACGTAATATCCCTTGCACCAGAACGCGCGGTTTTGGTACGCAAACTTCATATTACCCCGCTTTTGATAGATTAACAATGCACTTTTTCCTTTCAAATACCCCATAAAACTCGCTATGCTTGTTTTGAGTGGTATACTCAACAAAAGATGTACATGGTCGGGCATCATATGCCCTTCTATTATTTCTACCCCTTTGTATTTGCATAATGTTCTTATGATGTCTCGCAGCTCTTCTCTGTATTGATTATATATTATTTTTCTGCGATACTTTGGGACTATTACTATATGATACTTGCATAACCATTTTGTATGTGATAAACTATTTGCCATTAAAATTCTCCTTTCGGTGTACTCTAAGACTTGAACACCTTATTGTACTACTTTGGAGAATTTTTTTGTATAACTTTTGACGCGCACCCGCATAGCGGGTGGTTTTCTGTTTCGCACGTTTTCGTGCTCAACTGGGTCACGTCCCATAATACAAGAAAGGGCGTAGTCGTCAACTACGCCCATCCACCATCGCCGGATGAAAACAAAAGAAAAAGACGAGTGTTCTTACAGCTTTTCAAATGCTATAAGAACACTCGCCATGGTGCGGATAACAGGAGTTGAACCTGCACGGGAAAATCCCACTGGAACCTAAATCCAGCGCGTCTGCCATTCCGCCATATCCGCTCGATTCCAATTACCAGGTTATTTTACCATATGAAACAGGTAAATGTCAATAATGATACGGAATCGATCAGCTTGGCAAATCAAAGATTACCGGTGTTTATCCCCTGCTGCAAAAAAATCCGCCTCCAGTATTTTGGAGGCGGATTTGAAAGCTTCTATTTATTTTACATTGACTATATACGCAAATGTTTGCGGCGGAATACTAAAAGTAGAGGCTATGGAATGGATGACCTCAATCTTAGCTCCTTCTTCAAGATCTGCCGCTGTAATTACCTGGCCATCTTTGTAAATTTTAGTATTTTCATTTATATTGAAAATAATCTGATCCATTACATCTTCTGATCCTTCGTTCAGAGTAGCAACGATCTGATTTTCATCCACGCTGATCACTTCTGCTTCTGTCTCTTCATAGTTTAAAACCGATACAGAAACAGCAGTTGTCTGCGGCGGAAGGCTTGCAGTATAAGCCGGACTGGTTACAACCTCAAGATAAGTACCTTCTTTGATGTCGGAGAGAGCAATGTTCTCACCTAATTCATTTTTCACTTGAGTCTTGTCATCTACATGAATTACCAATTTTGCATCCATGTCTTCGCCGTCCATATAAAGAGTGCTGCCCTCAATTTGGGAAACAAGCCCGTAATATTTGTTCTCTTGCACTTCTCCTTGATCAGCTGCTTTTAAAACCTGAATTTTAATTGCATTGCTTTGGGGCGGAATGCTTCTGGTCATAGCAGAGGAAAACTCTGCGTACACAAGATCGCCTTTTGTAATATCAGCCGCCTCTATTGTATTGCCGTCTTTATCTTCCAAAACAGTTTCATCGGATAAATTCAAAATAACTGTGTAGTCCTCAATTCCTTCCAGGCCAATTTCAATTTTACCCTCTGCTACATCTTTTACTTCGGCATTCATTGAAATCTTTTCTGTAGTATCCTGAAGTGTTACATAGGCAAAACTGCCGTTGTTACTGTATTTGCCCTGTAAAATCTCTGCTACAAAAGCTTCCGGAACATAAGTCGTGTCATTTTTTACAACTGGTGCGCTTCCCAATTTTATCGGCGCTGTTTTGGCAAAGGTATATCCATCCTCAAATGGGTTAATCGTAATTTGAACCGGGCCTTTGGTCAAAACTGATAAACCTGTAGCGGCATCCCAATTCACCTCAAATCCCAGCTCTTCCATCATCGCCCGAAGCGGAAGCATATAGGTTCCATCTGCATTCACAATTGGCGCTACATCCAATTTGATTCCATCCACATAAACAGCGGGAGCATTTTCCTCTGTATTTGCAGAAATTGGTACGACAGTCAGATCATTCTCTACCGGCTCCTGTGCCATAACGGCTGATCCCCCTAAGACTAGAGTTCCTGCAGCTAAAACCGATAAACATCTTTTATAAAAGCGATTCATATTGATATCCTCCTATTATTTTAGTACTTAGCTTTTTCAGCTTTCTGTACTATTAGACGGGGATACAGCAAAAAAGTTTATATTATTTTAAAAATTTTTCAATTTCTTCTTTTTTGCTTTGAGCCAACTGATATCCTTCTTGGTACAAGCTTTCCAATTTTGCTGCATCGTGCTCAAATTTTCGGAAGTGAACCGGTTTTAACGGCCGAAAAACCAAAGCATTCCCTTCTTTCTCCAACCGTTTAATCCGTTCTAATTGCTGGTTATAATGGATATATCTTGATTCCAGCGTTTTAATAAATTCAGGATATTGGCGGTATAAAACACGGGCCAATCGTCCAACCGCCGGCGAAGCTTTCTTTTGGTAATTTCCATCACGTGTAAGAATGATAATGTGTTTGGCATTTCCCTCTGCAAGAGAATGTTCAATGGGAATGGGTTCGGCAACCCCCCCATCTAAATATGGTTTTCCGTCGATTAAGCAGACTGGCGAGACGATCGGCATGGAACAGGAGGCTTTGATAATATTCGTGTTTTGAACCGAAATATTTTTGGGAAAATATTCGGATTCTCCATTCAATAGACATGTTACTCCTATTTGCAGATTCATTTTAGATTCATAATATGTTTTGAAATCCAGCGGAACTTGGTTATTGGGAATTTCATCAAAGATGAAATTCATGCCAAATATGCTTTTTTCTTTGAAAAAGTTGCGAAAGCTGGCATAACGCTTGTCAGCACAATAATCACAGTTGATTTTCTTATTTCTCCCGATCTGCTTGGCAGCATAGCTGATACCATTACACGCTCCCGCTGAAACGCCATATACATTTTGAAACCAATATTGGTTTTCCATAAAAAAGTCTAAAACGCCGGATGTAAATACACCGCGCATTCCGCCGCCCTCCAAAACCAGGCCGATTTTATCTATCATATGTGATCACCTCAAATTTGATTTCTCTATTTTTCATTCATTGGTACCATAATAAACGTTTTTATTCTAATTTGCAAGCAAACTAATATAAACCCGTTTCATTACCAAATAGGTTTTATGGGCAAATGGAGTGAAATGAATCATCTCTGTTTTAAAAAGAGAAATATTTATTATTTTATAATTCAATTTTTTGGGAAATCTTTGAATGGCTAAAGAGAATAAAAAAGGAGAAAATAAAAAGGAATCCAAAAAAATTATTAAGGAGGATAAATATGAAAAAAAGAATTGCAAGTATCTGCGTCATGGCTGTTATACTAATTGCAGCGGCAGGATGTGCCTCAACAGAAACGACTCCTTCCCCGACTGCAAGCATGTCTCCGACTGTAACGGCCTCGCCGCACGCGACGGAAAGCCCATATGAAAGTCCAGCTGCATCGGCTTCTCCATCCGCAACGAACACTGCTGAATAAGCATGCTATAAAAACAAAGCCTTTCTTGAAATCAAAATCAAGAAAGGTTTGTTTTTAAACTTTCTCTTCTGTGTTTGGATGATTAAGATGATTATTGATAATTCGGAAAATATATCCAACCAAAACTGCCGTTCCAATCCCTAACACTATCCCGCACACTACATCCGTTGGATAATGAACAAAAAGATACAGCCTGGAAAATCCAATCGATGAAGCGATTCCAAAACCAATGGCTCCAAAACGCCGATTGATTTTCCAAAGTGCCATTGCAGATGCAAATGAAGTTGTTGTATGCCCTGAAGGAAAAGAATAGCCGCCCGGAGGTTGGATTAATAATTCAACTTCTTCTATATAAAATGGACGGATACGTTCTACAAGGTGTTTCATAATTCCTTCTCCCAGCAAAAACGAAACAGCCAGTGCCGCTAATAAATAAGGAGCCTGCTTTCGGTATTGAGGAAATAGGATTAGGAAAAGCGCAGCGGCAATCCAGATAAACCCGCCGTCACCCAATTTTGTAACCAAAATCATTACTTGGTCCAGCCAGGCATTATGAAAATGATCTGCTATAAAATGGAGAATAGAAAAATCCAATACTGTAATTGCCTGCATCGTTTAACCTTCTTTCGTGTTTGACAAGTTTACAGATCATATATGATTCGGCATATCATGCCTCTTACTCTTTAATAATATGTAAGAAACAATAATATTTTTCTTAGATTTCGTATCCGCTTTTTAGAACTGGTTTTATTGTTGTATTTTATAGACGATTGAATCGTTAAAAACCATACAGGAAATCAGAAAATATTTAATTGATATACATCTGCGGAACGATCGTCGTCTGTAAAAATTGAGAAAGCAAAGAGTGAGTGTAGATTTATGTTTGCTGCGCTATACTGCTCCTAAATAATTTGTCAAGTGATGGTCTGCGAGTTTGAAAATCCAAGCATATATTTTATTGTCCGCTAGCACTGTACATTCAAATAAAAAATTTTACAATATTATTATTTCAAGAGACTAGGCTTTTTTAAATAAATAGACTATAATAAAATGGTTCTAAAATTAGATACGAAGGAGGATACTATGTTAAATACAGAACGTTTTACACATTTGGCAGACCTTTACGCCAAATATCGTCCCAGTTATCCCAAAGCCCTGTTTGATTTTCTATATGCCGAAATTGGTTTTTCTTCTCAAAGTAAAATTGCTGATATTGGAGCGGGAACCGGTATTTTCACAGCGGAGCTTTTATCCCGCGGAAGCCATGTTTATGCGGTAGAACCCAATGCAGATATGAGAAATCAAATGCTTTCCGCATTAGAAGGCAAGACTCACTTTATCCCAGTCGCGGCCGAAGCAGAACATACTACCCTCTTGGAGCACAGCGTTGACTTTATAACGGCTGCCCAGGCCTTTCACTGGTTTGACAATGACGGCTTCTCCGAAGAGTGCAGAAGGATCTTAAAGCCAAACGGAAAAGTAGTTTTAGTTTGGAACATTCGGGATTCCTCTTCATCTTTGGTGGAAGAAAACGAAAATATTTGCCGCAAATTTTGCAAAGGCTTCAATGGATTTTCCGGCGGAAACGGATTTTCCTCTTTTGGAGAGACCCCCCGCAAGGTTTCCGAATTCTATTTCCATTATGAGTATCGTGATTTCCCCAACGACCTGGTTTATACAAAAGATGGTTTTATTGGAAAAGCGCTTTCCTCCTCTTATTCACCGAAGGCAGAGGAAAAAGAATACGAACCGTATGTTAATGCTTTATCCGATCTATTTGACCGATATCAGAATAAGGGCAGGCTTTTGCTTCCGAATTTTGCCCGATGTTATTTTGGAACAGTATAAACAGAACTTGACTGCAATTTTTGTTTATAGTATAATGGGAATAATCCATTGAGGAAAGAAAAATATGAAGCCAAAGCGGGGATATAGAATGATTGTTTATGTCGAATATGTCAAAGCAAATACCGCAACCCGATTGGGCATTCTTTTGTAACGCGCTGACTTATGCAGCCAACGGCAAAAGATTGCCCTCTTTGTCGTGTGGCTGCGGAGATGCTAGTAAAACCTTCTTGCAGCTGCAAGAAGGTTTTTTTATTTTTGAAAGGAGGTGATTGTCCCGATGTTAAAGGGTAACCGAAATCAATTTATTTCATTTTCTTCTGTTCCATACAGCAGACCCCAGGGACGGCCAACCCATTTCTCCGATCTGACCGATAAAACAGTATGAAGGAGAAATAAAAATGAATGAAAAATTAAATCTGTTAAATTTATTAATTCTATGTCTGGACCAGGTCATAGCTGGAGCCGAATGTAAAAATTATTCTGAGACAAAAGAAGGATTTTATTGTGATTTTGACATGCCGAAACCCTTAAATCCGGATATTTTTGAAGCTTTGAAACAAGAGCTGGCACAAAAAAACATCTCGATTCCCTATCAGCTCGATCATTTTTCCGGGGTATACGAGAACGGAAGCTCGAAAAACAAAATGCTTCAGCGGATTTATGTGGTTGCATTGGAAGACAAAAAGGCATATGAAGCATATCAGGCTCAAAAACAAGAGGCCTCTCAACGTGATCATAAGGTATTAGGGCAGGAATTAAATCTTTATCTGAATTCCGAAGAAATCGGCCAGGGATTGATTTTGTGGAAACAAAAGGGAGCACAGCTTCGGTGTCTCATGGAACAGTTCGGCCAGGCTGCCCATTTAATGAATGGCTATCAATGGGTCTATACGCCGCATATAGGACGCGCCAACCTCTGGAAAACCTCCGGACATTTGGACTTTTACAAAGATTCGATGTATAGTCCGATTTCCATTGATGGAGAAGAATATTATCTAAAACCGATGAATTGTCCCTTTCATATTACAATTTATAATAGTGAAGTCCATTCTTACCGGGATCTTCCCGTTCGGATGGCAGAATATGGGACAGTTTACCGCTATGAACTCTCCGGCGCTTTGAGCGGTTTAACGCGGGTACGCGGTTTTACCCAAGACGATGCCCATATTATCTGCACACCAGATCAGGTCGGGCAAGAGGTAAAAAATGCGTTGAAATTTTCCCTCTATATTTTACGTTCCTTTGGGTTCGAACACTTCAAAGCTTATCTTTCGACACGGCCGAAAGATAAATCCATTGGAGCAGATCAGGATTGGCAGATGGCAACGGAGGTTTTGAAACAAGCAATCCAAACAGAGGGGCTCTCCTATCAGACCGATGAAGGCGGCGGCGCCTTTTACGGTCCTAAAATCGATATTAAGCTGACTGACGCATTGGGAAGGGAATGGCAATGCAGCACGATTCAATTTGATTTTAATTTGCCAGCGCGTTTTTCCATGTTTTATGTAGGGAACGATGGTCTGCGTCATACGCCTTATATGCTGCACCGTGCACTTTTTGGAAGTTTTGAACGCTTTACCGCTCTTCTGATTGAACATTACAAAGGAGATTTTCCACTTTGGCTGGCTCCTTTGCAAATCGGGATTGTTCCTGTCTCAGACAGTTTCCTTGCTTATGCACGGCAAATTGAATCCATGCTGAAACACAGCGGTTTCCGTGCTCGGTTGGATGACTCCGAAAAAAACATGAAAAATAAAATCAAACAATTTGAATTGGACAAAATTCCGCTGATTGTAGTCGTAGGAAAAAAAGAAGAACAGAACCAGACGTTTTCACTCCGCAGCCGTAAATATGGAAATTTGGGTGAAATGGATCTTGCGCACCTTGAAAATCTGGTGAAAGAAGATCTGGAACTTGGCAAGCCGAAATATATTTTTTAAATTCAAATATTGGGCTGGTGCTTTGCAGCACCAGCCTTTTTTTAACCCTTTACGTAAGGAGCGAGCTCCAGACGGATAAAATATCCCTGATCGTGTTCGCAGACCGGACAAATCGTAGGAGCATTTTTACCGCTGTAAATGTGTCCGCAGTTTAAACACATCCATTTTACTTCCACATCGGAAACAAAGAGCTTGTTCTGTTCCAGCAAATCAGCAAAGCAGCCAAAACGATCACCATGGGTTTTTTCGATTTCAGCTACCATATGAAAGGTATTCCCGATTTTTGTAAACCCCTCTTCCAACGCAATATCGCCGAAATTTTTGTACTCATGTTCATATTCCTGGAATTCATTATGCTGAGCACTACGCAGCAGCGTCAAAACATCATCGGAAAGGTCGACCGGATATTTACCATCTACTGCAATGTTCTCCCCTTCCAGTTCCTTTAAAAATTTGTAGTACAGTTCCGCATGCTCTTTTTCCTGATTGGCAGTAAATTCAAATACTGCTTGAATTACTTGTAATTTTGCAGCCTTTGCAGTAGAAGCCGCAAAGGTATAACGGTTTCGTGCCTGACTTTCTCCTGCAAATGCACGCATTAAATTGTCCTTTGTCTTACTGTCCTTGAATGCGATCATATGAAATCCCTCCATGTGTTATTTTTCTGTGAAACCATTGTTAGTATTTTACATATCATGGTTTTTATTCTAAAATATCGTAAATCTTAGCATTTTAATGAAATAACTTTCTCGTTCCTTCCAGTTTCATACTTGCACAAAGTGTCTAAATCAGGTATACTTATAGAATAATGAAAATCGTAATACGGCACCTATAAAGGTGTTTTGGCGGATCATAAAGGAGAGAACAATGTGGGATATCGGATCGGCTTTGTATCATTAGGCTGTGCCAAAAACCTTTCGGATACGGAAACAATGATGGGTATTTTAGCCAAAGAAGGCCACACCATTACATCAAACGCGGCACAGGCCGATGTTATTGTAGTAAATACTTGCGGCTTTATCGATAAAGCGAAAGAAGAATCGATTGATGCTATTTTAGAAATGGCGGACTATAAAACAAATGGAAAATGTAAAAAACTGATTGTGACGGGCTGCTTGGCAGAACGGTATCGGGAAGAAGTACTGAAGGAAATGCCAGAGGTTGATGCAGTCTGCGGAACTGGTGATTTTCCTGCAATCAACCGGATCATTGAAGATGCAATGGCAGGAGAACGCCCCGTCCTCTATGGTCATCAAAATGAACCAGTTGACGACGGTCTTCCCCGAATTCGGGCAACCGCTCCCTATACCGCTTATCTCAAAATTGCCGACGGCTGCGATAATCATTGTACCTATTGCATTATTCCTAAACTTCGCGGCTCTTTTCGCAGCCGAAGTATGGATCACATAATAGCAGAAGCTGCTTCTATGGCAAAAGAGGGAGTAAAAGAAGTAATCCTCGTAGCGCAGGATACTTCGTGCTACGGAATTGATTTATATGGAAAAAAGTCGATTGCTCCGCTTCTTGACGCATTGTCCGAAATTGAAGGACTCGAATTCATTCGGCTGCACTATTGTTATCCGGAAAACATTGATAAAGAGCTGATTGCCGCGATCAAAAATAACGCGAAAGTCTGCAATTATCTGGATCTTCCGATCCAGCATTGCAATGACCGGATTTTAAAGAGGATGGGGCGTGCTTCTACTAAGCAGGAACTGCTCTCTATCATCGAGACACTGCGCTGTGAGATCCCAGATATTGCATTGCGGACTTCTCTTATTACTGGCTTTCCAGGAGAAACCGAAGAGGAATTTGAAGAATTATGTGACTTTGTACGCACCGTTCGCTTTGATAAATTAGGCGTGTTTGCCTATTCGCAGGAAGAAGGTACTCCTGCAGCCCTGCTGCCGGATCAAATAGCGGAAGATGTCAAGGAACAGCGATGTGAATCGATCCTTGAAATTCAGGAATCCATATCCCAGGAAATTAATCAAAGCAGAATCGGGAATATCTACCCCGTTTTAACCGAAGGATATGAAGAAAACGAGTTTCTGTATTATGGCCGCTCCTATTTTGACAGTATAGAGGTGGACGGATTGGTTTATTTTGCAGCTTCCAGAGAGGTACAAGCAGGAGAAATCGTTCCGGTGAAAATTTTGGATGCGGGAAATTTTGATGTGACGGGAGAAATGATTATATGAATACACCGAACAAAATAACGATATCTAGAATCTTGCTGATTCCTATTTTTCTTGTTTTTTTGATGCAGCAATCTACTTTATCGTCTTATATTGCACTTGTAATTTTTATTATTGCATCAGCAACCGATGGTGTAGACGGTTTTATCGCCCGCAAAAACAACTTGGTTACAAATTTTGGGAAATTCATTGATCCTCTTGCCGATAAGCTGCTTGTAGCTTCAGCCCTCATTACATTTGTCGGACTAGGCTATATGCCCGCCTGGACTGTTATTGTCATTATATCCCGTGAATTCATCATAACAAGCCTGCGTCTTGTTGCGGTCTCGCAGGGAAAAGTAATTGCTGCCGGCATGTCGGGAAAGATCAAAACTGTTGTTCAGATTGTTACGATCAGCGTCATTATTATCTGCTCGGTCTCTCCTTTTAACATTAATGGATTTACAGAGCAAACTGTGATTCAAATCGTTGTTTATGTTTGTGTAATTGTAACGGTCTACTCCGGGATTGACTACTTAGTACGGAACTGGAGCTTTATCGATATGAGAAACGCTTAAAAGGTTCCAGCTTATTTATTACAGAGTATTGAATTCCGCTTTTTGGACTTGCGTGGAATTTTTTTACATCACAACATTATGAAATGCAATCAAGTAATCACTGAGAGTAAACATTATTTTATACTGGGCATGGAACATATTAAGAAAATTCCGATTTACAGATGGTTTATTGGCATTTCCAAAGAAGAGTTTATATTGCCGCGCAGCAGCAAAAGATATTTGCGAATTTGACTGTAAAGTAATCGCTATATGGAATCGGTTGTTAGAACAATTTCTCCATACGGCTTTTGCTACATTATAGAAAATGCGATTATACAGGACCTCCTGTATAAAATCGATGGGTAAACAGAAGCCCTTGAATACTGTAAGTATCTTTATTTCTTTTCTATTCATGTGCTGAATTTTCTATCATTTCCAAATAAGACAGAACAAAAGCCAATCTGTACAACAGATACTATTATTTAAAAGGACGGTGTGTCAACATGCTAAATTACCAAGAACTCGCGATTGCCCGGGTGAGAGACCATGCAATAATCAAAAACAAAGAAAATCAGGATTATTTAGAGCAAATTTGTGACCCTTTTCATGTTAACACGCAGGAATTGATTAACAGGGTTTTGCAAAGTCCAATTACGATAAATTTTCACCCAGACAGGTTTTCCAATAACGGAAAAACCATACTGGAGAATTTGCTGGAACAGGGACTATATCACGGGCAGTTTCGTACAGGTACAACCAATGGGGGCAGGACAGCATTCATCGGCGGCGACCGGTTTTGTTGGGAACAACGCTTGTTTTATCATTCCTATCCGGACGATTCCATCGATCGTCCCAAATACGGTGCTTTAAATGTTTTAAGATATATAGACGGTGCTTCTGTTCGCTTTGGTTCATGTTATTTTACGTTGAAACAGGAAATCGTCAAGCGATGTACTTTTTCATATGGTGACAGTTCCACTAACCCAACAACTTTATGCACAGCGGATACTTTTTCTGGAGTTTTAGCGGACTTATTTCGGGATGTGCAAAAGAATGGAAGGCTCTTAAACCGAGTCGTTTTATCAGAACAGGAAACACTGGCAATTTTACTCAATCAATCTGATAAAATCAAAGACAAAGGAAAAAATCTCGACCAGTGTATCGAAACCCATGTGCACGGCGACATCGTTCTCGGCGATGATATAGACAGCTTTTACATGGACGAGTCTTTTCAAAAAACGCCATTTGCAAAACAGGCAGAAGATCTATGCCATAAATACAATATTGCACTGCAATGGATTCCTGAAAGGCAGGTTGATATTGAGGCAATCGGCGATTTATTTCGAGGTCCAATGATTCCCAAACTGGCTCAAAAAATTGATCGCCTTTTGGGGCATAATCAAGGAATTATAGATGCCAGTCTGATTGGGGCAGCATCCCGTGATAGTGCTCTGAATCCAAAAAGTTGGCAGGATATTGGAAATGAGGCTGAAATTTTTCAATATTTAAAACAGCTTTGGCATACAGTCGGATATTTCGGTTAACACTCTGCCCATATTAAAATACCGGCCCCCATTGGAGCCGGTATTCTTCTTTTGCCGAACCTCCAAGGAAAAAATAGTTTTTATTTTAAACATTTGGGGACAAAAAACCGTAACGGACATATACAAAGATATGTCCGTTACAATCAATCAATTATTGTACATCCTTTCCAGCCGGAGTATTAATGCGAAAGTGGTTTTTGTTTCATGTACTGCTGCTTTGGGTACTCTTATTGGAATTACGTTTGCGCGCAGAAAGGATTCCGCCAATCCGTCCGCTTTCCTTGGAAGACAGTGCCTTCCAGCCGCCGTCAATGATTTTGTCAATCAGGCCAAGCTCTTCCGCAATCTCCAATTTCAAATACTCATCCGTCTCCATCAAGGATTTTTTTCCATTTTTCATCATAATCACCTCATGAGAGTAGTATTGCCTTCCCTCTCAACGGGTTATACCTAAAAAAGGAAATTATTTCTTAATAAATAACACCAATACTGTAGGCCTTATATGTTCCCATGTCTAAATTTCCTGTCACAACAACACGCATGCCGACCTCGATATCCGATAATGTCAATTTTGCTCCATTGGCCATATCATAAATGGATGGAATATCGGTAACAAAAATTTCTTCCACCACATTTGTATCCGAATTCAGAACCTTTAAAAATTTAAAGTTTGCTTTTACATCCTGAACTGTCCCAATAATCGAATACATGGTGCTTCTTTCCATGACGCGGACACGGGTTGCTACCTGGCCCTCCAGGGTTATTTCAACAGTATAGCCGACGCGGAAAGCCGTGTAGGCATCCGAAGTCTCCCCATTGAACGTAATCACAACATCGGAAGATATTTCATACGTCTGAAGTTCTCCGTCAACTTCGACTTTAATCACGGGACTTTGGCCAATTGTCACTTCACGAATCACACCAGTCAGTTTCTGGGACTCTGAATAGGCCTCTACACGTGTAATTTTATCATAAGTCAGCGTGATATTGACTCGATCTCCTTTATATATGGACGTTAAATCAGCAATTTTTCCATTCTTATATACTGTAACTTCTGAAGCTACTTCATACTGTTCCCCCGTTGTCGCTCCGCTTGGCTGAAACGTTATCGTGGAGTTGGCTGCCGAGATTTCCAGCACTGTCGCATTGGTAAGTGTTCTATTTTGGGGATATGCTATGATGCGGACAACTTCCCCGTTTTCTATCTGAATCAAAATGGAATCATCTGTTTTGATATCACTCAGGCTTGCATTGGAGCCATTATATTGAACTAAAACATTAGACGCCAATGAATATGTTTTTGCACGAAGAGAGCTTTCCCCATCCTGATAAACCTTTACTCCCATTCCTGTAGCAGTAATAGCCGTTCCGGCATAATACCCTTCTACTTCCCGATCCGCTGTGGCAGTAAAAGCGTCAACCTCTACAATTTTTCCATTGCTTTTGGTAAAGGTAATCGTTTGGCCCATTTCGAGGTCTACTACAGTTGCCGAATTTCCATCAAGCAAAATGGAAGTATCGGAATTGAGGGTATTGGTCATACGAAAGCCGTCGGAATCACGTGTAACGATTTCATTTGTTGAAGTATTGACCTCTACTACCTGACCGCTGATATAAGTGCGATCCAGCTGCGCATATATTTCACGAAGCATGACCGCCATCATGGCACGGTTTACTACACCGTTCGGGTTAAAGTTTCCCACATCATCGCCCTGCATGATGCCATGGTTTTTTACAAATTCCACATATCCCAACGAAGCGTTCGGAATTTGATCCAGATCTTTATAATCGAGTGTGGAAATAATCTGGTTTTCAACCTCTTCCTCTCCTCCCATCAGTTTTGTAATGTAAATTGCCATTTCATGGCGCAATACACCCTCACTTTTGCTTTGCAGAAGAGTTTGAATCTCATTCTGGGTAAAAATTCCTTTATAGATTAGATAAGCGGATTCATTCGTCGAGAATGTAGCCAGACCATCCAAAAAATCTCCATATGTAGCAACGGCATACTCTACTGCCGCTTCATTTTCCTCCTCATTGACTCCTAAGGAACGGCCGAGAAAAGCAATAACTTGCTCATTG
This sequence comes from uncultured Clostridia bacterium, assembly GCA_944393585.1. Classification (GTDB taxonomy): domain Bacteria; phylum Bacillota; class Clostridia; order CALYAR01; family CALYAR01; genus CALYAR01. The sequence continues at coordinate 6,084 of CALYAR010000023.1, read as the reverse complement.
GTTACCTGATCACCAGGAAAATACATTTTGTTTTCTCCCACGCTGATGATTTTTTTTGCAACCAATTCTTCAATAGCGGAAACGGCCCATGGGAACTTGTCCTCTACATCTACAAATGTCGATGCAGCAGAGACTGAAACTACAGATCCCAATACGAGCACTGCAGTTAACAGAATCGATATCAGTTTTTTCATTCATATCCCTCCACAATTCATTTGATTTTTTGCACAAATACCCAATATATAGTTTTATTTTAACACACACCCCCTAAAACAGCAACTATTGTAATAGAAATATAATCTAATTTTAAGAATTGCGTAAAGCTTATCAAACACTAGTGAAACAGGCAGGTATAGCCCTGCCTGCCAGTCTGTAGAAAAAATATCAGTTTTAATAAATGGGAATTGTTAAGGGGCTTTTTGCCCCTTAACGTAAAATTGCTGCTTTGCGGGCTGGTCGGGCTGGTTGCAAAACTGCGTTTTGCTGCTCGCCTCTGCATCCTGGGACATGTGCCTGCAAAGGCCGTTTCTATTATATATTTGCGGAGCAAATATTTGAGAGCACACATGCTTTTGTTTTGGCGTGTCGACTTTGTCGACACGCCCACAGGCAAGTTTGCACCTGCCTGCGAATTAGGGTGTCAAACGATGGGTATCTCTTGGAAACAACGCAGAATATCGAATATTATCTTGATTCAGCAGCCTGCTTACAAAACGTTCCAGTCCCAATCCCAGACCTCCATGAGGAGGCATTCCATACCGATGCATCATCAAATAGCTTTCAAAATCCGATAATTGGAGCCCGCGTTTTTTCAATTTTTCTTTCTGCATCTCAAAATCATGAATGCGCTGCCCTCCTGTTGTAACTTCCAACCCTCGAAAAATCAAATCAAAGCTCAAAGTTTCTTCCGGCTCTTTCGGATCATCCATTGCATAAAAGGGACGCTTTGCGCTGGGATAATGCGTTACAAATACAAACTCGCTTCCCGTTTCTCTCCAAATCCATTTAGAGAGTAATTTCTCCTCTTCTGGATCAAAATCATTCCAATCCGTAATAATCCGGCAGAAGTTTTGCGCGATTTGTTCTTTCGCTTCCCGAAAGCGAATGACCGGGATTTCTTTCACATCCGGTATCTGGATCTGCAGCAATTCTATTTCCTCTTGATATTGATTTTGAAGAAACTCCAGAGCTGATAAAATCATAGCAGTTTCTACCTGCATGATTTCGTCAAAGTTTTCAATATATCCCATCTCTAGGTCAACGCTGGTATATTCATTTAAATGCCGGGATGTATCGTGTTTTTCTGCCCGAAATACCGGGCCTATTTCAAACACACGTTCAAACACCCCTACCATCATTTGTTTATAGAATTGCGGGCTCTGTGCTAAATACGCTTTCTTTCCAAAATAATCAAATGAAAAAAGGTTCGCCCCTCCTTCTGCACCTGCAGATACAATTTTAGGCGTATGAATCTCCTTGAATCCCTGTTTGATGAAAAATCTTCGAAACCCGTTGGATATCCCTTCTTCGATTCGAAAAACAGCACGTTCCCTTTCGTTGCGCAATGTTACAGGACGATAATCCAGCAATTTTTCCATGGATACATTAACTTCTTTGTGATTGATTACCACTGGAGACGGTTCCTTGGGGCGGCTTAACACTTCTGCTTTCAATAATAAAAGTTCCCATCCCCGTTTGGAACGTGCCTCTCTTCGAAGGAATGCCTTCAGCCGAACGCAGGATTCTTCTGCCAGTTCATCCAGTGAAAAGTCCGCAGTATCGCTTTGATAAACACATTGTATAAAATCCCGGCTTCGCCGGATAATCACAAATGCAAAGCCGCTCATTCTGCGAATGCGATATATGCTGCCGCAAATCCAGATCTCACCTCCGATCTGACTGGCAATTTCCTCTATTGTATATGACTTCTTCGTTATACCGATTATTGTCTTCATTATTTTTCCCCGCTTTCATAAAATTTGTATTAAAGCGAGTTGCAATCTAAGCCGGCATGGTCTGCATGCCTCATACGATCACCTTCTTTCATTATTTTCCCAAAAAATAAACCGCACTGGATATTCCAGCGCGGCCAAAGTTCAAATCCTGTTTCCGCGCAGGCGCATCACCATAAGCGCCTGCCGCTGTACCTTCACAGCCGCAGACGCCTCTTATCATCGTCTCGTTGAAAACAGAATTGCAATCTCATAAAAAGGTTTCCTTTCTCCAAGCGAATACTTCGAAAAAACAGTTTTGTCTATGTTCTCCGCTCCAATATTCTTTCTATTTTAAAACATCCTCAAATAATGCTTCTTCCTTCGGCTTATCCTTCTCATAAGGATCGATAAAGTTCTTTTTAATCATGCTCGTCGGATAAAAGTTTAAAATAAACGAGCAGAGCGCAGTAAAGATAAACGGTACTGTCAAAAGCCAAATACCCGAGAAATAGTAGAAAAGTACGAAGCACAATGCTGCCACAAACAGAGAGAGCAGCAGATTCATCGGAAATTTAGCAATAGTCATAGTAAGCGCATTTTTCATTGTCTGTACAAATGAAGTTTTGAATGTTACTATAATCTGATAGATATAAGTGTGCATCATGGTATAAATCCCCAAAAGTACAATCATGACAATACGCGGTATATTCCACATTGGTTCACTCGCCGCCTGAATCCAGTAGAACCGAAGTCCAATCGCCGCCATAAAGAAAACTGCCAAATCCATGATCCCAACCAACAATCCCTGTTTCCAGTTTTCCTTAATCTTTTCAAAGAAATCGCTCACTAGCCAAGTATGCTCTTCCCTTGCAAAGTTTCGGACGTTATAAATATAGCCTGGCGTAATGGGACCCGCTCCCCAAAATATAAAAATCATAGCAATCAGGAATAAGCGCATTAAAAAATCAACCCAATACAACTGACTGACCGCATCCTCCGCTACCGCACTTGTATCGAAAAACTCAATGAAGCTGACTGCTTTTGTACTGATGAAAAATAAAATCAGCAAATAAGGGATGATCACAGCAAAATACAGCATATTCAGCTTAAAGAGCCTTCCGAATTTTCGTCCCAGGACATCAAAAAAGCGGAAAAACCCTGTTTTTTCCGGTTCGTCTTTGGAAATGCCCGGTCCTTCTTTTGTATAGTAGCCGCCAAATAAGCCCATTCAAAAAGCCTCCCAGTACAAATTTAAAAAAAGGTTATGGAATTATATTACCATAACCTTTTTTAAATTGCAAGACATTCCGGGGACAACTGTCCTATTTTCCGAATCCATCATCTTACTGCATTTCAAAAAAGCTCTTATATGCCTTATAAGTCATATAAACATCTGCTTTGGAGGTAATTTCAAACGGTGCGTGCATACTCAAAACAGCCGTTCCGCAGTCCAAAGTTTCAATATTCATATTTGCTACAAATTGAGCAATCGTACCGCCGCCTCCGGCATCCACTTTCCCAAGCTCGCTCATTTGCCAAAAAACACCATTCTCCGAGAACACTTTTCGGATCTTAGACAGAAATTCTGCATTTGCATCGCTTGTTCCGCCTTTTCCACGAGATCCAGTATATTTGCAAATTGCCACACCGCGGTTGATATACGCGGAATTCATTGGTTCAGACACTTCCGGGTAATTGGGATCAACTGCAACCGAAACATCCGCAGAAAGACACATGGAATTGACTAAAAGCTGATTTAAGTCTGCCAGCGAACAAGAGCCGTTTAGTTTTTCCGTCAGCTGAACCAGTGCAGATTCAAAAAAGCGGGATTTAAAGCCTGTGCTTCCTGCGCTCCCCGTCTCTTCCTTGTCGACCAGGATGCAGGCGGCCGTATACTGCGGCTCTTTCATATCCAAAATTGCGCGCAAAGCCGTATATGCGCAGACACGGTCATCCTGCCCGTATGAGCCGACCAAGCTCCGATCCAACCCTACATCCCTTGCGTTACCAGCGGGAACTGCCTCCAGCTCTGCGCTTGCAAAATCCTCTTCTGTAATCGAATAGGTTTCGTACAGGTATTTTAAAATGGTAAATTTAACTTTTTCCTTTACTTCTTCGTCCTGAACCGGTATGCTTCCAGCCAAAAGATTCAGCTTTTCCCCTTCAATCGCCTGATATGCCGGTTTTTTCACCTGCTCATCCGCCAAATGCGGCAATAGATCTGTGACACAAAAGACCGGGTCACAATCGTTTTCTCCAATGTTCAGCGTAATTTTTCTGCCGTCATTTAAAAATACAACGCCGTGCAGCGAAAGCGGAATTGCCGTCCATTGATATTTTTTTATACCGCCGTAATAATGCGTTTTGAGAAGTCCAAGCCCTTCTGCTTCAAAGACCGGATTTGGCTTTAAATCCAGCCGAGGCGAGTCGATATGCGCGCCCACCAATGCAACGCCTTCTGTAATATTTTTTTGTCCGATTACAAAGAGCAAGACGTTTTTACTGCGATTGGTCATATATACTTTGTCGCCTGGTTTGAGCGACTCACATTCTTTAAAACTGCGAAATCCCGCCGCTTCGGCCAATTTTACCGCCTGCTCCACACTTTCACGTTCCGTCTTTGCGGCATTTAAAAATGCCTTATAGTCCTCAGCAAAATCAAAAATATCTTTTTTCAGTGCTTCATCAGCAGCCTCATAGATATTCTTTCTTGCATAAACCAACTTTTTTTCCAGTTCTCTGGTCTCATTCTCCATTTGAATTCCTCCTAATGATGTTTTTATCATGATTCCCTTTTTTGCTGACAGCAAACGCTTTTAATCTCGTGAACTTAATATCCTTAATTTGTTTTGGTCATTGGGCTTATTGTTTCCCAAATTCCTTTTATTATCATCCGCTATCACACATTCCTTTTCTTCCTGCTCATACCGAAGCCGTACTTTTTCTAATAACCGCTTCTCATAACGGGAAATCTGCATTTTAGACATCCCTCTGTCCTTTGCAATCTGGGTTTGCGTTTTTTCTTCAAAAAAACGTTGCATTAAATAAGACCGCTCCTGCGCAGTCAGCCCGGATAAAAGCGTTTCTACAAACTCCTTGTTTTCAATTACCAGGAAACTTTCGTCTTCGCTTCCCAAATAATCGCAGAATAGAGAGTTGCCGTCATCGTACATTTCTTTTTCCAAAGAAAGCACATAGCCGTGGCTTTCAATTTGATACGCCCGTTCAATCAGTGCAGCGTCCAAATTAACTTCATCTTGCGGCATTCGTTTTGCCTGGCAGATTAATTCATACAGCTTGCGCGGGATTCGAATAAAACTTCCCTTATCCCGAAAATAATGCTTTATTTCACCGACGATTGTAGCAGTAGCAAAAGTCGAAAACTGGATTTCCCGTCTGGGATCATAACGTTCTACAGAATAAATCAGCCCCAGACTTGCAATTTGATTCAAATCGTCTGCTTCCACACCTTTTCCCGAAAATTTTCTTGCAATTATTTTTGCATAAGGAAGATATTGTTTCACAATTTCATTACGCAAAGCGGAATCCTTGGTCCGAAAGTATTCCCAAAATAAATTGTCTGTTTCCTTTCGAGCCATTGCATGGTTGTTCCGCACTTTTCTACCACCTTCCTTCTTAAGGTTGATTGTATCACAAAAGAAAACCAGAATCAATGCTCAGCAGGACGACTTTTTTCTTTGCTGTGCCATTCCTTTCTTGACGGATTGTTTTCCATATAGTAAGATAAAAAAGTCAAGACAGAGATGATATCTGTCACTCAAATTGTAAAATGGTTCCAATAAAATAAAATAAAGAGAGGATCATGCGGCATGGAATTATCAAAATGGCAGGAACGGTTTAGTTTTTTCTGGTACAACGATGAAGAGCTTTTTCACTATTCTCAGGCGGATTTTGATGCAAAGGCCAAAAAATTCAGTGAATCCGGAATAACTTGTGTCATAACCTTCAGCTGCACACATTTCCGCTTTACCATGTACCCCTATTGGGATTTGATACGCGACTGCCTTTTGAAATTGACAAAGGCCTGCCACCGTTATGGCATCCGGGTTGTTGAGCACCACAGTTCGCATTTGACCTTCGACCCGCTCAGCCAAGAGGACTGGGATTATATGGAACGAATTCTCAATTT
>CALYAR010000022.1 GCA_944393585.1 uncultured Clostridia bacterium | reverse complement strand
CGGAATTAAAAGATGTGAAAGACTGGGATAAAAAGGTCTGGGGGAAATGGGAGGACGACAGCTACCGCCGCTGCTGGCGTGCGCTGGATGCCTGGCTGCCCGCCGCACAGCACCAGTATGCCTATGAAGCGCCGGAAAATCTCAAGCTGTTTTCCGGTACCCCTTATGGAAATCTGGATGTGATCTCCTGGGAGGGAGATTATGAAGCCTACGATACTTTGGCTCTGCTGGGCTGGAATACCATGTGTACGCAAATGCTGGATCAGCTGATCCGGTTTGTAGAAAACGGGGGCACTTTGTTCCTCTCCTGCTGTCACTTGAACCAGACTGACCGCAATGACCGGCCGGCTGAATTGCTGCAGGATGGTCGGCTGGAAGCGTTTTTGGGACTGAAAATCGGAGCGTGCATATCTGCCGCCGGACCGGTCGCCTTTGCGGACGGCTATCGGACCAAAGGCGGGGGAAAGGCGCTGCAGATGGTGCGCTGTGAGGCAGCTGAAGCAGAAAAAATTGCGCAGACAGAGGCGGGCGAAGGCGTCTATTATCGAAACCGCTATGGAAAAGGCTGTGTGTATTTTGGCGCATTTTACGATTACTTCTCGGAGGACTGGTCGGTTGAGGCGGCAAAGCATGTAATGGATCTTTTGGGACAGCAGGGCGGCGTATACTGTGACAATTCCAATATTGCATTTACAGAACGCGTGCTGGAAGACGGCACGGTTGCAGTCGATGCACTCAATATGAACTGCGCAGACGAAGGAAAGACAGAATCGTTCCGCCTTACAATCCATGGAAAAACAGTGGAGGGAAGCGCACAGGAAGGACAAATTTCTACTTACTATGTAAAATAAGCCAAAAGGCCTGTGAAAATGCTGTTTTTGGCAGGAAATTAAACTCAATTTCAATAGACGAAAATCCCATTCCGTTAAAAGCGGTATGGGATTTTTCAATGCAGGGGTATATCAGTTTAGCATAAGCTTTGCTTGAATCACGCAAAGAAAACCGGCATACAGATAATAGAGAGGAAAATTTGAATAAAGTGCAACACAATATTGAACTTTATGAAAAAATATGGTATAGTTAGTTCGAATAGCGGAATGAAACGGTTTAAAATTGAACTCAAATACAAAATTGAACTTTTGGAGGGAGGATCGCAGTGAAAGAGAAATTTGCAGAGCGGCTGAATCTCGCCATGAAGGAGCGGGGGTTCAAGCAGGTAGATTTGATCCGGGCGGCGAATGCGCAGGGGATCCGGCTGGGGAAAAGCCATATCAGCCAATATGTAAGCGGAAAAACTTTCCCGCGGGCAGATATGCTTCAATTCCTGGCCAAAACATTGGATGTTGATGCGGATTGGCTGCGGGGAGAAAAAGCGATGGTTTCCAATTTGGAAGCAGAAACGGCGAACACAAAAGGCATAGGGGGAAACAAGGTGCGTGAATTCAAAAAATCGGCTAAATTAAATCATGTATTGTATGACGTCAGAGGCCCTGTCGTTGAAGAGGCAGACCGAATGGAAGAGGCGGGCATGCAGGTGCTGAAGCTCAATATCGGCAATCCGGCGCCGTTCGGATTTCGGACGCCGGACGAGGTTATTTATGATATGCGCCGGCAGCTCACCGAATGCGAAGGATATTCGCCGGCAAGGGGACTCTTTTCAGCCAGAAAAGCCATCATGCAATACGCGCAGCTGAAGAATATTCCCAACGTTGCGATCGACGATATTTACACGGGAAATGGGGTAAGCGAACTGATTAACATGAGCATGTCCGCTTTGCTGGATGACGGAGACGAGGTTTTGGTTCCTTCGCCGGATTATCCTCTGTGGACTGCCTGTGTGACGCTTGCGGGCGGCAGGGCGGTGCATTATATCTGCGATGAACAGGCGGAATGGAATCCCGATATCGACGACATCCGGAAAAAGGTGAATGACCGGACAAAGGCCATCGTCATCATCAATCCCAATAATCCGACCGGCGCGCTGTATTCCAGGGAAATTTTGCAGCAAATCGCGGATATTGCCAGAGAAAACCAGCTGATTATTTTCTCGGATGAAATTTATGACCGGCTTGTTATGGACGGAGAGGAGCATATTTCCATCGCTTCTCTGGCTCCGGATTTATTCTGCGTCACATTCAGCGGTTTGTCCAAATCCCATATGATTGCAGGCTACCGCATCGGGTGGATGATATTAAGCGGGAACAAAAACACAGCGAAGGATTATATGCTGGGGCTTAATATGCTCTCGAACATGAGGCTCTGCTCCAATGTGCCGGCCCAATCCATTGTTCAGACAGCACTGGGCGGCCATCAAAGCGTGAACAGTTATCTGGTTCCGGGGGGGCGGATTTATGAGCAGAGAGAATATGTATATAAAGCGTTAAATGAGATCCCCGGAATCAGTGCGGTAAAGCCGAAAGCGGCGTTTTATATTTTTCCCAAGATCGATACGAAAAAGTTCAACATTGCAGATGACGAGAAATTTGTTCTGGATTTACTGCGCGACAAAAAAATCCTGGTCATCCATGGAGGCGGGTTCAACTGGGAGCGGCCGGATCATTTCCGCGTGGTGTATCTGCCGCGGATTGAAGTGTTGGAAGAAGCAGTGGGGAAAATTGCAGATTTTCTGCGTTATTATAAGCAGTAATCGTTTCCCGTTAACGGTTTCAAAAGAGAAACGGTGTGGGCGGATATGCGTTTGCCGTCCGGACAGAATTCAATTTCCTGCATTCGTTTTATTTGGATTCGGCAAATGCGTCCCATTCTAAAAGCATTAAAAAGAATATTTTATTCCATAACCCTCAGCTGAAATTATTTTTAGCTGAGGGTTTTTTATCATTCATAGTTTTGGCGAAAGAACGTTTTCCATGGAAATCACGATTGCAGCGGCGTTTTAAATTTTCTTTTTGAAATAAATCCATTTACCCTGCCGTGGCTTCTGTATTAGGAGATAACAAGAATAAAACTGTTTATAAGTGGTGAAACTGCTTTAAGAAGACAAAAAACGAATTTTCACGGAAGCTGGGATCAAAAAATGGGAGGCGATGCCCATCATGGAAAAACACATCTTAATCGTAACGACTACCAATGATTTTCTCAGGAAATTTGAACTAAATAATGTGAAAATTCTGCAGCAGATGGGATATACCGTACATTTCGCCGCCAATATGAAAGAGCCGCATTATATATCCGATGAAGAAAAAATCCGTGCAATGGGAGTTTTGACTCATCATATTGAGATTGCGAGATCGCCTTTCTTATTTCGGGAAAACCGAAAGGCCCTCCGGCAAATCATGGAGCTTTTAAAGCAGTATCCGATTGGGGCCATCCACTGTCACACACCGGTGGGGGGAGTTTTGGGACGGCTCGCCGGCAAGCGCAGCAAAGGGCAAAAACCGGTCGTTATTTACACAGCGCACGGCTTTCATTTTTACAGAGGCGCGCCGCTGGTCAACCATCTCATTTATTACCAGGTAGAACGGTTTCTGGCCCATTATACCGACATTCTCATTGTAATCAACGAGGAGGATTACCGCAACGCCCGCAGGCTTTGGCTCAGACGCGGCGGACATGTGTATAAAATCCCGGGAGTTGGCCTTAATTGCGACCTGTTCCGGCCGCTTCCCGAAGAAGAACGCCTGGCATGGCGGGAGCGGCTGGGTATTGGAAATGATGAATTTTTTTTCATTTCTGTCGGAGAGCTCAATGAGAACAAGAACCATAAAATCGTATTGGAAGCGTTTGGCCGGATGAAAGAGAGGGGAAAGGATATTTCCAAGATCCGCTACGGAATCTGCGGAGACGGATTTTACCGGGAGAAACTGGAGCAATGGATTTTAGAGCGGGGGCTGGATGATACCGTTGCGCTGTACGGACATTGTACGAATGTTTTTCAGATCGTTGGGTGTGCCGACGCTATGATATTTCCGTCGAAACGGGAGGGGCTTGGCATGGCGGGGCTGGAAGCATTGGCAATGGGAGTGCCGGTGATCGCTTCGGATAACCGCGGGACAAGGGAATATATGGAACATCGGAAAAACGGCTTTGTCTGCCGCCGTGACGACGTCGAAGGGTTTATCCGCGCAATCGAATCCGTCCGGAATCTCAGTGAGGAAAGAAGGGAAAAAATGAAAGCTTACTGCATCGAATCGGTAAAACCGTTTGACCGGTCCTACGCCTGCGCAGTCATGCGCCGGATTTATTCGGATGTAAGCAGAAGAATAGGGTGGGAGCAACATGGAGAGTAAAATCAGCGTGATTATGGGTGTGTTCAACCCCGGCGATTCGGATCGTTTTTTTCGGGCGGTCGATTCCATCATCCAGCAGAGCTTTCCCGACTGGGAGCTGATTTTGTACGATGACGGCTCCAGAGAAGAAATTGCAGAGGTCATTTCCAGCGCTTCCGAACGGGATCAGAGGATCGTGTGCATCCGAAGCGAGCAGAACCGCGGCCTGGCCTTCGCCTTAAACGAATGTATCCGGCGTGCCGCGGGGGAATACATTGCCCGGATGGATGACGACGACTTTGCAAAACCGGATCGGCTCCAAAAACAGGTTGAGTTTCTGCAAAATAATCCGCAGTACCAGTGGGTAGGGTCCGACATTGAGCTCATGGACCGAAACGGCGTATGGGGATATCAGAAGATGCCGGAAATGCCGGCGAAAAGGGACTATCTGTTTAATTCCCCATTTGTACACCCGTCGGTGATGTTCCGCAAAGCGGCTTTGGTGAAAGTCGGGGGTTACAGCGCTTCGCAGGCAGTTTTGCAGTGCGAAGACTATGATTTATTTTTCCGGCTGCAAAAGGAAGGAATGCGGGGGTATAACCTGCAGGAGCCGCTTTTGCAGTACTGGGAGGATTATGAGTCCTATAAAAGGCGAACCTACCGGCGGCGGATCCGGGAGATGAAGGTTCGCTGCCGGGGATTCCGGGAGCTTGGCATTTTAAATCAAAGAACCTTTCCCTATGTGGTCAAGCCGCTTTTCGTCGGCGCCATTCCGGCGCCGGTACATCACTATATCAAACGAAAAATCAGACGGCCGAAGCGGGAAGAGAGAATGCGCAAATGAAGGGGGAATTGGATGGAGGACAGACGAAACCATTATCTGAAACTGCTGAAAAACAGTCCCAGAATGGAGCGGGCGGCGCGGAAGCTGGACATCCCGGAGCAGGATGCGGCCGCAGCCGTACTCGGCTATGTGATCGCGCCGGCTTTGGGCTGTTTTGTGCAGTGGCTGCTCGGCGAAGCGGCAGCCGCTAAGAAAAAACGGCTTTATTTTCTGGCGCGGGACGGATATCTGATGTACCGTGCTGCGCTTGTTTTTTCCAGCCGTTTTGCGCTTCCCGCCGACTGCCGGTATTTGAGCTGTTCCCGCTATTCGCTCCGCCTTCCGCTCTTTCATCTCGATCACAATTTGGCGCTGGATTTTGTATGCCGAAGCGGAATCGGCGTTACCATGAAAAAAATTCTGAGCAGGGCAGGGCTTTGCGAGACGGAACGCCGGGAAGTGATGGAAGAACTTGCTGTTCCATACGGGGAAGAGGAGGCCGTTGCCCATGCAGAGCTCGCTCAAATCCGCCGAAAGCTCTCCCAATGCGGAAAGTTTCTGCACTATATGGACACCCATTCCCAAAAGGCGCTTCCGGGGCTTGCCGGATATTTGGCACAGGAAGGCCTGCTGGAGGAAGCAGCGGATGCCATTGTTGACAGCGGCTGGGTTGGTTCCATGCAGATGACGCTCGGGACCATGCTCACCCGCCTGGGCCGGGCCAAAAAACTGGAAGGATATTACTGGGGGCTGTATGAAGTACCGTCAGAAGCGGAGCGCGAGGCTTACCGCTGTTTCTATTTTGCGCCGGAAGGAGGGCTTTGGGAAAAAGTCCATTTCAACAACTGCCTGTTTGAAGCGGTTGTTACAGCGCCGCATGGCATGACGCTGGGTTACCGGAAAGAAGAGGGGATCTACCTTCCCTGCTACGGCGAAATACCGGCGCGGAAAAAGGAGTTTCTTTCTAAAACAGAGGACTATTTGCTCCGCTATCTGAAATTTTTGGCGGATGAGCCAGACGGGTGGAAAGCAGATCCGGCCGAAAAGGTCACTGTGAGCCGGCTGCTTTCCCAATTTATGTGCAGTCCTTCCCCGGAGGAAGCAGAAGTTTTTGGAAACCTTCCCTTTTCAGACGACGTCTTAGAGGGAGAAGAACAGCCGATTGCAGCTTATTTGACGGAGGACGAGCTTGCGGCAGGCCATGTGCTCCAAAAGCTTTTTTCCCGCTTCGGGCTCAGAGAACCGGCGCGGGAGAGCGCCTGGTATGAGGGGAGCGCCGTGCTTTACGGCGGCAAGCGGACGCGGCGGCATCTTCGGCAGTATGCGCTCTACCAATATTTGCGGTTCCGGCGCAAAAGGGGGTAATATAACATGGCGGATTCCAAACAGAAAAAACAATACGCTTTTGTGGTGCGGCAGCTGACCGCACGGGAGCTCAAACGCAAATATACCCGGTCTTTTCTGGGAATTTTCTGGAGCGTGTTAAACCCTCTGCTTTCCATGGCAGTGCTCTCGCTGATTTTTTCCCAGCTGTTCCGCAGGTCCATCGAAAACTATCCCATCTACTATCTGACGGGATATATCCTGTGGCAGACCTTTACCGGAGCCACTACCGCCGCTTTGACAACGCTGGTTGACAATAAAATGCTGCTTTTGAAAGTGAAATTCCCCATGGAGCTTTTTGTTGTGACCAGGGTGTATACGGCGCTGATCAATCTGGGTTATTTTCTGATCGCTTACGCGGTCATGTTAATGGTGTTTGGCGTAACTCCCAAGTGGACCATGCTGTTTTCCCCTCTTATCATTTTCTGCCTGTTTCTCTTTTCCCTCGGCATGTCCTATATCCTGGCGGCGGCTTATGTGTTCTTCGGCGACATCAAGCATTTATACACCGTGATCTTAACGCTGTGGATGTACTGTTCAGCCATTTTTTATCCGGCAGAACAGCTCCAGGGCCCAATTCAGCTTGTCATTCGGAACAACCCCCTTTTCATCCTGATCAACTGTCTTAGAAAGGCAGTGATGTATGGGGAGCTTCCGCTTCCGCTTGAGATTGCGCAGATGCTTTTATGGGGATTTGGTGTGTATCTGATCGGAAGTTACATTTTCCGCAGGAGCAAAAATAAAATCATGCAGAGAATCTGAAAGGACGTGATCAAATGGCCGGAAACAGTGGGAAAGCAGAAGAAAAAGAGCAGGCGAAGCAGGAGGCGGAAATCCGGGTCGAGCATGTCACCATGCAGTTTCGGCGCGCAAAGGATGAAGCGTCAAGCCTGAAGGAATTTCTGGTCCGCGCGGTCCGAAGACAACACAAATACGAGAAGTTTAAGGCGCTTGACGATGTCAGCTTTACCGTTGAAAAGGGCGAAGTAGCAGGGCTCATCGGAACAAATGGGTCCGGAAAAAGCACGATGCTCAAAATCATATCCGGCGCGCTGATCCCTACCAGCGGGCGCGTAACAGTGGACCGAAGCAAGGTTCAGCTGCTTACGCTGGGGACGGGGTTTGACCCGGAGCTGACCGGACGGGAAAACGTGTATTTAAACGGGGCGCTGATCGGATATACCAAAGAATTCCTCGACCAGAAATACAGGGATATTGTAAATTTCGCAGAATTGGAAGGGTTTATGGAGGAAAAAGTACGCAATTTTTCCTCCGGCATGGTTTCAAGGCTGGGCTTTGCCATTGCAACGGCGCAGGATGTACCGGAAATTTTAATTTTGGACGAGGTTTTGAGCGTCGGAGACATGTTCTTCCGCCAGAAAAGCGAAGCGCGGATTCGGGAAATGATCCACGGCGGTTCTACGGTATTGATTGTATCGCACTCGACTGCGGTCATCCGAAACAACTGCACCAAGGCGGTCTGGATTGAAAAGGGACGGCTTCGGGCAGTTGGAGATCCCAGGGAAGTTTGCGGCGCATATGAGAAATTAAAGGATGTGTGAGGATGAAGGATCGAATTTACCGCATTTTCGTCAATCGGGTGCCCGGAATCCGGGAACGGTATCTGCAAAAGAGAATACAGAAAGGGCGCCTTGCGGCGCTTTTTGCTCTTTTTTGGCTGAACATTCAGTACTATCTGCTGTTTCGCAAAAGCCTGAGACAGCCGGATGAGTTTCCCTTTTATGAAAAGAAGCAGCTGTATTCGAAGGCAAGCGAATCTTCTTTATCCTGTGGAGAGAATCCGGAAGCATTTGCAGACAGGCTGATGGAGTACGATATTGTCTCCTTCGACGTGTTTGATACTTTGCTGCTCCGGCCGTTTTCCAATCCGGCAGATCTCTTTTTTTTCGTGGGGATGGAACTGAACTATCCCGATTTTAAGCGGCTGCGAATCCAGGCGGAGGAAAAAGCAAGGCAGATCAAAGAACAGCGGCAGGGGACGAGAGAGGTAACGCTGGAGGAAATCTGGACAGTGCTGGAGACAGAGACCGGGATTTCCAAAGAGCGGGGGATGAAAATCGAATGGGAGTGGGAAAAAAAGTGCTGTTATGCCAATCCCTATCTGCTCCGCACCGTAAAAAGCTTCAGGAAAACGGCAGGCGGGTCGTTGCCGTGTCCGACATGTACCTTACGCCGGAGCATATCCGAACGCTTCTGCAAAGGAATGGGTATGGAACTTTCTGCGGCTATTTCGTGTCCAGCCAATCGGGAAAATCCAAATACAGCGGCAGTCTGTACGAGCTGGTTCTGCGGCAAATGGGAAAAAATTGTTCCTATGCCCATATCGGAGATCATGAGCACTCGGATCAGAAGCAGGCCCGGCGATACGGGTTCCATCCATTCCCTTACCGCAATGTCAATCAAATGGGAAGCCGGTTCCGGCCGCAGGATATGTCCGCTGTAACGGGAAGTATCTACCGCGGCCTGGTGAATGCCAAACTCCACTGCGGAGAACGGGGATACAGCCGGGAATATGAATACGGGTTTGCCTACGGAGGCTTGTTCGTAACCGGTTACTGCCGGTTCATTCATGAATATGCCGAAACGCATGGGATGGAAAAAATAGTGTTTTTGTCGCGGGACGGCGCCGTTCTGCTCGACGCGTACCGGCTGCTGTTTCCACAGGAGCGGGAAAAAACCGTGTACGGTTATTGGTCCAGGCTGGCCGCCGCAAAAATTACGGCCGGATATTACCGCGATGAATTTTTTCAGCGGTTTCTTTTCCATAAAGCGGATCAGGGATTTTCCCTGCGCGCGGCGGCAGACAGCATGGAGCTTGGATTTCTGCTCGCTCCCTTGTGCCAACAGATCGGAGCGAAACCCAATACAGAATTGACGCATAAAAATGCGCAGGAAGTCAAAAAATACCTTATAGATCACTGGGATCAGGTCACAGCGCAGTATGAGGAGCAGCGCCGCGCCGGCGGCCTGTATTTCAAAGAGCTGCTTTCCGGCTGCCAAAGGGCGGCCGCGGTTGACATCGGCTGGGCGGGGAGCGGGGCAGTCATGCTGGACTGTGCGGTGAACCGGATCTGGAAAATCGGATGTGAAATCACGGGAATTTTAGCCGGGACCAACTCCTGTCAAAGCATGGGGAGGGATTCCATGGAACCCTTTGTGTTCGGCGGCAGGCTGGTGAGTTATCTCTATTCCCAGCAGGAGAACCGCGACCTTTGGAAATTCCACGATCCCGCTGAGGGACACAACCTCTACTGGGAACTGCTTTTGGGAAGCCGGGAAGGAAGCCTGCGGGGGTTCTATCTGGATGAAAAAGGGAACTATCAGCTCCGATTCCGCCAAAACCATGCGGATGCGGATCAAATTGAGCAGATTCACCGCGGAATTATGGATTTTGTACACTTGTTTTTGGAAACGGAACGCAGAATGGGAATCTCCATTCCCGTCAGCGGAAGGGATGCCTATGCGCCGATGCTGATCGCGGAAGGCAGAAGCAACCGCAAATTCCGAAGAGAACTGGGGGCGCTTTTGGATGAAATACACATTGGATAAACCGATGGTGCTGTATCATGCCGTCAGCTCCTATCAGCTTTTGGAAGTCATGCTCCACCGCATGGTATATCACCCCATGGAAAAAGCGGTTCTGCTGCTCCCGGACTTTATTGTGGGAAAGTATCCGCAGTATCGAAAACTGGCGCGCAGAAAGTTCTTTGACGAAGTGTATCTGTTCCCGTATCTGCACATCCCGCACCGGGAAGAAAGAGAGATTTTGGAGGATACCGCACGGTATTACCGGCAGATTGTGCCCCATCCGGTCACTGCGTTTCAAAAGGTGTATGTGGCGGGAGCACACTTCTATTTTTCGCTGTATCTGATAGAACAGAGGGTACCCTTTTCCTTTTTCGAGGACGCCGCCGGAATGCTCAGCCGGGCACAGGAGCTATACGACGCACTGCTGGTGAAGTTTCCGATCCATGCCAAAATTGCGCAAAAATACGGCCTGTTTGACGGGAGCAATCCCTGGGTCCGCGAAATTATCTGCCTGAAACACGCGCAGACAAAGGAGAATTTCGCGGACAGGACGATTGATTTTTCTGTAGAAAATACACTGGACGGGCTTTCGGAGCCTGTCCGCCGAAAGGTCATTCGTTTTTTTCGGACGGGGAAACTCCGCACCCGCGCAGATGCAGTTCTTTTGACGCAGCATTTTGCCAATTTGGGGATGATGGGCGAGGAAGAGCAGTCACGGATGTACGAACGGCTGCGGGACGACCTGCTCCGCGATGTCCGCCTGGTTATCAAAAAACACCCGGACGACACGCTGGATTACCGCAGGATATTTCCCAAGGCGGAACAGATCCGGGCCGTTTTTCCCTCGGAGCTTTTGCCCTATGTGTTTGTCCGGAAACCGGAAAAGCTCTATACATTCGACTCAACCGGCTGCGAAAACCTGCGCGGGCATTTCATGATTTACCAAATAGGGAGGGAGTACTATGCCAAACCGTAAAGCATTGATTATAACAAATTCCATATACCAGCTTTTTTCTGCGGTCCATATGAGGAGGTCTCTGCTGGCGGGCACGGATACGGATCTCATTGTCACCGATGTCACGCCGAAACTGCAGCAGACGATCCCGCGTATTTTGGAAACACAGCTGTTTCAACGGATTATTGGGGCAAAAACAAAGGAGTTTAATCAAAAATATGCACCGGCCAAAGGGGAAGCGCTTTCGGAAGGCTTTCAGGACATTGCAAGCAGGCTCCGCTGGATGCTCAATGAAGAACTCGATGATTACGATGCGGTCTATTTTTCCAACTTCGATCCGTTTACCCGCCTGCTCGCCTGCTGGTTTTACGGCAGTCCGTGTGAATTTATCTGCTATGAGGACGGCTTTTCTTCTTATGTGATTGATTTTTTAAGGGAGGGGCGCGCTCCGGTCAACAGCCATCCGGAGGGAAAAAAGATCCGGGAAAAAGTAAAATACTTCCTGCTTTATGAACCGCGCCTTGCCATGCGCGGCGACTCGCTGGCGAACAGGCCTTTGCCCAAAATTGACAGAAACGACACTGCGTTAAAAGAGGCGCTCAATCATATCTTTGCATACCGTACTGCCGAGATTCCGGGGGATTTTATTTTCCTGGAACAATCCTTTCGGGCCGAAGGGATTCGAAGCAACGACATAGAACTGATGAAAGAATGCCGGGAGGCCGTCGGCCCGGGCCGGTTTGTGGTAAAGCCGCACCCGAGAAATCCGGAAAACCTCCCCTTCCAGCTGGGCCTTACCAGGCAGTATCCGGATGAATCGCCGTGGGAGCTGTTTTTACTCAATGAGAATCCGGAAAACAGGATCATTCTCACGGTGTGCTCGAATGCCGCTTTGACGGGTACTATCGTGTTTGGGATGGACCTTCCTACGGTTATGCTGTACCGGCTGTTTGAAGGGAAGGTGCTCTGGAAAGAGGATGATGTGCTCAAACGCTACCTGCGCAAATTCCAAAAGCAGTTTGCCGGGGAACATTATTATGTACCGGAAACCGTGTATGAGCTGAGAAGCGTTCTACACTATCTGGGAGGGGAGCAGAATGGAAAATAAAATCAAGGTTTCCGTAATTATTCCGGTGTATCAGGTGGAAAACTATCTGGAACGGGCGGTCGATTCCGTCCTTGCCCAGACGCTCCGGGAGAAGGAGATTATCCTTGTCGACGACGGCAGCACAGACGCTTCGCCGGAAATCTGCGACCGCTATGCCAAAGAGTATCCCGGGCTGATCCGCGTGATTCATAAGGAAAACAACGGCCTGGGGATGGCGCGAAATACCGGTGTCCAGGCGGCTTTGGGCGAATATATCGCTTTTTTGGATTCCGACGATACGGTCGAAGCGGAGATGTACGAGGTTTTGTACCGGAAAGCAAAGGAAGCGGACTATGACATCGTAATGTGTGACGTCAATATTATCTATGTGGACGAAAACCGAAGCGCCGTTGTTTCTACCTACCCCTATGAAGAGATCGACCTGTCTGACTATATTGCAAACGGGAACAACATTACCTACAGCGTCAACAAACTGTACCGGCGCACGATCTGGGAAGAAAACCAGTATGAGAAAATGCTCTTCGAGGACATTGCCCTGATTCCTTCCCTCATTACAAAATACCATCATATCGGCTATGTCAAACGCCCCTTTTACAACTACTACCGCAGATCCAACACCATTTCCACTTCTTTTGTGGGGGATATGGCCGATATTGTTAAGGCGTTTCGGAAGTTTATCGAGCAAAGCGATCCGGATTACCGCGAGGAAGCCGTCTACAACGTTGCAAAACAGCTCGACTGGAATATGACACAGTCCAGAATCCTGTTCCGGGCTGATTTTATTGAGCTTTTAAAGGAGTACCGCAAGGATTTTTTGCTCAATCCTTATCTTGCGAAGGACAAAAAAACCAGCCGGATTTTAGACTATATGGAAAAGGATGTAATACCGGAGCATTTTATCTGCGTTCATTTTGGAAGGGAGATTCCCGCGGATTATTGGGAGGAATTGAAAGCGGATTTTCCCCAGGCAGACCTGACCGATGCGGGGGAGGATTATTACGCTTTGGATCAGCTTCCCGATTGTGTGAGGCGGGCCATGAGAGAGGGCAGGATTTCCTTTGCAGAAGAATATTACAGCCTCCGCATTTTGTGTGAAAAAGGCGGCATCGTCTTAGCGCCGGATATGCGGGCGAATCTGAACTTAAAAAAGCTGCGGCTCAACCGGATCTTTTTCGGCTTCGGCGATGCGCAAGAGCTGACGGCGGGCTGTTTTGGGGCGCTTCGGGATCACTATGTGCTCAAGGCGCTTTTGGATACGTATGATGCAGACAATATTTACAACAAAGCCCTGCTTCCCTTAAAGGACCGGCTCCGGGATTTTCTGATTGTTCAGTTTGGGCTCAGGGCAAACGGCCGGAATCAGCTTTTAAAAAAGGAAATCCAGGTCTATCTGCCCAGCGTACTGGCGTTTGATATGCACGACGGCGACAACTG
The DNA here is from genome assembly GCA_944393585.1 of uncultured Clostridia bacterium. Taxonomy (GTDB): domain Bacteria; phylum Bacillota; class Clostridia; order CALYAR01; family CALYAR01; genus CALYAR01. The sequence continues at coordinate 6,985 of CALYAR010000022.1, read as the reverse complement.
CTGCAAGATAGCCGGATTTCCGGTTCCGGAAGGGTATGAGCTGGTGCGGGCCGGGGTACTGAAAATGTGGTCCGACCGCCTGATGGAGAACTGGAACCTGTACAAGCAGGAACGCGGCGGGAAGGAACCGCAAAATGGCAAACCGGCTCCCGTTCACAACGGTTCTCTGTCCCAGCAGCAATTTCAGCGCGAGCTCGACCAGCGGATTCAGGAGGTTGTCGACACATATGAAAATTCGACCTGCTGGAAAATCACAAAGCCCATCCGAATGCTCGGAAGGCTGTTTCATAAATAGATCATCAATCATACGAAATAGGAGGGATACAATGCGGACTGCAGCAATCATTCCGGCGCGCTATAATTCGAGCCGGTTCAAGGGAAAACCGCTGGCCGACCTGTGCGGGCGGCCGATGGTCTGGTGGGTTTACAACCAGGTAAAAAAGTCTGGGCGAATTGACGAGGTTTATGTGGCGACCGACAGCGGGGAAATTCAAAATACCTGCAGGCAATATGGCATCAACTGCCTCATGACGTCGCCGGAGCATGCGACGAGCACAGAACGGATTTTTGAGGCGGCGCAGAAGATTTCAGCCGACGTCTATCTCTGCGTCAATGGGGATGAGCCTTTGATTGACCCCTCCCTTGTGGAGCAGGTGATTCCAAACGAGGGAGAATCTTTTTTTGCCGCCAACCTGATTGCAAAAATCCACTCCCCCGTAGAGGCAGTGGACGAGTCCAACATCAAAGTGGTGACGGATGGGGAAGGGTATGCGCTCTTTTTGTCCCGCAGCCCCATTCCGCATCCGAAATCGAGTATTGATTTTGACTATTACAAGCATTTGGGGGTGCTGGCGTATTCGATGGAGGCACTGCGGTTCTTTGCCGAAACGCCGCGCGGGCGGATAGAGGCAATCGAGGACATTAACGAACTCCGGTTTGTCGAGCATAGGAAAAAACTGAAAATGATCCCCGTCGAAGCCCATACCTTATCGGTCGATACGCCGAAGGATTTGGATTTTGTCAGAAAAGTTGTCCAAAAAAAATTAGAGGAAGGGGAACTTACGCTGTGAGTATCAAAATTTTAGACTGCACCCTTCGTGACGGAGGCTATATCAACGATTGGAAATTTGACAGAAAAACCATCCAGTCGATTTTGGACAAGCTGGAACATGCCAATATCGACATCATAGAATGCGGATTTTTAACCGGAATGGCACAGGACCGGGAATGCTCGCTGTTTTCCAGTACCCATGAAATTGAGGAAGTTTTACCCGAGCGGCATCGCGCCATGTATGTGGCGATGATAGCAATCGGGGAGAAGGAGCTGCACCCGTCCAGGCTTTTCCCCTGCGATGGGAAGAGCATTGAAGGAATCCGGCTGACCTTCCACAAAGAGGAGATCGAGCAGGCAATTTCCTGGGCCGGGATCATTATGGAAAAGGGATACAAGGTGTTCATGCAGCCGGTGGGAACCGTTTTTTACAGCGATATGGAGCTGTTGTCGCTGGTGGAAAAAATGAATGGATTAAAGCCGTACGCCTTTTATATTGTGGACACTTTGGGGAGCATGTACCGAAATGAAGTCTCCCACCGCTACTATATCATCGATGAAAACATGAGTCCGGAGATTCACCTGGGCTTTCATGGGCACAACAATTTGCAGCTCGCTTTTTCCAATGCACAGGTGCTGGGAAAAATCCAGTCGAAACGGACGCTGATTTTGGATTCGTCGGTTTACGGAATGGGAAGAGGAGCGGGAAACCTCCCCACGGAGCTGATTACGCAGTACATCAATAAAAACATCCAATCGCAATACGATGTGGCCATGATCATGGATATTTACGATGAGTATATCTCGCCGATCCGAAAGGAATACGAGTGGGGCTATACTGTCCCCTATCACATTGCCGCGAGCAACGTCTGCCACCCCAATTATGCGGCTTATCTCATCAACAAGCAGACCCTGACCATGAAAGACATTGAAAAGATCATAAAGTCCATTCCCGAAAAGGACAAAATGATCTTTGACCGGAACCTGATCCGCGGGCTTTACTCCCAATATCAAAGCAAAAAAATCGACGACAGCGCCGCCGTCGGCGAGATTGCCAACCGGCTCCGCGGCAGAAAGGTTTTGCTGCTTGCACCGGGTAAGAGCCTGCTTTCCGACTATAAAAAAATCATGGACTTCATTGACCGGGAGGATCCCTATGTGATATCCGTGAATTTTACCGACGCCAGGTACCGGATTGACGCTTATTTTATCAGCAACCATAAGCGGATGGATACGATCGGACAGGATATCCGGCCGGAAGACCAGACGCGGACGATCCTCACGTCGAATGTGGCGGAGGGAAAAGAGGGAGAATTTCTCTCTGTCGATTATGACCGCTATACCAACAGCGATGATATGGTGTCCGACAATGCGGGACTCATGCTGTTAAATCTGCTCCGGCAGTGCGGCGCGGACGATGTAACGCTCGCCGGGTTTGACGGCTACCGCAGTCACAGCGGCAATTACTACAGCAGGGACTTGGATTTTGAAGTCAATAAAGCGGAAATGTTGGAAAAGCAGGAGCGCATCCGCAGGCAGATCAAAGAGCTGGCAAAAACCATGCAGCTCACCTTTTTGACTGCTTCGGTCTATGAGCAGGGAGTTTAGGTATGTACCAATGCGTTTTGTTTGATATGGATGGAACCATTGTAAACTCGTATGAAGGAATTTTTCATGCGTACCAATGGTCGCTCGGGAAAATGGGGAAGGAATTTGGGGGAGATCCCTTCGTGCAAAAGGCGATTGGAGCGCCGCTTTTATGGGTTTTTGAAACCTTATGCGGCATGAGCCCGTCGGAAGCTGAGCAGGCAGTCGGATATTACCGCAAATACTATGCGCGCCGGGGAAAACAGGAAGCGCATGCCTATGGCGGTTTGGAGCAGAGCCTGCGAAAGCTCAGAAAAGCCGGGTGCTTTCTGGGAGTCGCCACGTTAAAAAAAGAGGAGTTTGCGAAGGAAATACTGGAAGAAATCAAGCTCCTTTCGTTTTTTGATTTCGTCTGCGGCATGGATGCGAATGACCGGCTGACCAAAGCGGATTTGATCCTCCGCTGTATGCAGAAAGCGGGAGCCGGCAGGAGCGAAACCATTTTGGTGGGCGACAGCGAATTTGACGCCGCCGGCGCCCGTGAGGCGGGAGTCGATTTTCTGGCGGTGACCTACGGATTTGGGTTTCGCGATCCGGAGGCATTCCAAAAGTGGAAGGTGGCGAAAACGGCCGATCGTGCGGAAGAAATCGCAGATCGGGTCTTCGAAATGGGGGAAATGAAGCGATGACAAAAAAGAGGAAGCGGCTTCTGTGGATCATAGCGGGAATCATCCTTTTGATCCTCATTGTCATTTTCATGATCGGCTTTTACTATATCTCCGTCATGAAGAAAACGCTCAATGAGGTAACCACGATCGGGGAGCCAAAGAATATGATTTCCGTTTATGTGCTGGAGGACGATCCGGCAGATGAAATCGAAGATACAGCGGGATATGCCTATGGCGTGAACCGGGCGGAGGAAGACACGCAGCAGCTGGACCCGGTTTTATCCCAGCTTGGGGATAAACTGGGACAGAAGCCGGAAGTGACCGAATACGAGAACTACTTTGCCTTAGCCGACGGGCTGCGCGCTCAGACCTGCCGCGCCATCCTTCTGCACGATTCCTATGTGGAAAGTATTGCAGAAGCAGAAGGGTACGAGTGGGTTTTGGAAGGGATCCGCAGGATCGGCACACTGGAATGGGAAGAAGAGCAAAGCGGAGAAGAGGAGCTCACAGTACCTGTCGATATGCCGGAGACTTTTGCCGTGTATATCAGCGGCATTGATACATTCGGCAGTATCTCTGCCCGCTCGCGGAGCGACGTCAACATCCTGGCTGCAGTGAATACGAAATCGAAAGAGGTCATGATGGTTTCAACTCCAAGAGATTACTATGTTGACTTTGCGGCAACGAAGGGGAAGAAAGACAAACTGACCCATGCGGGAATTTACGGAGTAGAGAATTCGATCGGCGCCTTAGAGGGGCTTTATGGAATTGACATTGACTACTATCTTCGCATTAATTTCAGCGGCTTTGTCAATGTCATTGATGCGCTGGGCGGGGTGGAAGTCTATTCGGATTATGATTTTACGGTAAAAAATATCAAAGAATACCACAAAGGCTATAACCAGCTGACGGGAATCGAGGCCCTCGCTTTTGCAAGGGAACGCTACAGCTTTGCGCAGGGCGATTATCAGCGGGCCAAAAACCAGATGGAGGTCATCCGGGCGGTCATTCAGAAATGCACTTCTCCGGCGCTGCTGAAAAATTACAGCGCCGTCATGGAAGCCATTGGCGGAAGCTTTGAAACCAATATGCCGGAGGATCAGATTCTGTCGCTGGTTAAAATGCAGCTCTCCGACAACCGGCAGTGGAACATTTCCACCTATACCACAGAAGGTACCGGCGCTTTGCGGCAAACCTATTCCATGCCGGGCCGGAATCTGTACGTCATCCTGCCCAACGAAGAATCGGTGGCGGAGGCAAAGGCAAAAATGGAACATACACTTTCTGTTTCTGCCGAGCCGGCAGCATAAGAGGCAGACAAACAAAAATTCGGTTCGATTGCCGGATTTGTTTTGCATAAAGACATCTGTGAAATGGATGAACAGGAAAAAGCCGGCCGATTGGGAAAAAGGGCATAAGAGCGGAGCCTCTTATGCCCTCCCGATGTGGAACCAATGTGAAATTGCAAAAGCAAAACCGTTTCCTAAAATCCTGGAAGCAGTGAATTCTGCTGTGACCTTCCCGCATCCCCGTCATATTTGTGCAACAGAGGAGGGGCTGATGTCATCTTTGGTCATAATCCAAAAATCTTCTGTATGGTTGGAATATGCAATTTCATCTGGTATGGTTTTGAAATATACAAACCCTGCTTTTTGATATGCCTTTATGGCCCGCGCGTCAGAAGCAGCCACTCTCAGATACAGTTTCCCTTTATAGTTTTTTATTTTTCTAATTTCTCTGATGCATGTTTCGATAAACAAGTGTCCCTTTCCCTTTCCGCACAATTCCGGAGAGAAAGCCCAACCAACCCATAGCTGGTTTTGGTCAAACTGACAGGAGACCAGACCCACAGCAGTTCCTTTCCCATCGAGATAAAACTGCTCGATCCCCCACGTTTTTCGGTCCCATAAATATCCATTGGGACGGCCTTTGAAATGATACACATCATATGGTTTGTTCCATTCCCATTCGCTGATCTCCGCAGCCGCCTGTTCTGTTAATGGTTTTAAATGGCAATCGTTAAAATTCATTTCTTTCCCCCATCTTCATAACGAGTTTCAATCGGAATCCGCTTCGAATTTGGTGCTTATGACTGCATTTCCAGATGAAAAACAGTCTTTGCATGACCCACGACGGCATTTGTGCAGTTTCGAATTTCCCGGTAGCTGAGCTGATCCAGCTTTTGGAGGGTGTCCTGATTGTCATAGTGAAGCTGGCGCAGTATTTCGGCGATGACATTGGGCCAGATCTGTTCTGTTCCATCCTCAATTTTAATGGAAACGCCAAGCCGCTCTTTCTTTAAGCCAAATCCATAGACTCCCTGAGCGCCGCCCTTTGCGATGATATTGGGATCTTCGTTGAATATACTGCAAAGATAGCCTTCGCCGCGCATCATTTTATTGTTTTCATGAATCAGTTTCTGCATTCTTTTCGCCGCTGCACTGATGTTTGGATCATTCAGCGTTTCCGGGCAGGCCAGCCTGGTGTAAGCTTGTGCAATACATTTCTGCGCAACAGCAAACACGACGATTCCGCAGCCGTCAACTCCCAGTTTGATTTTTTCTTCCGGGCAACCGGAGAATGCCGAGATGTAGTGCAGAATTTCCTTTTGTGCGGCACTTTCCGGACGCCAATAGTCCCGATGATCCCCGCACAAATCTTCCGCTAACATCATAGCGGCAATGTGCTTGCCGGAACAATTGTGCAGTGCTTTGCGGGGCGGAAGCTGCTGGATCAGCATTTGATCCCGGTATTTTCCGTCATCCGGATAAGCCGGGAGCATGATCAGGTCACTTTCCTGATATCCTGTCTTGCCAAGCAGGCTTAAAATTACTTCAAGATGCCAGGGCTGGCCGGCGTGAGAACCGGCTAGAATCGTGATCTCCCGATCGGACAGGTTGTATTTGCGATCCAGTCCCCGCACCAGGACGGGCAGCATTTGAATGGGCTTCGACGAGGAACGAAAATAAGTCATCTGTTCGGCATCTCCTACGCTGCCTACGATGTTTCCTTCACTGTCTGTAATACAAATTCTTCCATTGTGGACATTTTCCAAAACTTCACCGCGATATTCTTCAACCAATACTGCCATGTTTTTCTCTCCTTTTAAAATCCTTTTTCTTTCAGTTCTTTTACGATTTGTACATATGTTTCACTAACATCAAACCCGTTATAGTCCTGTCGTTTGAGGTCAATGATGTCGCCGTGTGAAATACCCCTTCGGCCGGGGGAGGTAATTACGCCGCGGAAGTTCCCCCACTTTGCGGAATCAACCGAGACCAGACCGTCGTTCTCTCCATCCACGGATTTAATGAATAGATAGGGAATGGAGAGAAGCGTGTCGCTCCAGGCATTTTTCATCTTGGACATATAGCTTTGGTAATACACTTTTTCGCTGTCATGCACTCTTTTGTTGAATTCTCTGCTTACATCGGTGCAAAATTGATGCGTAGCCGTGTAGAAATCCGGATTTCTGTCTCCGAACCGGCGGAACGTGTTGTCAAAATGCCTGGCTATAAACCGATACGCCGGTTCCGGAACCCATGCAGCCAATTTGTCTACGAACTTGCAGCCATGATGGGGCGTATTCATCGTAGTGAGAGAGGCAACAAACTCGTCCATCCCCAGTATGCTGATGGCATATCGGGCGTCCAACCCGCCCTTGGAATGCGCAATGATA